>NZ_PVWF01000090.1 GCF_003003995.1 Pleurocapsa sp. CCALA 161 | reverse complement strand
TGGAGGACGTTGCCGATCTTATTGAACCAATTCAAGATGATTATTCAAAAGAAATTTTGCAAGCAATTACCTACAGCAATAACCACCAAGGAAAACGCAGCTATTATGGAGTACCTGTGCATCAAAGTATTATCTTGATTTTTTACTGGCAAAAACTATTAGCCTCAGTAGGTTTGAAGCCAAGTGATATTCCGCAAAATTGGGATGATTTCTGGCAGTTTTGGCAACAAGCGCAAGTTAAACTCAAAGAACAAAACTTAGACATTTATAGTTTAGGATTTCCTCTGGCTAAAGATAAAAGAGCAGACGATACTCATTATCTATTTGAACAAATTCTCGCAGCAAATAATATCAATCTACTAAGCGATCGAGGTGAACTAGAAATCGATCGCCCAAAGATAAGACAAGGCATTATTAAATGTTTAAACTGGTATGCTCAACTATATCAGCAGGGGTACATTCCACCCAATGCGGTTAACTGGTCGAATATTGATAATAATCGCAATTTACTCAATCGCTTGGTTTTAATGACTCCTAATGCCACGCTTTCGATTCCAGCAACTGTGCGTCAAGATGCAGATACTTATTACAATCAACTAGGTATTCTGGGGTTTCCTCGCCAACCTAATGGTGAATCTATGCGCTACATACTATCCATTAGACAGGCAGTAATTTTTAAAAATTCCCTTCATAAATCCTTAGCCAAAAACTTTATCCGTTATTTTATCCAGCCTCAAGTCACAATTGACTATCTCAAGGCCACTAATTGCAGGGGTCAGCCAGTTCGTAAGTCTGTCTGGTTAGATCCTTTTTGGCAAGACACTAAAGATCCTTATATTGAGACTGTTACCAAGATTCTCACCCAGGGACAAACACGCCTTTCTTATGAAGTAAAGTATCCTGCCTATAGCCAAGTTTTAGCCGAAAACGTTTGGGGTCAAGCTCTTACTCAAGTAACTGCCGAACAAGTTAAACCCGAACAAGCAGCAAAAAAAGCGATCGCCAGAATTAAAGATATTTTTGCTGAATGGGATCAACAATGAACAGTATCAGTAATTACTAATTTTTTCTCTTTTATTTCTCGATTTAATCTCTAGCTCTTCCCTATTGCTTCATAAAGTATAAACAGTCAACTATTTGACTAATACTTACTACGGAGAAAACAAAATATGTCTACTAATTACAACGAACCAAAGAAAACCTACGAAGCTCCAAAATATGAAGCTCCCAAAAAAGAATACGAATATGAAGAATATCAGCCTAGCCAAGAATATTACGAACCTCCTGCCAAAAAAGATGTATATGTAGATTCTTATTGGACACCTACTTATGAATATATCCAAGATAAATATTCAGAGGAAAAGTATCCCGAAAAACAATATGTACTTGAGAAAACTGAAGAAGGTTACGGTACAGGAAAAGCAGACTATTTAATCGCTAATGAATATAACAATGTTGTGGAAACTTACGCTAAAAACGATGTTATAGAAGCTGGTTATGGTAGCGATAAAATTAATGCTGGCAAAGGTGATGATTGGCTCTGGGGTATTAATAAAGAGCATAATGCTGAGGATAAAAAATATGCTCAAGAGGAGTATAAGGAGGTAGATTGGATGACTGGCGGTAGGGGTAAAGATATTTATGCTCTTGGGACTGAAAAATATGCTCACTACGCAACCAATGGAGAAAAAGACTATGCAGTAATTACCGACTACACAGCCGGAAAAGATGCTGTCATGTTACATGGTGCTTCAGAAAATTATGTAGTGGGAGAAAGTTCATCTTTAGAAAAAGAGGGAGCTATGGGTGATAAAGCAGCATCTATTTACTGGGATCAAGATAAAAATGGCTCTTATTCTCAAGGAGATGATATGGTAGCTGTTTTTGAAGGCTACACTGCTAATGAAATTACTGCTGCTAAAGATAGCTTTGTTTATGTAGCAGCTTAAATGAACAATGAACAATGAGCAATGAACAATGAGCAATGATCATTGAACAGAGGTCTTAACCTTATTAATCCTAAAGGATACACTTCGTTATCAATTGTTCAATGTTAAACTGTAGGCAATAATTACATCCTACAAAGGAGCCAGGGTAATTTTTACCTTGGCTCCTTTGTTGCATAAATAATTGCTTTTCAGTCGAGACTTCTCTAGATATTCCCGATCGCTTTATATTTTTAAGCTATTAAAGCTGATGGAATTAAAATTATGAATACTAGTTTACAAATAAAAGATCGCACAATTACCGCAGCAGAGATTATTCCTTTGTTAGATAATTATCGTCTCTTACCACAGTTTTTACGGGAAGTAATTATTGATCGCGCTATTGCTAATATTGAATATACCCCAGCAGAATTTACTAATGTCTATCAAGAGTTTATTCAACAATATCAGTTAGATTCAGCAGCTAAATTAGAGACTTGGCTAAACAAGATGAACATAACTAAAGTTCAGTTAGAAACTCGAATGATTAGAAATATTAAGCTTGATAAATTTAAACAAGAGCAATGGGGACATCAACTAGAATCTTATTTTCTTGAGCGTAAATTGGCTTTTGAAAAAGCGGTTTTTTCTTTAATTAGAGTTAAACCTGCAGGAATGGCAAAGGAACTATATCATCGGCTTCAAGAAGGGGAAAATTCTTTTGCCGAACTAGCTAAATTATATTCTCTGGGTGAAGAAGCCAATAAGAATGGTTTAGTAGGTTTGGTGAAGCTGATCGATCTCCATCATGTTTTGGCTCAAATGCTTCATCTTAGCCAACCAGGACAACTATTACCCCCCAGACAAATTGAAGATCATTGGGTAATTGTACGTCTAGAACAATATTTTCCAGCTAGATTAGATCGAGCAATGCGCGAACGGCTATTAAACGAATTATGCGATCGCTGGTTAGAACAACAATTAGCCACCATTGATAGTAGTACAATTCAAGCATTGTAGTTCTCTATTCCCAACTCCCAATTATAATGCCAAGAGAACGCAACCATAAATCCAAAGCGGGTATCTTAACCATCGATGATACTCCAGGAAACTTGGCTTGGTTATCTCAAAACAGCAAATAGCCGAAAAAACTGCATTAGTCTGGCTAGAAAAAATTACTCCAGAGCATCATCATGGGCGAAACGGCGGAAGAGAAAATCAAGGGCATAGTTACGCATTACTATGTAACTAATTTTACCGATTTTTCTGATAGATAAATCAACTTTTTTTCTGTAACCCTTTTCATGTCATTGTTTGATGACTATTCAGGCAGCCCTACTAAAACATTAGGTTAAAATTATATGAATGTGCAGTTAACAAATACATAAGAGCTGTTGGGAAATAAATATAAGATGAAGTAGTTGTATGGCAAGATTATCATGCTAAATCTAGAGCATAACCTCAAGCAAGATCGCCTTCATGCGGGCAATAACTGGACTAAATCGCCAAGCCTTCGAGGAACTATTGCCCAATATTTGCAGAAGCTTATGAGTAAAGCCTCTTTAAGCAAGAAAAAGAAAGGTTACGGTTTCATGGCGGGGGACGTAGAGTTAATCTTGAACATGCTTATGTAGGTATCAAGCGATATAACTCGGTAGCTTCAATTCATAGGAATCGTGTGACTGATTTGGCTGACCTCTTAATGTTAGTAGCTACAGGACTATGGAACTTCTACTTAGATGTGGCATAAACTGAATCGGAATTAAGAAAATCCTTTTTCATAACTATTTCCTATTGCTCAACAGCTCTATCTATAGTTTGCATTTAAGATAAACTTTTAAGAATTTTCTATAATGAACGACATTCAACACCTAATTATATTAAGTGGCCCATCTTGCTCTGGTAAAACTACTTTAATAAATAAAATTAAATCAAAAAAATTACCATTAATTTGTCAGCAATTAGATATCAAAAATCCTCACTTATGCGTAGATTTAATTGCTAAAGACTTTTTAAGAATGCCAGAATCATTACCGCAAAATTTAATCCTTCACTACGATATTTGTGAGCATAATTTACATCCTAAAGAATATGATTATTTGCAATTATTAATGGCGAAGT
This sequence comes from Pleurocapsa sp. CCALA 161, assembly GCF_003003995.1. Lineage (GTDB taxonomy): Bacteria > Cyanobacteriota > Cyanobacteriia > Cyanobacteriales > Xenococcaceae > Waterburya. The sequence goes on along the minus strand of NZ_PVWF01000090.1, from coordinate 15,345 downwards.
CAAGAAAAGTAGATATTATTACTTTATATATAACTCCCAAAATTTTACAGCAAAGAATGAGATGGAGACTGGTAAAAAAAACTTGTGTATTATTTTTAAAAATAAAAAAACATCGACAAATCCTTAAGTATCTTAAGGGCAACATGAATAAATATCAACTATATTACCGACAACATAATAAATTATTAGATATGTACAGTGATTGGTTTGCCTTTTGTCAAAAATTTGATGAAATTAATCATTGGTGTATAGAGTTTAAATTAAATGAGTATAATATTCATTTAAAAAAGTACAAATAATAATTATTTTGATCCAGAAGTATTTTTCAACCAGTCCCGTCCCCAGAAATAAATTATTAAAAATAAAGTAATCCGCTTTTTGTTACCTAATTCTACTTAAAAAAGGAAGAGCTTGCGGTTACTTCGTAAATATTAATTTTGATTTCAGCAGCCAGAAAATCTTTAGGGAGTAATTGTCGATTTGATTACAAATTACTCAGTATTTTCAGGTTATAAAGTATATAACATTACATTTAACTACAAGCTTACTCCAAAGCATCATCATGGGCAAAACGGCGGAAGAGAAAATCAAGGGCATAGTTACGCAATTCAAAATATCGAGGATCTTCCATCATTTTTTGGCGATCGCGGGGACGAGCAAAAGGAATATCTAAAACTTCGCCAATATTAGCAGCAGGGCCATTAGTCATCATGACTAGACGATCGCTCAGAAATAAAGCCTCGTCGATATCATGAGTAATCATTAATACCGTGCAGCGATGATCCTGCCAGATTTTGACTAATTCTTCTTGCATTTCTTCCCTAGTAATCGGATCTAAAGCCCCAAATGGTTCATCCATAATTAAAACTTCAGGACGAGTCGCCAAAGCACGAGCGATCGCCACCCGTTGTTTCATACCTCCAGAAAGTTGAGCGGGTTTTTTATGAATCGCTTCGGTTAAACCAACTAATTCTAAATGTTCTAGAGTAATGTCTTTTTTTTCTTGACCAGATTTATGTTTATAAACTTGTTCTACTGCTAGATAAACATTTTCGTAGGCAGTTTTCCAAGGCAGCAAAGAATAGTTCTGAAAGATTACCATGCGATCTGGCCCAGGTCTGGTAATCGGCTGATTCTTGAGGCGAATTTGTCCGCTACTAGGTTTATTTAATCCCGATACCATGCTTAAAAGAGTCGATTTACCGCAACCAGAATGTCCAATCAGACAGATAAATTCACCTTCTTGAATACTTAAATTGACATCTTCTAAAACTGTGTAACTACCTTTAGCCGTAGGATAAACTTTAGCAACACCATCAAATTCCAAGAAAGTGTCAGAACTAGTAGTAGAAGAAATCTGAGTGGATAAAGTGGTGTTAGAGATTTGCATAAATAAAAAATGAGTGATAAATACGGTTTTTTGTCTGTGGCTTGCCTTGCTGCAAGAATCAATAATCCCCTGAAAAGGGGAAGTTTTACGCCCCTACTACTAATGGATCGAGAGAAACTTCTTCTACCTTAATTTCTCGTTTGATTTTTAGTCCTTGCAGATATTCAATCGGGTTATCGGGACTAAAAACACTACCGTCAGATAGCCTAAAAGAAGTTCTTTCTGGTTCTAAGCCAGGTAAATTAAGTTGTCTGGCTGCTTCAGAATAAACATCATTTCTTCTAACTCTGTCTAAAACATCAATCCAGTTGCGCGGAAAAGGAACAATTCCCCAACGTGCCATTTGCACTAAAATCCATAATCCTTCAACGCGACTAGGACAATTGGTTTTGTTGACATAAAATTCATTAAATTCGGGCAACATTTGGGCAGGTTCGCTTGTACCTCGGTCATAGGGATCGATAAAACCAGGACGAGTATATTCTGGGGCAGAACCTACATAGTTAGGTTGACAGATTAATTGCAAAACTTCTTCGCGATTACGGCGATCGTCACAATATTCACAGGCTTCCATCAAAGCTTTGACTAAAGCAACATGGGTTTCGGGATATTTATTTGCCCACTCTTCTTTGACTCCTAAAACCTTTTCTAGATGACTTTGCCAAATATCTAAGTCAGTAGCAATCACAAAACCTAGATTTTCGTAGACAGCGCGGGAGTTCCAGGGTTCACCTACACAATAGCCATCAATATTGCCAGCTTTGAGATTAGCTACCATTTGTGGAGGTGGAATTACCGTTAACTTGACATCCAGATCAGGGTCGATTCCTCCAGAAGCTAACCAATAGCGCAACATTAGGTTATGCATGGAAGAAGGATGCACCATCCCCAAGGTATGAACGAGATCGCTTTCTTGAGCGATCGCTGCTTTAAAGTCAGCAAGAGTTCTCACTCCCTGTTCGTAAAACCTTTTGCTTAAAGTAATCGCGTTCCCATTGCGAGATAAAGTCAAAGCTGTAACCGTCGGCGAGGTAGGTCTATTGCCCATACCCAAAGATAGAGATAGGGGCATTCCTGCTACCATTTGGGCAGCATCTAATCTACCGCTAGTAACACCCTCGGCGATCGCCTTCCAGCTAGGTTCTCGGTTGAGATTGACTTGAGTTAAACCATGTTTGGCAAAAAAGCCTTTTTCTTTAGCAACTACTAAAGGGGCGCAGTCGGTTAGGGGAATAAAACCAATTTCTAAATTAACTTTTCCTAAACCGTTTGCCGCAATAATTGCCGGGGCTTTGACTTGCTGACGTTTTTTGGCTTTTTTCTGTTGATTGAGAAAGTAAACAATATCTCCCCGCAAAGCGTAATAACTAGGGTGGTTAACCACTTCTAAACGTTGTCTGGGGCGGGGAATGGGAACGTCAATAATTTGTCCGATATGGGATTCTGGCCCATTGGTTAACATAACAATGCGATCGGCCAACAATAGCGCTTCATCAGCATCATGAGTAACCATTAGACAGGTAAGTTGATATTCTTGACACATTTTCATCAACTGTTCTTGTAAACTACCTCTAGTCAAGGCATCTAATGCCCCAAAAGGTTCGTCTAATAACAGTAGCTTAGGACGAATGGCTAGGGCGCGTGCGATCGCCACCCGCTGTTTCATTCCTCCTGACAGTTGCGCAGGATGCTTGTCTGCTGCCTGGCGCAGGTTAACCATATTAATATGTTCTTCGACAATAGCATGACGCTCTTTTGCCGATTTATGACCATAAACTTGATTGACCGCTAAGGCAATATTTTGCCGTACTGTCTTCCAGGGAAGTAGCGAATAATTCTGAAAGACTACCATGCGATCGGGACCTGGATCTTTGATCTGTTTGTTTTCGAGAATAATACCGCCTTGAGTTGGTTTATCTAAACCTGCCACAATATTGAGCAAGGTCGATTTACCACAGCCAGAATGTCCGAGTAAACAAACAAATTCTCCCTGTTTAATTTCCAGATTAATATTTTTCAGGGCAATGTATCTGCCTCCATTCGCCAGAGGAAATACCTTATCAACGTGATCTACTTCAAGAAATGCTGTCATTATTTTTTAGGTAGTAGGTAGTAGGTAGTAGGTAGTAGGTAACGAGTAAAACTTCTGATGTTATACCCTTGTCCTAAAGGATAAGCTTCGCAAATGGTACTTTTGACTTTTTCTGTCAAGCAGGATATCCGAAGGTGTATGCTTTAGCGCAATGTGACTTTTGACTTTTGTTACTGTTGTTGTTCTGAGGGAACTACTATTGAAGCAATCCAGGCAACCAGGCGATCGAGGATTAAACCGACAATCCCAACATAAATTAAAGCCACGATAATTTCGCTCAATTGTGAACTGTTATAAGAGTCCCAAATAAAGAAACCAATACCCACACCACCAACAAGCATTTCTGCTGCCACGATCGCTAGCCAAGAAAGACCAATGCCAATTCTTAAACCAGAGAATATATAAGGAACAGCCGCAGGGAACATAATTTCCCAAAAGTATTTAGCTCCAGATAAATGTAGTACTTTAGCAACGTTTTTGTAATCTTGGGGGATTTGCTGCACTCCCACTGTAGTATTGATGATAATTGGCCAAATTGCCGTAATAAAAATTACAAAAATTGCTGATGGGTTAGCTTCTTCAAAAGCAGCCAAAGCGATCGGCAACCAAGCCAAAGGAGGAACAGTCCGTAATATTTGAAAAATTGGGTCTACCGCATCGTACATAAAAGAGCTAGAACCAATTAAAATTCCCAAGCCAATGCCGACAATTGCTGCCAAACTATATCCAATTGCAACCCTCTGTAAGCTAGCAAGGATCTGCCAAAACAGGCCTTTATCAGTACCTCCGTTATCAAAAAAAGGATCAAAAATTAGCTCGGCAGTATCTTGAAAAGTTTTGATTGGACTGGGTAAATTTGCATCTTCACCACTACATAAAACCTGCCACAGGGTCAAAATAAAAAGCAGCGCACAAATGGGAGCTAATATTTTTCTGGGGGGTTGTTTAATCAGAGAAACAAAGAAATTTGGCTTTTTCAGGGAACTATCAAGATTAGCTGTCATAGTAAGAGAAGTAAGATGAGTATTTTAATGTGGCGTGATCTAAATCCGATTCTAAAAAACTACTTTTCGGTAAGGAATTTTAATTAGTAGTTGTAGGGTGGGCAATGCCCACCATTTATTTCAAAATTGATAATTATCCATTGTCAATTATCAATTTTGAAAATTAGGCTTTTTTGATTTTTAAACTGTCTAAATAAGCCTGGGGATTTTCAGGATCGAACTTAACTCCATCAAAGAAAGTCTCTACACCACGAGAATCAGTCTTGGGAATTTCCGCATCGGCTACTTTAATTGCTTTGGCCGCTTCTTTCCAAATATCAGAACGATTGACTTTATCAACTAAAGTTTTAGTATCAGTATCAGCAGGAATATAGCCCCAACGAATATCTTCGGTTAAAAACCACAAATCATGACTCTTGTAGGGATAAGACGCATTATCTTGCCAAAATTTCATGGAGATGTCGGGATTGTCCACCGTACGCCCATCACCATAGTTGATTTTGCCTTGAATTCTGCCAATAATATCTTCGACTGGTACTTTAAACCATTTATCTTGGGAAACAATTTCACACATTTCTTGCTGATTTTCTGGCTTGTCACACCATTGCTGTGCTTCTAAGACAGCTTTGGTCAAGGCTTTAGCAGCTTTAGGATTTTTATCTACCCAGTCAGCCCGCATCGCCAGCGCTTTTTCTGGGTGATTTTTCCAAATTTCTCCTGTAACCAGGGCAGTATAACCTTGCTCTTGGTTAACTAATTGAGCATTCCAAGGCTCTCCTACACAGAAAGTTTCCATCGCTCCAATCTTCATATTGGCAACCATTTGAGGTGGCGGTACGGGAACTACAGAAATATCATTTTCAGGATCGACACCGCCAGCAGCCAACCAATAGCGCATCCATAAATCGTGTGTTCCACCAGGGAAAGTCATAGCTGCACTAAGTTCTTTGTTCTCAGCTTTAGCTTTAGCAAACACGTCTTTCATTTTGCTGCTATCTAGGCCTACTTTAGTTTCTAGATAATCCTCACTAACAGAAATTCCCTGCCCATTAACATTTAATCTAGCCAAAATGTACATCGGTACGGGCTGTTTCGTAATTGTTCCTAAGGTCATCAGATAGGGCATGGGGCTAAGAATATGCGCTCCATCAATGCCATCTCCTGCTGAACCCAGTTCGATATTATCCCTGGTTACGGGCCAAGAAGCTTGTTTAAGCACTTCTACGTCCGTCATCCCGTATTTAGCAAATAATCCTTTTTCTGAAGCAATTACCAACGGTGCAGCATCAGTAAGAGCAATAAATCCTAACTTAGCAGTAGTAACTTCTGGAGTTTCTTCAGGACTTAAATTGGCTACTGGCTGGGCTGTAGATTCAGTAGTAGAGCCTGATTCGGCATTACCTTCAGTAGTTTCGGTAGATGAGGTACAACCGTGTATCAAAAAAGTAGCAGCAGCAGTAGCACCAGCGGTAAAAACAAACTTGCGACGAGATAGTTTGGACATAATAAGTCGTAAATTACAAAAAAGAAATATGTTTGAGGTCGGTAAATTTGAGGATAGTTTGCTCAAATCCCAGAGGCTACTTGAGCGAATTTAGAAAGTAATCATTAATAACTGCGATTACAGAAGCTATCTAAATTCTCTTGATTTACAGTTTTAAAATAGTCAAGGAAGGGTTGAACATCACTAGGTTTTGAATGTTAGGATATCTTTGCCAAAAATTAATGATTAAAATTCAACTAAGTTTAATTGACCAATTGAATCAAAAATAAAAATATGTTGTTTCTTAAGTAATCATGAATGTATTGCTATAAAAACGAGTAAAAATAGCTACAAATTGCCAAAATAAATAATACTTGACAAGTAATAGCAGATGCTAAATATTCAGTGATTACTGATTTTAGCTGCTGAATAATAGAGTCACATTAAAATAATTTACTTTTTGTAATTTTCGTTACAAAATATAGGTTTTTTTTTATTTACAGCATTAAACCTATGTAAATTTTGCATTAAGTTGGCTTGGATTTTTCAGAATCTCAACACTAATTGAGGCGGTTGTCTTTTCTGCGATCGCCATTATTATTTTTCGCTGTTTTTCTCATAATTAACCCTGCTTAAGCAAAGTCTCTCATAATTAGGGCTTACTGAAAAAACTTAGATTCGAGCATATATTTGCTTAAAAGCTATTAGCCATTAGCTATTAGCTTTTAGCTTTTAAGAAAATGTCAGATTAGATCTTTACTAAGTACCAAAAAAATATTTTAGTGAATTAGTAAACTTTACACTGTGATTAAATGAATAAACTGGAAAGATATATGAATCATAAGTTTAAACTTATTCAATAAGCCCTAATTAATTCGGCTTATCATTGATTTGCACCTACTCTCTTGAAGATTGAGCAGCTTATCTAAAACAAGAATATGCTATAGCTAAATTTGGCTTCAGACAAAGCTGAAACTAAAATCAACTTTTGTAACAATTTCTGGGGATCATTAATATTTGTTGAAGATTATTGACATTGCTGTTAGATTGTGTGTGCAAACAAAAAAGAGGTTCAATGATGACTTTTTCACCTACAGCGATCGCTTTGATTGGAGTTTTAATCACTGGTTACGTACTAGGAGTAAGTTTGGGAACGATCGCTTATTTTGCCAATGAAAAAAACTATTAAACTTGCAGGCTTAATAGTTTGATGATAATTACTTCGATTGTAGATTGACAGCTAGTTCACTTGACATTGGCTAGCTGTTTTTTCAGATTGATTAATGTATTATAGACCACAAAATGAAAATTATGGTGATTTTAGATCAAACTCACAGGATTATGTCTAGTTAAAATGCTGTTTTTAGATCACTGAGGAAGCTTAAGCATCTGTGCTAAAACTGCCATGCTTTCTTCGTATAGCATTTCGCGCCCCCAACGTTGAAGTTGTTGACCGAGTAAATCTTCGCTTTTTTGGTCAAATAGAGGCGTTACCTGCTCAATATAGCAAGACTGCGCTCCTCCTCCAGCTTCCATCCGCATACAGCCTGTAGTGCTAGAGCAAAGAACAGTGCAGCAATCTGCATCTTCATTAGTTGAAGTTAAACGCAAGCTAACTAAATCTCCTGGAATATCACCCCAGTCGGCAGTGGGGATACCTGCTAGTTCCGCTTCAATAGTACGCTGTTTCTCATCAGTAAACTTAACTTGACGGATATCATAGTCTCCGCCTTCTAAGTCATAGCTAACAGGAATCCACTGAAGGCGACTAGCTAACCACCCCAGAAACATTAATGCCTGAGACTGATTACCCTGTTCATAGTCAATGGTCACGCGATCTACTTCGTAAATTGCCGATCGCCTTTCTGGAGGATCGAAAGCTGCTGCGGTCAATTCTTGCCAGGGTGCTAGTCTGCGCCAGTTAATGTCTGCCAAAGCAGTATCCTGTTTGAGTAATCCTGCCAAAGCTTGGAGATCTGTTTCTGGCTCAACAAAGCTACTGGAATCAAAAATTACCGTATCACTGGAGGAGACGAGGCGTTTAAATAAGGGTAAGTCGGGAGTAGGAGTTGCTTTCCACCAAATAAACTTCGGCAGATCGGCGATCGCCAATGCAGCAATAACACCGCCAATGCGGTCTAATGCTTCAGTAGTGCCGCTAAGAGTAATATATTCACAGCAAATCAAGGTATTTTGGCTTTGCTTATTAAGCGGACAGTAGGCGGATACCTGAGCCGTAACCCCTGTATCTTCCCCCAGGATTGGGCAAAGGGTAATAATTCGACAGGGATTAGCAGCAGCAATCACATCGGCAGTAATGCCTTCGGAATCGGGAGTATAGCTAACAGCAGCAGTTTTATTTTCGGCGGTAAACTTATCTTTAGCCTTTGCCTCCACAAATTCTTCTTTTAGTTTGGTACGTAATGCTTGGTTCGATTTACCTGTAGCATCCATGCCATAATCTTTTTGGGCAGCTTTAATGGCAGCGCTGGTTCTTGGCCCCGCAATCCCGTCAATCGGTCCTGTATAGAACCCTAAAGAGGCTAATAACTGCTGTGTACCATCAGGCTCATAAACAAGTAGGCTAAAGGTTGCTGCTCTAGTAACGGCTGCGCTATCTTCATCTGTACCCTGACTCTGCCAAAGCGATCGCAGTTCCGCTTCAATCTCATCAATGGATACGTCTTTTGGTGCTTGCAAGGAAACTATTGGTGAAACCATAATTAATTAGAAGTTAGTAGTATCACAAGGGTAAAATGTCAGTAATTCGTAGTATCACAAGGGTATATCCGTGATAGATAACGTTAGTAATTAGTAATCATCTACAGTCTTCGCCAACGACGATGATCGCGATTAATCATCATTTCCGCTTCCGTCGGCTGCCAAGTACCTGCTTCATATTGAGGCATGAGGCTAGGATCGCTAGGAGACTCCCAAGCATTAATCAAAGGCATTACAATATTCCAGGCTGCTTCCACTTCATCAGCACGAGTAAACAGGGTTTGATCTCCCAACATACAGTCTAATAATAGGCGGTGATAAGCATCTGCTGTCGCCATGCCAAAAGATGAACCATAGCTAAAGTCCATATTTACGGTTCTAGTTCTTAAATCTGGGCCAGGGGTTTTTGCTTCAAACTTGAGAGATATGCCCTCATTAGGCTGAATCCTCATCGTGAGAACATTAGGACTTGTCTGTTGTGCTGCGGATTGAAAGATTAACAAGGGTACTTCCCGAAAATGAATCGAAATCTCACTCACTTTTTTGGGCATTCGCTTCCCTGTACGCAGATAAAAGGGTACTCCTTTCCAGCGCCAGTTATCTATTTCTAGCTTTAAAGCAACAAAAGTTGGGGTAGTAGATTCAGGATTGACCCCTTCTTCTTGGCGATAACCTTTAACTGGTTGACCTTTCATCCAGCCTTCCGAATACTGCGCCCGAATTGCCGACTGTTCTAGGTTATTGGCATCGGCAATATGCGTTGCCTGTAAAACTTTGGTTTTTTCGTTGCGAATACTATCAGCATCCAAAGAGTTGGGAGGCTCCATGGCTGTAATAGCAAATAGCTGCATTAAGTGATTTTGCAGCATATCGCGCATTGCCCCAGAAGTTTCATAGTATCCTGCTCGTTCTTCTACGCCAACGGTTTCGGCGACAGTAATCTGCACATGATCGACAAACTGCCGATTCCACAGTGGTTCAAAAATAGCATTACCAAAGCGGAAAACTAAGATATTCTGGACAGTTTCTTTCCCTAAATAGTGATCGATGCGATAAACCTGTTCTTCTTTACAAACTCGCTGCACCGCACGATTAAGTGACTGAGCCGAGCTTAAGTCTTTACCAAAAGGTTTTTCGATCACAATTCTGCTTTTGAGCGGATCGTCTAGCATCCCTGCTGCACCAAGCTGTTTTAAGGCTGGTTTAAAGAAATTGGGCGATACTGCCAAGTAAAAAATGCGATTGCCTCTTGTTCCTCGTCTACCATCTAATTCTGTGAGAAAGTTGTTCAGTTTCTCATAACTTTCTGGCTCATCCATATTGCCTGAACAGTAAAAAATGCCTTGAGCAAAATCATTCCACAGTTCTTCGTTGCCAACACCATTACCAAATTCTTCAATGCCATCTTTAAGATGTTGTCGGAAATAGTCATGATCCCAATCTCTGCGGGCAACTCCTACAATGGTCATTTCCGAGGGAAGACGACGCTCTCGTCTAATTTGGTAGATTGCTGGGATCAACTTTCTTTGGGTGAGATCTCCTGATGCGCCAAAAATCACAATGATCGCAGGCTCGGCGGTGCGTGCCTGCTGTAATCCCACTCGTAACGGATTTTCTAATATTGCAACCATATCTTTGATTGAGGGAAATTTGTTTAAACTTTAGCTGTCAGCTGGGAAGAAAAAAGAATGAGAAATTTAAGTTGGATTTCTCATTCTCATCTCCTATTCCTATCCTATTTGTTTTTCATTTTTAAACTGCTGCTAAGTGCTTAACTTTGGATTCTAGAGATGACATCAGAGATTCAAAAGGCTTGATAAATTTATCGATTCCTTCTTCTAGTAGCGCATCCATTACCGTATCTAAATCGATATCTACCGCAGCATCTTTTAAACCATCAATAACTTGGTGTGCTGCATCTAAATTACTTTCGATGCGACTAGCAGGATCGCAGTGATCGACACAGGCATCAATGGTATCGGGAGGTAAGGTATTGACGGTATCTGGACCAACTAATTCATCGACGTACATCACATCGCTGTAGTCAGGGTTTTTAGTCCCAGTGCTTGCCCAAAGCAAACGCTGTACTTTTGCACCTTTAGCTGCCAGGGCATTCCAGCGATCGCCACTAAAAATCTCTTTATATTTTTGGTAAGCTACTTTCGCATTAGCGATCGCCACTTTCCCTTTAATCGCCTCTAATTTTGCTTTAGCATCCCCCTCGGCAGACTCTAATTTGCTATCAATCTGCTCATCGATCATCACATCAATTCGACTGAGGAAGAAACTGGCAACAGAAGCCACTTTACTAATATCCTCTCCTGCTTCAGCCCGCTTTTCTAAGCCTCTAATGTATGCCCAGGCTGTATCAATATAGCTTTGGACAGAAAACAGCAGAGTTACATTAATGCTCATCCCTTCCGAAATTGCCTGTTCGACAGCGGGTAAACCTTCGGGAGTACCAGGGATCTTGATCATCAAATTTGGGCGATCAATAGTTTGATAATAGCGACGCGCTTCTTCAATGGTACTATTATCAGTACTTTTTGCTAAACTGGGTGGAACTTCAATACTGACATAACCATCTAAACCGTCACTTGATTCATAGATGGGCATGAAGATATCACAGGCATTGCGAATATCAGTAAAGATCAAATCTTCGTAGATTTCTTGAACTGACTTTTTCGCTTTAATTCCTGCCTCAATCGACCGATCGTAAATTTTATTCCCAGCGATCGCTTTTTCGAAGATGGCAGGATTGGAAGTAATCCCACGAATCCCTTTTTCGGTAATCGACTGTTTTAATTCTCCTGATTCAATCAGATCGCGGCTTAGATTATCCATCCAAATACTTTGACCGTATTGATTTTCGATGGCTAAAATTGGGTTGGTTGTAGACATAGCTTGATAAATACTCCTGATAATTACGACAAACTGAATTAGATTAATTAGCTGATTAAACTAAAGCTTTTTCTTCGGCATCGTGACGCGCTCGTTCTTGAATAAAAGATTCGACTAGCTGTACATCCTTAGTACTGCCAATGACTAAAGGAGTTCTTTGGTGTAGTTCCTGAGGTACATAGCTCAATAGCCTTTGAGTACCTGTGCTAGCAGCCCCTCCTGCTTGTTCGGCCAAGAAAGCTAATGGTGCAGATTCATATAACAATCTTAATTTTCCTTCTGGCTTTTCTACTGTGCCTGGATAAAGAAAAACTCCACCCTGCAATAAAATGCGGTGAAAATCGCCCACTAATGCACCACTGTAACGAGCAGTGTAGCCCTCATGACGATGAACGTAGCGAATGTAATCTCTAATTGATTCATCCCACTGCCAGTAGTTACCTTCATTCAGGCTATAGACAGGGCCATGATTAGGGATGTTAATATTTTCTTCAGCTAGAATAAATTCCCCTAAGCTGGGGTCAAGAACAAAGGAATGAACTCCTTTACCCACAGTATAGACTAGTACTGTTGAAGGTCCGTAGAGAATATAGCCTGCACCAATTTGGCGATCGCCATTCTGTAATAAATCCTGTGCTTTTTCGTCTAGGTCATCACCTTCTTGTTGACGTAGAGAAAAGATTGAACCCACATTGAGATTAATATCAACATTGGAAGAACCATCGATGGGGTCGTATAGCAGAGTGTAGCGACCGACAGGACAATTTTCGGGAATATAATAAGGTTTTTCCATCTCTTCTGATGCCAAGCGACAAACTAAACCGCTACGCTTAAACACCGAGATAAAAACATCGTTGGCGTAGATATCCATTTTTTTGACAGATTCTCCTTGCACATTGGTTTCTCCTGTAAAACCTAATGCCCCCGCCATTAAACCAGCCCTGCTTAAGCGACGGCTTACTAATTTTGCTGCTAAAGCAATACGATTCATGATCGCACTAATGTCCTGTGCTTGAGTTGTAAAGTCGGAAAACTGCTGAAGCACATGCTGAGATAGAGTCTGGCAATCTCTATCCAGGCTGAATTCTGGAATGACAGCTTGGTCTAAATTTTCCATGGTCTTAATTTTCCTTCGCCTATATTTCTTTTGTCCTTCAACCGTTAACTATCTAATCATTAGTCACGTAAGACTTGAGGATTGATTTATTTGGTTGGTAGAGAGTAAAGCCAGTTAAAACGATTTTCTAGTATTTTGCTCCGTTCCTTTAAGAGAGAAATAATTTAGAAAATGTTTTTTAGTCTTCAGAACTCTACTAATTCATCTTAGAAAGTGATTTTTAGTCGCAGTCAGAACCTTAAGACTAGCTTCAGATTACCTAAAGATTTTGCCATCTTGAATACAGGTTCAATCAAAGCCATAGTCATTCCCCAGAGATACCATAGTAAAAGAGGTGTCCACGGCGGTGAATGCAGGCTCTAATTCAAGACAGAGTAATGTTCACTTTTAATCAATATCAATTGACTGTGGGCGATCGCTATTTTTAGTCACTGACGAATTATTGCTATTGGAATTGTATCCCTGTTTTTCTAGCCACTGAGACAAAGGTTCTTCGTCAAGATTGAGATGCAAAACCCCCGAAATAAAACCACTGGCAAAAGCGACGGGTTGTTGGATTAGTTTTTGCAAAGCTGGTGCTAATTCGGTTAAAAACATAAAATCAAATACTATTTACGATATTAGGTCTGTACTAAAAATTTTAGCGTGATTATCAAAGTAGGGAATTATGGGATTATTTATGACTAAATGCTAGTTTCTAATTTGTACTGGTGAACGTTGGTTCACCCCTAACTTAACTTTTAATAAATGAGCAATAATCATCGCACTGAAAAAGACTCAATGGGGGCAAGACAAATTCCCGCCAACGTTTACTATGGTATTCAAACTTTAAGAGCGACGGAGAATTTTCCGATCAGTGGTATCAAACCCCTAGCAACTTATGTTGATGCCTGTGTTTTGATTAAAAAAGCGACCGCGATCGCCAATGGAGAATTAAACTGTATTAACCAGGATATTAGTCAGGCAATTGTCCAAGCAGCAGATGAAATTTTGGCTGGTCAATTGCGAGATCAGTTTGTGGTAGATGTTTATCAGGCAGGGGCGGGTACTTCTCACCACATGAACGTCAATGAAGTGTTGGCAAATCGGGCGTTAGAAATTCTGGGGGATGAAAAAGGTAATTATCAAAGAGTTAGTCCCAACGACCACATCAATTATGGGCAGTCTACGAACGATGTAATTCCTACTGCTATTCGCGTTGGGTCATTACTGGCTCTCGATCGTACTTTGTATCCTGCTTTAAGCAAAGCGATCGCAGCCATGGCACAAAAAGCCACAGAATTTCAGGATATTGTTAAATCTGGTCGCACCCATATGCAGGATGCCGTTCCTGTACGTTTAGGAGAGGGATTTAGAGCTTGGGAGATAATTTTAAGAGAGCATCACCAGCGAATTACTACCGCTGCTGCGGATCTGCATAACCTGGGTCTAGGAGGTAGCGCCACAGGAACAGGACTCAATACTCATCCTCAATATCGTCATCGGGTAGCGGAACTGTTAGGGGAATTTATCCAGCAACCATTACAGCCAGCGCCCCACCTGATGGCAGCAATGCAGAGTATGAGTCCCTTTGTCAACGTTTCAGGTAGCCTCAGAAATTTAGCCCAGGATTTAGTCAAAATATCCCACGATCTGCGTCTGATGGATTCTGGACCCCAAACAGGCTTTAAAGAAATCCAGCTTCCCGCCGTTCAGCCAGGGTCGTCCATTATGCCAGGAAAATACAACCCTGTGATGGCAGAAATGACTTCGATGGTTTGTTTTCAGGTGATGGGCTATGATACAGCGATCGCTTTTGCTGCTCAAGCAGGACAGCTAGAGTTAAATGTGATGATGCCTTTAATTGCCTACGATCTGATTCATAGTATCGAGATACTGGGCAACACGATCAATAGCCTCAGTCAACGTTGTTTGGCAGGAATTAGCGCCCGTCGCGATCGCTGTTTAGCTTATGCCGAAAGCAGTCTGGCTTTAGTAACCGCTCTTAATCCTCATATCGGCTATCTCAAAGCAGCAGACGTGGCGAAGAAGTCTTTAGAAACAGGTCAATCCATTCGGGCGATTGTTTTAGAAGCAGGTTTGATGAGCGAAGAGCAACTTACTACAGTTCTGGATTTGGAAAAAATGAGCCAAATTCCCAAATAATTAGCTATTAGCTGACAACTTAACAAAACTCTGAGCTTCCAGTATGGTAATGGGGTTAACTATATTCAGCTTTGAAATTAATGAAAATACGTTCTCTGTCGATCGCTGCCCTCGGTTTTGTCTCCTTAAATGCGATCGCGCCAGCCTCTGGTTCGGCTTTTAAATATGCAGGTATAGCTGATGATGTCAGTAATGCTTCGGTGAGTGTTTTGAGCAAGTTGGGATATGACTGTAAAACCGCTAGCGCAGGCGCAATTCTTTGTACTAAGTGCAAAGTTGACGATAACAAACAAAAGTGCGAGGCTTTTACCTGTGATGCCGTTACTAAAAAATGTCGCCGTAAAACTGCTGAAATTCCTCGTCTTCCTAGCTTAAATAATAATAATGATCCGATTAAGCTCCCCTCGCTATAATTTTGATTAAATCCGTGCTGCATACTGCGAGTACAGCGTTAGCTTACTCGACAGTTAAGCACGGCGATAACTTATCGGA
>NZ_PVWF01000241.1 GCF_003003995.1 Pleurocapsa sp. CCALA 161 | reverse complement strand
TTAATATCTTCTCTGAGTTTAGAAATTGATCGGGTAGGGAATTACTGCCATCAAAAGTTACATATCCAATGCCAAATTTTTCTGCTTCTAGGCAAGTTTGTTTTACCAAGTATATGTTAGGGCACACGTATAAGCAGGGACCTTTCTTCTGATTCAGTTTGGATTGAAGAATCAGTAACCCGATCAAGGTTTTACCTTGTCCAGTGTGCAGCTTTAAGACTAAATCCTTGTCATCTTTACGGTGTAACCACCAATTTGTTAGCACTTCTCTTTGTACTGGACGCAGAGGACCCGTCTCACTTCTTCTATCTAGCTCATCATAAATTTCAACTGGATTTATCTTTTTCTCGATTGATTTCAAACCCAGCTTCTTCTTAAAATCAACCATTTTTACTACTTTACAAAATCATAATTTGGGCAAGAAACGGTTCAATTCTAACGGATCTCGTCTGATGATGCCTCCTTCTCAGCACCTACAAACACTACACCACAGTCAGAATTATGCACTACACCCTTGGCACTAACAGATAAATTCTAAACAACCGTCACAACCAACAGCTTGAGGGATAACTATTTATTATACTGAAACTTTCTGGATATCCACCCTGTAGAACATGATATCAAGAAACTTTCGGTATATTCGTCGGTGATATCGAGAAACTTGATGGATATTATTCCGTGAAAAGCCGACTAAAAACTGCCTGAACAAGTCATTGATGTCATTCGTCTTAAATATTATTCTTGTTATTTTGACATTAAACAAAAAGCGATCGCGTTTAACTAAAAACCATAACTATTTTAAATCTGCTGCATTGATCGCATAAATCGCTGTAGCTGCCGACTTTCTAATTCCAAAACCCGCCGTGCAAAATCACGGTCTTTGTCTAGTAAGTCGTCAAAGGCATCAACGGAAATTGCTAAAATACGAGTCTTTTCGCTGTCTGCAATAATTGTATTTTCCGAGGTACTATGTGCCAAAACTTCTAGCTCGTCAAGGGTTTGCCCAGGGAAAAGCTGTTCAACACGAATCTGGGCCCCAGTTTGATTTTGATAGTGAATATTGGCATTGCCTTCCAGCAAAAGTAATAGTTCTCGGCAGGTATCTCCCGCTTCTGTGATCACCTCACCGCTAGAGTAGGTTCTCACTTCTGCCTTATGAGCTAGGGCGATCAACGTTTCACTCTGCATTCGATGAAAGAAATCACTATTGAATAAATAAATCAGCTTCTCAAGGGTTGGAAATTCGCTGAGAGATGGCTTGGGTGTTGGCAAAGATAACAACCGCTTGGCAGTTTCCTGCAAAAGTTGAGGACTGGACTCATGATGTTGATTGCGAGCGATCGCTTGAGCGCGTTCTGTATCTAATTGAGCAATCATATAGAGTGCAGCGGACTGAATTAGGGGATTTTGCTCCTGTAGCAAAGCTTCTAAATGACCCAGAATCTCCTCTGAAGAAGCTTCAAGAGAACAAGTCACGGGAGTTGATCCAGGTTGAGTCAAAAATTGTAGTATCTCTGGTGGCAGGCGATCGCTCCAGTCTTCTTGGTCTAGAATTTCTATTAAAATCGTGGGGGAAGCATTTTGTAAGGACTGTACTAAAGCTGGGGTAGCTGGATCATTTTTGAGGAGTGCCAGTGTTTCCAGAAGTGAACGCACGATCAATTCTTTTTTATGCTTGATATTTTCTCGTAGTAGCATTAACACTGCTTGATACTCATGAAGTATGGGTTGATTTAAGGCACGATAACTATTAATTAATTCTGGCAGTTGAGCCAGGAGAAACTCTGCCTTTTTAAGGCTACCGTTATTGGCTGTAAATCCACTTAAAATCCATTCTTCTTCCTGTGCTGTAATCGAATATTCACGGCGCAGAGAACGAATCGAGGCTGAATCTTGAGCTGATAATTGCTCAAATGTCTGGCGATCGGGCTGTTTGCTTTGTAGCAACATTAGTCGCTCTAACGATTTGCGGTAACCGCTCAAGCGAATCTGATTTTCTAAACTACGTTGGCGATTGGGATTGAGCAATTCTGGATCTTCAATGCCCAATTCGTCTAACACCATACGGTGTTCATCATCGGTAATACTTAATTCTCGGCGCATTTGCTGTAAAATTTCCAAACTACTGGAGTAATTTACATAGCCTTCTTCCAATGCTTCTCGCACCACCTCTTTATACGCCTGGTGTCGTTTCTCGCGAGTAAAGCCAGGGAGAACTTTGGCTAAGACATAGACTTCATGAGTATTTAGGTCACTAAGTACACGTCCTTCTAAAAACTGTGCAACATTAAGCTGTAATTTTTCCAATTGTTTACGGAATCGACTAGCAAGATTTTCACGAGAATAGAGATCGGGAGTACGCCGCCAGGTTTTGTAGAGCCAGAGGGTACTGAGGGAGACTAAACCCAGGTCGTAGATATACTGCACCGACCAGGGTAGAAGCTGAATTAGGGGACGACCTCCAAAAATAAAGAAGAAGTTGAAAATGCCAAAGGTGCAGAGGGTAAAAATGCGATGTCGAATTGTCTCGCTTGTCAGCTTGGTATGGTGTCGCCGACTGTAAGATTTGGCACGTTTTTCGACCCACTGTCCCACACCATAGCTGATCGCGGTACATCCTCCCAGTAAAAGCGGAACAGCAACTAG
>NZ_PVWF01000089.1 GCF_003003995.1 Pleurocapsa sp. CCALA 161 | reverse complement strand
ACTCGATTGTGAAACGCTGTTGCGGCGAAGATACTTGGGGGGTAGCCCCTCGGGAAAATAGCTCAGTGCCAGGTTCTCTTTTAATAATGTAAAACATCTCGATCTGGTTGTCTTCGACGAACTAAATCTGCAAAGTCTACAGCTAGAGAAATTGCTGTATTTAGGTCTGGGTGTTGCTTCTTTAATAATTCAATTGCTAATTTTTCAGCTTCACTGTGTTTTGTAGTTGGGCATAAAATTAGCCATACTGCCTGGCGCACAGTCATCATTGATTTCTTTGGTTCAAACACAAGAGGCAATGCCTTGTTGGGCTTTTCTCTTGGTTTCAATCCCTGTGATTGACGCAGACGACGAGTATATCTGGCTAAAGTAACATAACTACCTTGATAGCCTTGTTCTTTAATTTCAGCATAAAGTTTTTGAGTATCATGACAACCAGAATTCCATCGTGACTGAAGATATTTCTTATAAGGAGTGACCTTGCCACGACCCTTATTACTTCTGCCTTTTCTCTCAGGGAACTTTGGGCTGCGAAGATAACGAAAAACTGTGCTGTTTCCAATTCCTGATGACTAATTTTAACGGACAAATGTTGAGTCAAACGCGAGCCTGGTAATCCCCCCTCAGCTAAGCCTATTTTGGTCAGTTGAGTATTCAATCGCTCTGTTCGTCTTGCCCAAGGTGATACTATTTTGGGTAATCTTTGGGTAAAAATTTGACGCTCACAATTCAAGTTCGAGCAGAAGAATTTTTGAGTTGAAAGTTTTAAACAGAATTGATAGTTACCCCAAGATACATCATCTAGGGATCGCTGATAATTGCTATGAACACGATTACTTGTTGAATTACAAATTGGACAAACTGCTGGCAGGTTTTGAGTTTTGACTTGTATTGTTATTTGATTTTCTGTTTCACTGATTGACACTGAAGTTATCTTGAAACAAAAAAATTAGGCAGTAAGTGTTGTAGTAAGCGAGAATTGTCGAGAGGGGAATTTTCTGACATAAATAACTGTTTTTTTAGCTCTCATTCTATTTACTCACAAAATCTTTCTTCATTAACATTGCTCTTAAATAGCGATCGCCTTATTCTCTATTTCACTAAAAGTGTGCAAGACCCTTAATCTGGTCTCAAAAATGTCGTTATTGCGGGTCGGAGTGATGCTTATTTCAGGTCGCTACAATTATTGAATATTTTAGATAGCGATCGCCCGTTCAATATTCACCAAAAGTGTGCAAGACCCCATTCAAAGTGAAAATTGTTTGGTAAGATGTTTTTGTTTTTATCCCTCTTGTACGTGACTAAAGGGTGATGTTCTAATTAAGACCGTCAAATATGCGCTAGTTTAACAACGGATTTACTCTGGTAGAAGTGGCTCACTCAATTTATATGAGAGCGATCAAGCGGAAATAATGGTGCTGACAATATTACTGGTATCGCTCAAATTATATTAATTAGAAGAAGGTGCGAGCCACGCATATCTTCAATTTAAATTAACTATTCAGGTTTTTAGAGTTTTAAAAAGCAATACTATACGTAAGACGATCGCTTTAACCTAAAACAATTATTTAATATAACTATGAGTTTCAAAGTGGAAGCGGTTTAAGACTTAATATTTGTCACTTTAAAGGAATGATACTTGACTTACTAGGGGTCAATATCTTCTAATATTTAGTACCTATGTTCTGAATGGACATATCAAGTTGTGGCTGCAATTGTCAGTAGCTTGTCCTCAAAAACATACCCTAGAAGAAAGCAATGGAAAGTTTAACCCCAGCTCAGAAAGAACTTTATGATTGGTTAGTGGAGTATATTAAGTCTACCCAGCACGCGCCCTCTATTAGGCAGATGATGAAAGCAATGAATTTGCGATCGCCTGCTCCTGTTCAAAGTCGGCTGGAGAGACTGCGAAACAAAGGTTATATTGACTGGATCGATGGTAAAGCTCGCACCATTAAAATCTTACATCAGCCTGAAAAAGGATTGTCTATTGAAGGCGAGATTGCAGCAGGAGGTTTAGTTGACCCTTTTACTGATGAAAAAACTAGGTTAGATTTAGCCGATTTATTTGCTCAGTCTGACTGTTATGTTTTGCGGGTAGTGGGGGATAGCATGATTGAGGATCTAATTAGTGAAGGAGACTATGTAGTTATGCGATCGCTTTCTGATGCCACACAGGTCAAAAATGGCGATATTGTGGCTGCTAGAGTCTCAGGATATGGAACAACTCTTAAACATTTTTATCAGCAGCAAGAAAAGGTTACCCTGAAGCCTGCCAATCAAAAATATGAACCTATTAAGGCAGAAGCTGAAAATGTTGAAATTCAAGGTATCTTAGTCGGTGTCTGGAGATCTATGGCTAATTAGCTTTCAGCTTCGAATTGTTTTTGGTCATCATCCCTCGCTATAAAGATTTGATTTATGGTTAATTCGATTGAAGTTCCTAGTTTATCTGAGGAATTAAAAGCAAGATTAGCCGCTCCTCTAAAAATCGGCTCGGTGGTAGTTAATAGTCGCGTATTACAGTCTCCTCTATCTGGAGTGAGTGATGTGGTATTTCGGCGATTAGTGAGGCGATATGCGCCAAAATCGATGATGTATACCGAGATGGTGAGTGCGAAAGAGATTTATCATCTGCAAGAATTGCCGAGCATTATGGCGATCGCTCTCGATGAAGATCCTATTAGTATTCAACTCTTTGATTGTCGTCCCGACTTCATGGCAGAAGCAGCCCGCAAAGCTGTAGCCGAAGGAGCAAATACTATTGATATTAATATGG
Organism: Pleurocapsa sp. CCALA 161; assembly: GCF_003003995.1. Lineage (GTDB taxonomy): Bacteria > Cyanobacteriota > Cyanobacteriia > Cyanobacteriales > Xenococcaceae > Waterburya. Next base: position 16,619 of record NZ_PVWF01000089.1, on the reverse strand, counting down.
GTTGTCCAGTCAATAAGATCACGAAAAAAGGTGGTGGCTCGTCTTTGTTACGTCAACCAGAAGTAGCTGAGGCAATTGTAAAAACTGTAGCCGAGGCGGTAGATGTTCCTGTAACCGTTAAAACCCGTCTTGGTTGGGATGATCATGAAATTAATATTATTGATTTTGCCCGCAGGATGGAAAACCAAGGGGCGCAAATGCTGACGCTGCACGGACGTACTCGCGCTCAAGGCTATAATGGTGCTGCCCACTGGTCATGGATTACTAAGGTTAAACAGGCTTTATCAATCCCTGTGATTGCTAATGGTGATATTTTCTCCGTTGAAGCGGCGGTGAAATGTCTAGAGTTAACTAAAGCAGATGGGGTCATGTGTTCGCGGGGGACTTTAGGCTATCCCTTTTTAGTCGGTGAAATCGATCATTTTCTCAAAACAGGCGAGTTATTACCATCTCCTGATGTCGCTACTAGACTACAATGCGCCAAAGAGCATCTATTAGGTTTATGGTCACACAAAGGGCAACGGGGTATTTATCAATCCCGTAAACATTTAGCCTGGTACTGTAAAGAATTTTCAGGTGCTGCCGAGTTACGCGATCGCTTATCCCAGATTGAAAGCCTCGAACAAGGATACGAAATCTTAAACAGTGAAATTGCTCGACATCAGTAATTCAAATACTTTTGAAATGACCTGTTACAAAATGATGTAGTATTAGGAATTACTGATAAGATAGGCGCTTACTCGAAGGAAATATGAGAGTGAGTAGAGATAATTATTTATGAAACGGAGACAGCTTTTAGACCGTTTGGCGATCGCTGCTACTACTAGTACCATCCTAGTGGCTTGTGAACAAACTAATAATAGTCCCAATGCCCAAGAGAAAGAACTGCCTCAAATCAAATGGCGCATGGTGACAAGTTGGCCTAAATCTCTCGATACAATTTATGGTGGGGCGCAAACGGTGTGCGATCGCGTATCTGCTATGACTGGAGGCAAGTTTACGATCGAACCCTACGCAGCAGGGGAAATTGTGCCTGGATTAGAAGTTCTAGATGCAGTGCAAAATGGCACAGTAGAATGCGGACACACCGCTAGCTATTATTATGTCGGCAAAAATCCTGCCCTGGCTTTTGGAACTTGTGTTCCCTTTGGTCTAACCGCGCAACAGCAAAATGCTTGGTACTATCATGGCGGTGGCTTGGAAGCGATGCATGAACTTTATAGCGACTTTAATATCATCAACTTCCCTGCGGGTAATTCAGGAGCGCAGATGGGCGGCTGGTTCAAAAAAGAAATCAAGTCCGTGGCAGATCTCAACGGTTTAAAAATGCGGATTCCTGGTTTGGGTGGCAAGGTGATGGCAAGTTTGGGAGTCAACGTACAGGTATTACCAGGGGGAGAGATATATCTCGCCTTAGAAAGAGGCGCGATCGATGCTGCTGAATGGGTTGGCCCCTATGACGATCTAAAATTAGGTTTAAATAAAGCTGCACCTTATTACTATTATCCTGGTTGGTGGGAACCAGGTTCAACTTTTGAAGTTCAGATCAATAAATCTCAGTGGGATAAACTACCAATGGAATATCAGGAGATCTTTAAAAGCGCAGCAATGGAAGCTAATCTCCGTATGCTGTCTAAATACGATGCTCTTAATCGAGTAGCCTTGAAAACTCTTGCAGACGGCGGGACAAAATTAACGGCTTACCCGCCAGAGATTTTGCAAGCAGCCCAACAAGCAGCTACAGACTACTATGCCGAAGAATCCAGCAAAAGCCCTGCCTTCAAAAAAGTTTATGATCAATGGAATCAATTCCGCATCGCTGTCTCTGCCTGGAACAAAATCAACGAGTTAAGCTATGACAGTTTTGTGAATAAGTAGTGGAACCTGACTCTATTGATATTGCTCCAGAAACTCTAAAGCTTGATTACGTAAATCATAATACTCTTGTGACTTAAGAATTTTCTGACGATCGCGTGGATGAGGAAATGGTACTTTTAGAATTTCTCCAATTTGAGCTTCAGGGCCATTAGTCATCAAAATAATGCGATCCGACATATAAATTGCCTCGTCTACGTCATGGGTAATCATCATGGCTGCTTGTCGATGATTTTCCCAAATTTCTAATACCTGTGCTTGTAACTTTCTTTTAGTTAAGGCATCTAATGCGCCAAACGGTTCGTCCATCAGTAGCATTTTGGGACGAGTAATCAAAGCGCGAGCAATTCCTACCCGTTGTTTCATCCCTCCAGAAATTTCATCGGGATATTTATCGGCAGCTTCGGTTAAATTTACCATTGCTAGATGCTCGTTAATCGAATCTACTTTTTCAGCGCGAGTAGCTTTTTTATAAACTTCATCTACCGCTAAACGAATGTTTTCTTTGACGGTCAGCCAAGGCAGAAGCGCATAATTTTGAAAAACCATCATCCTTTCTGCACCTGGTTTACGAATTTCTTTACCTTCTAGAGTAATTTGTCCCGCAGTTGGTTTATCTAAACCAGCGATGATTCTGAGCATGGTTGATTTCCCACATCCAGAGTGACCGATCACGGAAATATATTCTTCTGCCCCAATGGTTAAATTAATGCCATCGAGAATTACCGTTCGACCACCATCAGGTTTAGGAAAAGCTTTAACTAAATTTTCGACAACCAAAAAGTCTTCTTGACCGTAATCAGCCGTAATGTTGCCTGTATCAGTCTCAGTAGAATCAAACATTATCAAACTCCTTTAAAAACTACAGTACTTGTTCAGCAAAAAACTGAGAACATGAGTGATGAGTACAAAATTTGTCTTTGCACCGTGATCTGTCTGTTAAGACATAAAAAATGAGCGAGGTGCATTTGCCCGAATTTTAAAACTATCTAGATAACCAACTGGATCGCTGGGATCAAAAGCTCGATTATCAATAAATGCCTCGGCCGACTCAACCTTAAAATCTTCTGTCGGACATTGAATACCCATTTCGTTGGCGATTTCGCGATATAAATCAGTACGCCAAGCTGTCCGCGCAATTTCATCGGCATTTTTAGGAAACTCGGTGATTTGTTGCCAACGTGTTGCTTGAGTCATTAACCACAGGTTTTGTGACTGCCACAAAAAGGTAGAATGATCGTTAGGAACAGTCGAAACTTCCGCAGGCAAATCGTAGAAAATAGTAGTGGCTATGTCATCAACAATTCGTTTTTGCTCGTCAAAACCACCATAATTGTAATTTCCGACAATGCCTGCACTAGTAATTTTTGGTTCTGCGCCAGTATAAGAACGTTCTGAGACAATTTGAGCTACTTCAGCACGATTTTCTGGTTTACTGCAATACTGACAAGCTTCAATCATCGCTTTAACCATAGATCGGTAAGTTTTAGGATTCTCATTAATAAAAGATTCCATCACTGCCAAAACGCGATCTGGATGTCCACGCCAGATTTCTCTACCTTGGGCAAAGGTAAAGCCAATACCTTCGTTACCAGAGATAGCGCGAGTATTCCAAGGTTCTGCGACCATATAGGCTTGCATTGCCCCAATGCGCATATTAGTCACCATCTGGGGTGGGGGAGTGATCATAATGCGAAATGCTTCATCAGGATTTAATCCAGTAGCAGAGATGACATAACGAACAAAATATTCATAAATGGCAGAACTTAAAACCACAGCCAAAGATCGCTTTTCTGGCGGAGCGTTACGAAAATAACCATCAAAATCTTGTCCAAACTGCTCTAAATTTCCTTGATAATCCTGCCAAGGACGAATACCAGCATCCCAAAGCTCTTTACTCATGGTCATTGCATTACCATGACGATGAATAGTCATAGCAGCACATAATGGAGCATGACGCGCACCTTCTGCACCTGCTCTAGCGTTCATTACTGCCCCAGAAACTACGGGAGAAGCATCTAGGCGACCAAAGATGACCCCATCACGCGAGTTTGCCCAACTAGCTTCGCGACTTAACGTTACATTCAAGCCATATTTGCGAAAAAAGCCTTTTTGCCAAGCGACTGCAAAGGGAGCGCAATCATTAACAGGAACGTAACCAATAGTTATATTGGGTTTTTCTAGACTTTTAGGTTTGACGATTGGTTCAACGGCTAAGGCTTCTTCTGTAAGAGTTTTGGGTGCTTTACTACCACTAATTGCACAACTTGATAAGGCGATCGCCGACGCACTCGTCCCCAAGCCTTGCAAGAAGGCTCTACGTTTTATTTTTTTATACATTTCAATACTCCAAGTTTCTTAACTAATTTGGTAACTAAGAACGAGCAGGACGATGAGTTACCCAGGTTTCTACTAAGCCCAAAATATAGTCAAGGATCAAACCAGTTATACCAATCACAAAGACAGCTAAAAATACAGAACTTAGGTTGAGACGACTCCATTCATCCCAAACAAAAAAGCCAATTCCAATTCCACCAGTCAACATTTCTACTGCCACAATTACTAACCAGGCAATCCCTAAACTAATCCGCAACCCAGTAAAAATATAAGGCAGACTGGCAGGTAAAATAATCTTGACAATTTTTTTCCAAGCTGGCATCTCTAGCATTTGGGCTACGTCTTGATAGTCTTTCGGGACACTAGATACACCCAAGGCTGTATTGATAATAGTTGACCAAAGAGAAGTGATAAAAATTACGAAAATAGCTGAAGGATCGGCAACATTAAAAATGGCTAAGGCAATAGGTAACCAAGCTAACGGCGAAACAGGTTTAAGCACTTGAATCAAAGGATTGATCGCAAGCAGCGCAGGTTTTGACATGCCAATTAAAAAGCCTACAGGGATAGCAACCGCAGCCCCAATTAGAAAACCGATGATTACCCGTCGTAAACTAGCTAGCAGTAACCAACCCAGACCTAAATCGCCAGGCCCACGACGATGAAAAGGATGAAAAATAGCATCCAAATTCTCCATCAATGCTTGTGGAGGTGTGGGCATGAGTTCAGGACGAAATAAGGCGATCGCCCACCAAATAGTAATTAACCCCGCAAAACCTGCTAATGGTAATAAAAACGTATCTCTAAGAATTAAGGGTTTTGCCTTTTTCCAAGCAGCTTGACCTGCTACAGCTAGCATAGATAAATTCATCTAAATAATCTTTAATTGATTTATACTTGATCTTGGTGAAATTAAAATTGCTCAAACTTGAGCTAAAAAAAAGCAGTCAGTGATAAATCTATATCAATTTAGAAAATACCTAAGATATATAGAATTTAGATAAGGGCGTTTTGCACTTCCCAAAGGACAGTGAAGTAACGTTCCTACAACCAATCTGTCTTAACTAAAAACTGAATTAATATTCCTGGCTGGTCTAAATTATCAACTTAAGCTTGCTCTATTGACATTTTTCTAAAGTAATAATTGCCACAATTAATAGTAAAAGATCATAATTGGGCAATTATCCTAAATTATTGAAAGAGTAATTGAAACGTTGTTAACAAGCAAATTGGGTATGGAGATCGCCCTGACAAATTTGCCATTGTTCAAACAAATCTTCAGCTATTGTTGTCATTGAACTATAGGTTAAGAGTTCAACTCTAAGGGTCGTTAAATAATAACTGTCGGTAATTTTTTGATACCCATAATCAATTATTTTGCCGATCTTGCCAGTTTTTTGGTGTTTAACTATATCCCCGATTTTAAGCACAGACATAAGCTTATTTTCCCCACTATTAATAATAGTCGTTATCTAAATTAATCTTTAATAAGTCTCTAATTAAAAACCTTTCTCGGCTTCAGTTAGAGAAAATTGAAAACTTAGATTTAAGCTGCAATCTAATTCCTTGTAATTTAAAATTGAACACGAGCATATATCTCCTTTGTGACTAGTGATGCTACTGCGATCGCCATAAGGAAAATTTAAAAAATTAAGTTCCCACTTAGCAACCTCAGTAACTGAATGTAGAGAGCAGTTAGTAACTAAGGATACTGATGAGAGCAATTTTATCTAAAAATGCTTTCTCTTCAATCTCCTCTCAATGCCGACGAGGTTAGCTGACGGGCTAGGACTGAGAGATGTCCTTCACTACATAAACTGTAGCAATAAGCCCCATAAATGGTTCCCCCGCTCTTTTGTTTTGCTGGTTTTTTCCAACTTAACTTTAAGACTAGGCTGACTGAACTCTGAATATTTTATTTCCAATCAGTCTAAACTATTTAAATTTATTTGACAAGTCTTTGACCAGGAAAATTTGGTGATGAAATCAGAATAACTCGTTACTCGTTACTCAATTTTTTAAGTAACCTATGTGAAACGGATTTAGTATCACCTATCCCTGTACTGATCCTGACCACAACTCAAATTCAATAATAAAACCGCCCATGCAAATTAACACGAGGCGGTTTTTTTCTTATTCTACATTTGTTGAAAACAAGACTTACATTCCTGAGCCAACACCGGCATAGGAACCGTAGAAGAATACACCAACAACAGCGATTACGCCCATGCCAGCTACCGTAGCAACGATCCACAAGGGAATTCTTCCTTCTGCAAACATTTTTCTTAATCCTCTTGCTATTTAAAGTTTAAATCGACGAAAACAGGTTCTTTTTAGTTAAAGAAGTAACTAGAGAATAAGATGCCGAGAACAGCAATTAAAAGTAATCCTAAATAAAGAGAAGTACGATTTAGCTCTACTGGCTGTCTATTACTATTTTGATTTCTTTCCATGGTTAATATTAACTCCTATCTTTGAATAAATTGCATTGAAGCGATCGCACCCAAAAAGAAAACAGTAGGTACTGCTAAAGTATGAATGGCTAACCATCTAACTGTGAAGATGGGATACGAAATTGGTTGATTGGGACTATTACCTGTCATTTTGATTACCTATTGATTGTCAATGTGAATGTACTACTGATTGAATTCTTTAATTTGCTGTTTAGCATTATAGCGATCGCTAATTACAGGAATCTCGATTCGTTCTTGAGTAAAATACTCGTTAGGACGAGGAGTACCAAATGCATCGTAAGCTAGTCCAGTACTGACAAATAACCACCCAGCTACAAATAGCATAGGAATAGTAACGCTATGGATTACCCAATAACGAACACTCGTAATAATGTCAGAAAATGGACGTTCACCAGTATCACCTGCCATATTTTGTCTCTCCTTATTAAAAGTTTTGAAGTTCTGTTTACATAATACGAAACAAGGGTAACTGCCTACAACTAAGATTAGTAATTAAACAGCAGTACCAGCTTCGGGGACATATTTTAATAGTGTTCCTCGTTCACCCAAAACAAAACCTTTTTCGGGGGAAAGAAATACTATTTTATAAAAGTTAGATGGAGCATCTTCCACATCACGGTCTTTTGACCAGCTTTGACCACCATCGGGGCTAACTAATAGGTTAGCACTTCCTCCTGCCAACCAGATCTCTTCAGGGGTGCGATAAGCCACATCTAAAAAGCCCCAGCTCGAAGAAAACTCTGGATAAATAGGTTCTCCCCATTCATCATAATTGACCGTATCGCTAAACTGCACCTGTCCACCACGAGCTAACAACCAGAGACTCCCATCTTGGTTAAAACCCATATTTTGTAAACGGCGAGATGAGGTGCGCTGGTGAGGCGTCCATTCCGTAGCCCCTGGTTCCCAAGTAGAAAAGAAATTACCTTTAGCTGAGACAGCTACATATCTACCATCATTAGAACGATGGATGCTTCTTGCTACCCCTACTGAACCTTCGACTAGAGCTTTCCAGTTCTTACCACCATCTTCAGTTTTATAAATTGCACCCAGATTGGTCACCATTTCTGCGGTTGATTTACCCAGGGCAATAATATCTAAAGGCGAACCAGGAAGTTTAGAACTCAAAGGAATACGCGCCCAACTATCTCCGCCATCTTCAGTATGCAGCAAAATCGAGGGTTGACCTACAATCCAACCTTCATCACCATCAAAGCTAATTGCTTCTAAAGTAACTTTTTCATCGCCTAATTCTAAAGATTGCTGTGTCCAGGTTTCTCCGCCATCAATAGTTTCAAACAATGCCGCTTGTGTTCCTACCAACCAACCGCGATCTGAATTGCTGGTAAAAGCAATATCCGAAAAAATCGCTTCAGAAGGAAGGGTAAGAGTCTTCCAGGGATTCGTAATGGTAGAAGGAACTCGACTACAGCTAATACAAAATATACAGACAGCAAATAAAACAGCTATTTGCTTTAATTTTTTAATCAATAAACTCATAAACGTTTTTGTGACTGGTTGAGGCAGATAAAAGCAATGTTTGATTTTAAATTGGCAACTAGTTTGAGCAGCAAGACATAATTAAATATCTTCCCGTGTCATAACTTATCAATATTTCAATACTGACTGAATAAATCTGAATAAATTATGATTATTGCTACTAGTGCAAACCGTATAGACTAAGGAAAAATAGAAAGCCTAAACCTAGCGCACCAAAAATCAGAATATTTTTCTGAGCAGGAGTTAAACGATTGATTCCTAAACCGTAATCCAAGTTTTCAGCAAAGCCTGATGGTGCGCCTTGTGCGCCAATATTGACAAACTGAGTTTTACGAACACCGCAGACAGGACAACGCCAGTCTGGAGATAGCTCGGTAAAGAGAGTTCCTGGGGGAACTTTCCCCTGATTGTCTCCCTTAGACGGTACATATACGTAACCACAAGAGCGACATTCATAGCTCGAAGGAGCCTGCTCCGCCAAAGTTTTCTCTTTCGCTGGAGTCTTTTCCTCGGGGAGAGTCTTTTTTGAGACTAATTGTTCTTCTTTAGCTGGCTCATTCATTGCTTTATGTTAAGCAAATATTAAAATACTTTTCTTTTATGAATTATCGCATAAAAAGACAGGGTGAAGAGACAAGATTGAATGAGAAGCAGCCCGAAACTGCTAAAAGCGATCGCCAGTCAAATAAATAGCGATCGCTTTTGAATAATTAATATAGTTATCTTATGTGCCTTCAGGAATAATTCGTTCTAGTTTGGCACCCAAACCCCTGAGCTTGCTTTCTAAGTCCTCATAACCGCGATCGAGGTGTTGCAATCCATGAACAGTAGTTTTACCTTCCGCAGCCAAACCAGCTAAAACTAGAGCAGCAGAAGCTCTTAAATCAGTCGCCATGACTGGTGCGCCAGAAATCATCGCCACGCCCTGAACAATGGCATGATTACCTTTAACTCGAATATTAGTTCCCATGCGCTGTAATTCAGCTACATGACGGAGGCGATTTTCAAACACAGTTTCGCTGATCACGCTATTGCCTTTACTGATGCTTAATAGGGCAGTGAACTGCGCCTGCATATCAGTAGGAAAGCCAGGATATGGCAAAGTTTCAATATCAGTCCCACAAAGCTCTCCTGGGACGATACGCAGGCGTTTAGATTGAATATCCCCGCCAAAAGTTTTACCAGCTTCGTCTTCAATAACTATCTGACAGCCAATCTCATTAAGTTTGGCGATTACAGGGGCAAGATGTTCGGGAATGACCGAACTCAAGGTAATTTCCGACTTGGTGATTGCTCCTGCCACGAGAAATGTCCCTGCTTCAATCCGATCTGGAATCACGTTATATTCAATCGAGCTAAGTTCTTGAACCCCTTGAATAGTTATAGTATTAGTCCCTGCACCAGTAACTTTTGCTCCCATTTGATTGCAGAAGTTAGCTAAATCAACAATTTCTGGTTCTTGTGCTGCGTTCTCAATCTTAGTTTCTCCTTTAGCCAGAGTAGCAGCCATGAGAATAGTTTCTGTCGCTCCAACGCTAGGGTAATCTAAATAAATTTTGCCTCCCTGTAAGCGCTGTTTGTTACCAACTAAATTGGCGTGAACCACACCATCTTCAATGGAAACGCTTGCCCCCATCGCCTGTAGTCCGCGCACATGAAGATCGACGGGTCTAGCACCAATAGCGCATCCTCCAGGTAGAGGAACGCGAGCCGTACCTAGCCTGGTTAATAAAGGCCCAATCACAAAGAAGCTAGCTCGAAGCTGAGATACAACATCATAAGGAGCTTCAGTCGGGTTAATTTTGGTAGCGTCAATTTCAATCACATCGTCTTGACGCTTGAGCTTAACGCCTAAAGCTTCGAGTATCTGCCCCATACGCTTAATATCAACTAAGTTTGGCACGTTGCGTAAAGTACATTTGCCAGGACAGAGTATAGAACCTGCCATTAAGACCAGAGCAGAATTCTTTGCCCCACTAATTTGGACATTTCCTGAAAGCGAAGAACGTCCCCAGATTTCTAATACAGCTTGAGAGTCTTCTAGGATAATTTTGGTTGGGTTAGAGATAGAGTTAATAGCTTTATCCTCTTGATATTAAATATATTTATTTGGGCTTTTAAGCAATACTAAGATAGACTTCAAAAATTCAATTGAACAGTTTTGAATTAAAAAAATTAACTTAAAGCAAGTTTTAAGTTTGACATTGAATATAAAAGTCAATCATAATAAGAGCTTGTAGATGCGGAACTGGCGGAATTGGTAGACGTGCTAGATTCAGATTCTAGTGTTTGTTTAAAACATTCGGGTTCAAGTCCCGAGTTCCGCATGGCTAGGCAATCAAAGTATCACTTTGAACCGTGCTGTTCGTCAATAGTAGGCAAGGAAAATAACATTTTAACTAGCATTCAAAATCCTTTAGTCAAGCAGGTTCGCAAGCTACATCGTGCCCAAGAACGACAGAAGCAAAATTTACTGTTGATTGAAGGAACTAATTTAGTTGAAGCTGCTTGCCAAGCTGATTATAAGCTAGATATTATTTTTCACACAGAGCGATGGCAGCAAAATCATCAGCCATTATGCCGAATAATTGCCGAACAAGGAATTAGAGCTGAATTAGTTAGTCCAGAAGTTTTAAATTCAATTGCCACCACGGTTAATCCTGATGGGGTAGTAGCGATCGCTCCTCGACCAATTAGCGAACCAGTACCCACTTTAAAAAATGTGGGAATTGCCTTAGAAAGACTGCAAGATCCTGGTAACTTGGGGACAATCATCCGAACCGCAGTAGCAGCAGGAGTTGATGGTCTCTGGTTGAGTCCTGATAGCGTCGATTTTTATAGCCCCAAGGTCTTGCGAGCAAGTGTGGGACAATGGTTTCGGTTACCTGTCATGACGAATCAAGATTTATCTCAATTAATTGAGCAGCAGCAAGGAGTGCAGATTATTGCCACTACCTCTCAAGCTACTAAAACTTATTGGGAGGTTGATTTTACTCGCCCTAGTCTGATTTTACTAGGCAATGAGGGCGCAGGATTATCATCACAGTTGCTCGATTTAGCAGATATACACATAAAAATTCCTTTGGCAAATCACGTTGAGTCCTTGAATGTTGCCATTGCCACTGCTTTACTGCTGTATGAAGCACAAAGACAGTTAACAATGAACAATAATCAGTAAACTTTGGATAATAGGGAATTAGAGATGTAGAGGATTAGGGAAACTTTATTTCAAGTCATCACACGGACTTGATCTCAGTAATCAGTAATTACCTCCTCTTCTTTCTGCTTCCTGTTTAATTGCCTTGAGGGTTTCTTGAAGGCGATCTTCGTAGATGCTGTAAAAAATGCTATCACTGGGCGCTTTGGCAGGTTCAACCACGACTTTATGGGTAATTAAAACCTGGTTTGGCGGAGCGCTAGGATAAGGAGAGACGGGTTCTAATACCCATGTCCCATTCATCGTTTTTAAATCCCCATCAACTGCCTCAAAAGCAATTTGCTTGGGATATGATTCAATGGTGGCAACTTTAACTCTTGATTCGATGCTAAAGACAAAGGTTTTAATTTTATTGATTTGTTCAAAAATTTTGCGATCGCCATTACTTTCAAGTAACTGACTACTGACAACTCCTGGCATAAATTCGGCAAAATGTTCATAGTCTGTTAACACCTGCCAAGCGTTATCCACGGTGGTCGAGATCAATAAACGGGAGGTATAGTTACCTGCTTCACCCAAAAAGACTAATTCGCCTTTTTTGAGAGAAACTCTTTGTTCGAGGGGAAGTTGATCTATTGGGCCATCAAATAGTTTGGCTGTAGCCACAGGACTAAATCCAATGCTCAACAAGCAACTGATAAAAGCTATGAGCGATAAAATTAGCCAACGATTTTTCTGGCGAGATTGATTAATCAATTTGTATTATTCCGTGGTTTCAATTGGTTATCCGATGTCGTATGTCAGCATCAATAAAATGAAAAAGTACTCAAAATATTGACTGGACACATTAATTGCTCAAATTTAGTTGCTCAACTTAAATAGTGGTGAAGTACTTCAATAAAGTTTCACCAGCTTGATTCAAATTAGCTCCAAAAGTCAAGATTCCTGATTCATGTCCACTCATGACAATAATTTTCTGCTCTTGAGTTAGAGGTTGTTGACATAATCTGATGATCTCCTGTGCCATCTCTGGTGTTCCATAAGCACAATCAGGATTAGTAGTGGGAACGCGATCTAGTAATTGCTCCCAAAGCGGTTGATGGTGAACATGAACTACAGCATTAATTTCAGGTAGTAAGTGGTAAATCGCAGCATGAGTCAAAGTTTCCGAAGAAGCTTGAATTAATCCTTGGCAGGTAACATAATTTTGTTGCCAGTCATAGTCGATTACTTTGGTATAGTGCTGTGCCGTTAAATTGGCAATTCCGCCTGTCTGTGTGCCTGAGATGATTAATTGTGCGCTATGCGGCAAGCGAATACTGAGATTGCCAAAGCCAATGCCATTATCATATTCACCGATCAAACCCAATTGATAAAGCTGTTTGCGCCAGCGATTTAGTTCCCCAATATCACTTTGGGCGATCGCTTCAACTTTTGACCAGTGACATTGATATTTAATATAGCCCTCGTCAATCATCGGAACTATTCCCAAATATAGATTTTGCCAATTTAATCCTCAAAAAAAATAGATTACGGCTTTTACCACTACATTTTGACAGTCAAAAAAGATAAATTAGGTAAAGAAGATAAAGAAATATTAATTTAATAAACAAGAGGAGTTGTTTAAACCATGTTTGAATACTTCAATGAAAAAGCTATAAAGAATGTCGTCCTTGCTCAAGAGGAAGCCCGCAACACAGGACATAATCTGGTAGGGACAGAACACATTTTATTGGGCGTGATTGGGGAGGGAACATCGACCGCAGCAAAATTATTAGCAAATCTAAATATTAATTTAGATCAAACTAGAAATCTAGCAATTGAGATAGTTGGCAAGGGTTCTGGGTTTATCCCCGCTAATATTCCGTTCACCCCAAAAGCCAAAAGAATTTTGGAACAGGCTTTTAATGAAGCACGGCAATTAAAGAGTAATTTTATTAGCCCCGAACATATTTTGTTGGCGATGATTAAACAGACTGACAACATGGCAGTCAAACTGTTGACCAAACAAAATGTTAACTTGAGACAGCTACGGACAGACTTAATTAAAAAGTTGGGGGAAACAGAGGTAGTGGCAGCAGGTAAAGATAATCCTTTTGGTTTCGGTGGCGGCAGAGAACAACCAACTAAACTCAAAGAGTTTAGTATCAACCTTACAGATCTAGCAAGAGAAGGTAAACTCGACCCTGTAGTCGGTAGATTTCCCGAAATCGAGCGAGCAGTGCAAATTTTAGGTAGACGTACTAAAAATAACCCCATTTTAGTTGGTGAGCCTGGAGTTGGTAAAACGGCGATCGCCGAAGGATTAGCTCAACGCATTGTTGAGGGTGATGTTTCTTCCCTCTTGGCTGACAAGGAAGTAATTAGCTTGGATATGGGTTCGCTACTAGCAGGAACTAAGTTCAGAGGCGAGTTTGAAGAACGTCTTAAAGCTATTGTGGAAGAAGTTCGTCAGGCGGGCAATATTATTCTGGTAATTGACGAGATTCACACCATTGTTGGTGCGGGGGCAATGGGAGGAGCGATGGATGCTGCCAATATGCTCAAACCATCCTTAGCCAGAGGCGAAATTCAGTGTCTTGGTAGTACTACTTTAGATGAGTATCGTAAGTATATTGAGCGGGATGCTGCCTTAGAACGCCGTTTTCAAAAGGTAATGGTAGGAGAGCCTTCGGTTGAAGATGCGATTGAAATTTTGCAAGGATTACGCAAAACTTACGAAGATTTTCACAAAGTTAAATACACCGATGAAGCAATCAGAACTGCGGTAATCTCCTCGGAAAGATATATTACGGATCGCTTTTTACCTGATAAGGCAATAGATCTAATTGACGAAGCTGGTTCACGTACTCATTTAAACCACTGTTTGCAGAGTAAAGAAGAAAATCAGACGGATGTGGCGAGTATTAATCCAGAAGCCTTAACCCCCATAGTTGATGAAGAAGCGATCGCTAAAATCGTGGCTGCTTGGACTGGAGTTCCTGTGACTAAAATGACAGAAACTGAGTCAGAAGCGCTGATGTATTTAGAAGACGATCTCCATGAACGAGTCATCGGTCAAGATGAAGCAGTCAAGGCGGTTTCCCGTGCTTTACGGCGCTCACGCTCAGGTTTAGGCGATCGCGATCGTCCCATTGCTAGTTTGTTCTTTTCTGGCCCTACAGGGGTAGGAAAAACCGAATTAGCTAAAGCTTTAGCTACGCAAATGTTTGGTTCGCAAGAAGCAATTGTACGGATTGATATGTCGGAATACATGGAATCCCACACCGTTTCCAAGCTAATTGGCTCTCCTCCAGGTTTTGTCGGTTACGACGAAGGGGGGCAATTAACTGAAGCGGTACGTCGGCAAGCCTACACCATAGTCTTATTTGATGAGATTGAAAAAGCTCATCCCGATGTCTTCAACTTGATGCTTCAGCTACTTGATGATGGTCGTTTGACCGATGCTCAAGGACGCACCGTTAGCTTTAAAAACACCGTAATTATCATGACCTCTAATATTGGCTCAAAGGTAATTGAAAAAGGTGGTGGTGGTTTAGGCTTTGATTTTTCTGGAGATAAAGACGAAGCACAATACAACCGCATCAAAGAGTTAGTTAATCAGGAATTGAAAAACTATTTCCGTCCTGAATTTATTAATCGTCTGGATGAAATTATTGTCTTCCGTCAGTTGACTAAGCCTGAAGTTAGACAGATTGCCAGTATTTTACTAAAAGAGATTTCCCAGAGATTGTCACAACAGCGTGAGATTACTTTAGGAGTGACTTCTGCTTTTGAAGACAAGGTAATTGAAGAAGGCTACGATCCTAGTTATGGTGCTAGACCTCTGCGTCGAGCAATCATGCGCCTACTAGAAGACAGTCTAGCTGAAGCAATTCTTTCTGGTCGAGTCAACGATGGTGATAATGCTTTGGTTGATATTGATGAGGATGGTAATACTACCGTGGCATCTGTACAAGAACAGGTTTTAGTCGAAGCAACTCGTTAATACAGCCGTTTCCAATTGAATAGACTACGCTCTTAATTAACTCGCAGCTCTAAGCTTTAAGCCATAAGCTTTAAGCCTTTTCTAATCATTCTAATAACTGTGGTCTACTAACGTGAAAAACGCTGTAAAAATAGAGTGAATTAAATTTTTTCTTGAAGGTGAGCAAAACTAGTTCACCTTTTTTTTGCCTTCAGGATCATTGCTCATACTAAATCCGCTTGGCAAAGGTAATACCAATTCTTGAAAATAACGAGAGACTTAGGACCATTGGTCACAAGTTAAGGAAATGAGAAAAAAGTCAAGGGAAAACCCAAATCGTGTAAAACTCAGAGAGAGTAAGCAATTGAACGATTAAGATTCTCTATGACCAAGAGATTAAACCGAGACCACGCGAAAAAAACTCAACGTCCGATGATGGAGGACGAGATGATAGCTAGTCAACTTGAAGCCTTATTGACACCAGCTATCACAAATCAAGAAAACTATTATCGTCAATTGGGATTACGAGACAGAATACTGAATCTGCCCTTTATGGTAGCTGCGGTCTTGACTTTATTGTCCTAAAGGATACCGCTTCGCATATGGAGGGATGTGGCTGGGGTAACAGAATTAACCAGAATATTAGCTAGAGAGGGATTCTTATGGTGTAATCAAACCCAAGTGAGCCAACAAGCAATATCTAGTAGATTTTTAACCTTTCCTGCCGAATTATTGGAAAGAGTATTTAAGGATTTACTGCCAAATTTAAAATCATCTTGGTCGAAAAGAAAACACCGACCATTACCTGAAAGCGTTCAATATACACTATCTAAGTTCGATAAAATTTGGATAGTAGATAGCTCGATATTGGAAGCATTATTTAAAAAACTAAAAAGTCTAGAAGATGCTCCTAAAGGACAGCTAGGAGGCAAAATTGGTGTAGTAATCGATTTAGTAACTCGATTGCCAGTAGAAATTTGGTTCAAAGAAAATCCCAGAACTAATGATACTAAATTAGAAGAAAATATCTTAAGTTTAGCACCTGTCAACACCCTACTTTTATTAGACCGTGGATTCTATCATTTCAGTTTTTGGCTACAATTAATCGAACAAAAAGTTCATTTTATTACTCGACTGAAAAAAGGTGCATCAATTAAAATTGAAACAGTTTTTACTGATAGTTATTCTCTTCGCGATCGCCTGATCATTCTTGG
Source organism: Pleurocapsa sp. CCALA 161 (assembly GCF_003003995.1). Lineage (GTDB taxonomy): Bacteria > Cyanobacteriota > Cyanobacteriia > Cyanobacteriales > Xenococcaceae > Waterburya. The sequence goes on along the minus strand of NZ_PVWF01000089.1, from coordinate 95 downwards.
CTCTGGAACTAAACGTACTTCCCCTATTCGGGTTCGTCTGGTTGAAATTCGTTCGGGTAAAACTTGGCATTCTTATATTACTAGTGTTCTTGAGC
>NZ_PVWF01000088.1 GCF_003003995.1 Pleurocapsa sp. CCALA 161 | reverse complement strand
AAATGTGGTTTTTATGATTAGCACCCTCGCCCGACAAACGAACAATTTACGTGGCAATTTTGAGGCAATTTTAGGTAATTTAAACAGAAATAATTCAGGCGATCGCCCGAAAACCAAATTTGTATTTAGAAATCATCGTTTTTCTGATAACATTTTTGTTATCGTATAGAGGTAAACAATTAAGTTGAGTTTTTTACTCTTGCCCATAGAGAAACAAAATCCTTCAATTGCTTATTCTCTATGAGTTTCGCACAATTCTTAAGTTCGCTTGACTTTTTTTTGATTTCCTTAACTTGTGACCAATGCCAAAACATAGATTTTAAACCCGAATAAGTGTTTCAATTGCTGTTAGTAATTCTTCAGGCTCGAAAGGTTTACGAAAACAAATATTTGCCCCAAGCTCCATTGCTGTTTCTCTTTTACCAGGAATGCTTATTTGACTAGAAACGAAAATAAAAGGTCGCTCGCGCTCTCGTTCTCGAACTCGTCGAAGTAGTTTATAGCCAGAATCTATTGTTTCCATAGAAATCCCCGATACAATGACATCAGGCTTATTTTTACAATATACCTTCCAACCTTTCTCTCCAGATTCGGCAGTAATTGGTTTTAAACCGTTGTAATCTAGATAATCGGCTACGAGAAGAAGCAAATTAGGATCATCATCAACTAGCAGAATCAGTCTTTGCTTAAGATAAATATTAAATATTCTTTTAGCTCCTACTTGGTAGTAGCGATCTCTTACTGACCATCTTACTAACTCTTCGTCTATCTCATTGTAGGTAATAGCGTTACAATTTAGAGTCACATCAATCATGGATTGAAGAGTATTGTAAGCTCGAACTGCTGCCGTAATGGTTTCAAATAGAATGGTAGTCATGGTGGGGCGATCGCCTTTTACGGTAAGATAAATTCATCAAGAGCGATCGCTTTTTATCAATGCCTGTAGATACTAGTCTTTACCCCGATAACTGGAACAGCCTAGCATTAAAAGTCAAAGAAGCTGCACGATGGCGGTGTTAATGTTGTGGTAAGAAATGCTACTAACCAGGAGAAAAACCAGAGAATTACTTTAAGACTAAAAGTCTTTTTATGGATGCGTTGCACAACTCAACTGTATAATTATCATGAGCGTATTAATTTAACATTACGCTACTACTTTAAAATCGCGATAAAATACTTGCCAGTTGCCTCGGCGATGTAGTTTCTCCCACAATTCGTTCAAATGCTCTCCTTTCCATTCTAAAACGGGATTTTCTAGATCGGGATTAAGCCAGGGTAAATCTAAAGGATCGTCGATGACAATACCCATATATTCTTCTTCACTCTCTGCATCAAATTTGATGCCATACTCGTGCATCATTGAGTCTTTTTGAGGCATTAGGGTGGCTTCAGATGACAGTTCGTAACTAGGTGCAAAAGCTTGAGAGGGAGCGACTAAATATTTAGTGACTTTATCTTCCTTTTTATCTCGTCCGCGATTGAACAATAAGATGTAGCTTCCTGGAAGGTTTAGATTAATCGCTAAATTTAAAGGAGTATCGACAGGAAGAGTTTCTTTTGGTTTAGGTGCTGGTATTACCATTGCTTTAGCAGCATATTCTTCCTCGCGATCGCTAAACTGAATCCATTCTCTGCTTTTTTCTGCCCGATTTTTCCAGCTATCCCAAATATAGTCTTGCGACCAACGAGGATATTTAATATTCCACAGCCACTGATAGATAATCTGCCAGGGACTTTCTTTTTGAGATTTTTTTCTTCCTGGCGTTCCTTTTTTATCTCCTAAACCGAGCCTATCTGCGGAGATACCGTCATTAGCTAATTCATTGCCGAAGACGCGATTGATTTTTTTGATTACCTCTTTGATATGCTGATTGATACCCGACTCACGATATTCGTTATGCATTTGGTGTAACCCCTCAGCTATCTCAACATTTTCGAGAGTATAGTTATTAGGATTAAAGCGTTCCCGAAAAGTCCAATATTGTGATTCTGGATGCACGTTACCAGGAAAAATTTGTTCTGCTATGTATTCTAAAAATTCTTTTTCTAAGCTTTTCATATTTAGTAGCTTTGGTTTTTCGCTTTTTATTGTAGAGCAAACATAGCTATTAAATCGTTATTTATTTTAATTTATTTATAATTATATTTGTTGATTTAGGTTAATTGTATTCTATATTTATTCAAAATATTTTTGCCAAGTTAATTCAACTAAATGCTAGTTTTTATTTGATTTTAATTTATTTTTTTCTTGCATAGTATATTCAAGACAGTTCTCAATTGTTCTGTTCAATCTAGTAGTTCTCTTTGATAAAGATAAAAATAGTAGTTAGGGAATAGCTATAGCTATTTGCTGTTTACTCTATGTCATTGAGAACTACTTATCTAAATAATAAATTTTCAAACATATTCTCTACTTTATGTTATCTAAAAACAATACCTTGTTATCAGTGCTACCATCACGTCAATTAGAAATAGTCGGACAACAATATTTACTAAACATTATCGATCGCCGAGATACCGTTCCTAATGGTTGGCGATTTCAGCTACAAAACAAACGAGAAGGAGGATTAGTTCCTGGAGGATTCAAGTTGAGGCTAGCTACTGAGTCTAGAGGATCTTTGAGTGAAGCTGAAGCGGTAGCAACTAAAGCACAGCAGAGGCTTTATATAGATGTAGTTTTGCAGCCAGAAACGACTGTAGTTTGGGAAATCGAACCGCTACCCGACAACTATCAACGAGAAATCTTGATTTTTTAAGTATCTTTGCCCTGCTAATGGTTTTTTTCTGGTAGATATTATTTAGGTATTACAGGTTGGCAATGTCAGTTACAGTAACTACGACGCAACAGTTTAAACAAGGTACGGCTAAATTCTGGATTGTTTTAGTCGGAGTCAATCGGTATTTAGATAGCAAAATCCTCAATCTCAGATATTGCGCCAATGACTGCAAAGAGCTAACAGAAGCTTTAGAAATAGCAACAGGGCAGTTTCAACAGACAGAAATTATCTCTCTTTATGATGGCGGTAATCTGTTACCAGAGCGATCGCCGATTATCAACAGCATCCAACAGTTTCGATTTGCCAAGCCCGAAGATACGGTTCTGTTCTACTTTTCGGGACATGGTTATCTAGATACCAATAATCGACCAGTGTTATGTGTTGCCGACACTAGGCTAGATGATTTGGCAGCAACGGGATTAAAGCTAGACTTTCTGTTAGACGAACTTAGCCAATGTCAAGCGCAGCGTCAGCTTGTATGGTTGGATGCCTGTCAGGAAAGAGAACAGCAGCCAGATAACCAGATTAAACACAATCCTACCCAACAACTATCGGCAGCCTTGAAAGAGCAGGCTGAAAAAAGTAAAAACTTTCATGGGATGCTTTCTTGCGATCGCACTGAGCGTTCTTGGGAAATTGAGGAATTACAACACGGCTTATTTACCTTCTGTCTGATTGAGGGTTTGCGGGGTAAGGCTGCCAACTCTAAAGGACAAATTGATGCGGATGGGTTGTTTAACTATGTAGAACGCATTACATCGCGCATTATTGAAGATAAAAAGAATCCTGTTGCTGAAACTTTGTCCAAAGGGATGATGATAAATGTCCAACAGATAAAACAATCTTCCCCACCACCAAAAACTAAACGGCTACCTGCAAATGCTTCTCAAACTCCCCAACGTATCGTTAAAGGTGGAGGAGAGTTAGTATTTCTGATTGGGTTAGCAGCACCAACAAACAATCGTCAGGCTTTGATTATTGATCGCCTGTCCAATTCCGAAGCTACTATCAGACTTTGTAAACTACTCCAGGCTCAGGGTAATTTTGCAGTCGAGTATCGTTATCTACGGGATAGACAGCCGTGGCAGCTTCAGCAGGATCTTGCTAGGTATTTAGCAGCCGATAACCGAACGGTTCTTTTGTACTTATCGGGAAGGATAGAATCTACTGCCGATCAAACTTACGACTTGGTTTGTGACTCGCAGCATCGAATTAACCTAAACTGGCTGGCTAAAGAGCTAAAAGCTTCTCCCGTCAAAGAAATTGTAGTAATTGCCAACATTACCAAAGCTACAGAGACTACCCCTAGCTTGGAGTCAATTTTGCAGCTTGATTACGATCTGCCTTTGTGTTTAATTGAGGCGACTTCTCACGGGAGCGATCGCAAATTCTTAGCTCGATTAGTAACTACTATAGAAACCGCAGCCAAAACCGAGAGGGAATTTTGGGTTACGGATTTAATTAGTCCATTACAAAAATGGTCGCTAGAACAACCCGACATCGAAGTAACAGGCTGGTGGGGTACGGTAGGAATTATTGAAATTCTTTCAGTGGAAGTACAGCGTTCTGACAATCGAGTATTTGACATTGAAGTTTGCCCCTACAAGAGTCTAGAGGCTTTTACCCAAGATGATGCTTACTTCTTTCATGGTAGAGAAGAACTGATTGCCAAAATCATCGAGAAACTAAAGACTAATTCTTTCTTAACTGTAGTGGGGGCTTCGGGTAGCGGTAAATCTTCGGTAGTCAGGGCAGGAGTTGTACCCAAGTTAGTAGCAAATGGTTTAAATACATCCCAGTCACAACAGACTCAAGCTTGTCAAACCTGGGTGATGTTACCTGGGGATAATCCTTTTACTGCTTTAGCAAAAGCAATCTCCCCCAACAAACCCAAGCTAATAGAAGGAATATTACACGCTGGGGTTAAGGGGTTTGTAGACTGGCTGCGCCAACAACCCCAAGCTATATCAGTCTTGGCGATCGATCAGTTTGAGGAATTGTTTACCCTCACCCCTGAAAAAGAAAGAATTGACTTTATTAAACTCATTATTGCAGCAGTAGAGCAAGCTGGAGACTGTTTTAAGGTCATTATCACTCTTAGGGGTGATTTTATTAATGAATGCTTGAACCTGAGCGAAATAGCTCCTTTGATGGAGCAAAATGAAATATTAGTACCAGTAAAGTCTTCCCGTTTGGAAGACAAACAATACCGTCAAATTATTGCCCAACCAGCCCAAAAAGTAGGCTTAGAAGTAGAAGAAGGTTTAATGGCTGTTCTGCTGGAAGAATTAAAAGACGGCAGCTTACCTCTGTTGCAGTATGCCCTAGAAGAACTTTGGCAAAAACGCAGTCAGGGAAAATTAACCCTCAAAGACTATCAGCAGTACATTGGTAGATTGGGTCAATTTCTTAGCGACAAAGCAGAAGCAACCTATACAAGGTTGAACGAACTCCAGCAGGAATGCGCCCAGTCAATCTTTCTCTCTTTAGTTTATCTGGCTCAAGAACAGGACAAAACTCACAAAGATACTCGCCGTCGCTTATTGAAATCAGACTTACGGGTTAATAAGTACAAGAATACTCTAGACGATACTTTACAGGCGTTGGTTGATGCACGATTGATTGTAGTCAGTGGAGAAAATAATTCGGTGGCAACTGAAAGCGATCGCACAAATGCTATAGCTGTAGCTGATGAGGTTAGAGAAAACACCAGCGTTCGAGACAAAGATACGGTTGAAATCGCCCACGAAATTTTGATTAATAACTGGAAAACCTTAGAAGGTTGGTTAAAAGATAATCGGGATAAGTATCGTTTAATCAGAGAAATCAATCAGAGTGCTGGCAAATGGAAACAAAATGGCAAACAGGATGGTTTCTTGTTGTCTAAAGGTGCATTGGCAAAATACGAAGAGTTTTATGTCAAATATGCCGATGAGCTTTCTGAACTGAGCGATCGCTTTATAGATGACAGTATTCAGGCGAGAGATAAGGCTGATTGGTTAGCAAAACGCCGTCAACGTCAGCTTATTGGTGGTTTGATAGGTGTAATAGCAGTAGTTTCAACGGTAGTTGGTGCTGCATTATGGCAATTGCGAAGGGCGACTAGTAATGAGATAAATGCTCTTAATAACAATGCTGAAACACTTTTAGCATCCGATCAAAAATTTGATGCGCTAATTATGGCATTGAAAGCAGGAAAACTCATCGAAAAAAATTCAATTGGGCTTGACTTCAAAATTAGACTTAAAGCTTTGGGTTTAATACAGAATATTTTTTATCAGACTAAAGAATATAATCGTTTGGAAAGCCAAACCGAGCGAATTAGAAACATAGCACTTAGTCCTGATGGTCAAATTATTGCTTCTATCGATCATGGAGGAAAGATTGAATTATGGAATACAAAGGGTAAACTACTTTATAGTTTGAAAACTTCTGATAGATTTTCCAGTGATAGTAATATAGAATTTAGCCCTGATGGACAAACTATTGCTTATGCCAGCGATGATAATACGATTAAATTATGGAATGTATGGAATTTAAAGAAAAAACCTTCTCATGTACAAACGCTGAAAAGCCATACTGATTACATCAATCGAGTATTGTTTAGCCCTAATGGTCAAATTATTGCTTCTGCCAGTAATGATAAGACAATTAAATTATGGAATTTACAAGGGCAATTACTTAATACATTAAAAAATAATGAAGGTATTGGTGAAATAAAATTTAGCCCTGACGGACAAATTATTGTTTCTAGAGATGATGAGAAAATTCGTCTTCGCAATGGTCTTACTATTGATTCTTCTATTAGTATTAATAAACGTAATACAGTCAAACTCTGGAGTATCGAAGGGAAGTTACTTCATACTCTAGAAGGTCATACTGATCAAGTTAATAACATAGAATTTAGCCCTGATGGACAAACTATTGCTTCTGCCAGTGATGACAAAACAGTCAAACTCTGGGATATTGAAGGACAATTACTTCATACTCTAGAAGGTCATACCGATCAAGTTAACAGTGTAGCATTTAGCCCTGACGGACAAATGATTGCTTCTGCTAGTTACGATGGTACTGTAGAACTTTGGAATCTTCGCGGAAGATCGCTTGATATAATTGATGGCTATCCAGATAACATGGAAAGTGTAATATTCAGCTCTGATGGAAAAACTATTGGTTATAGTGACGTGACAGGGGATACTAGATTAGTCAAAATCAAAAAGAACCGTCGAGAAAATTTGTTTTCTGATTTAGAAGGTTATATAAAACGTGCTAATAATATAGTATTTACTCCCGACAGCAAAGTTATTATTAATGCTCGTGACTCAATTAAACTATGGAATCTCAGAGATAGACTACTTAAAACTATAACAGTTGATAGCTTTGAGAGTGACGCAAGAAAAAGAGGGTTAGTTGCGTTAAATACCAAAAAGAATATTATAGCTACTGCCAAAAATGATGATGCAATAATTAGATTATGGGATTTCAAGGGGCGATTTCTTAGCTCTTTGATAACTCAATCTCAAGACATAGATGACATAGTACTCAGTGATGATGGCAACATTATTGCTTCTATTGGTACTAGCGGAAGAGTAGAATTATGGCACACCAGCGGAAAAATAATTCGTGCTATTAGAGTTCGTTCTCAGAAAATAAAAAGTGTATATTTTAGTCCTGATAGTCAGATTATAGCTTTTACATTCCAAAGTTTGAGAAGATATAAAGCTTTTAATACTTTAGAGACTTCTCATCGTAATTTAGACAGTAACAAGATAGAGTTGCGAAATCTTAAAGGAGAATTGCTTCATACTCTTAAAGGACATACTGACAATGTTGATGAAGTAATCTTTAGCCCTAATGGTCAAACTATTGCTTCTGTTAGTAGAGACAATACAGTTAAATTGTGGGATTCAAATGGAACATTGCTCAATACATTGCAAAGCCATAATAATGATATTAATCGAGTAATATTTAGTTCTGATGGTCAAATTATTGCAGCCTTCGATGACGCTGATTTTCGACTAGATTCTTCAAATGAAAATGAAGACAAAGTAATTAAATTGTGGAATAGACAAGGAGATTTGATAAGTACTATTAAAAATAATAGTAGAGATAGCATAAAAGATATGGAATTTATTCTTGACAAAAAGATAATTGTTTCTGCTGGCAATGATAATGAGATAAAACTCTGGAGTTTTCAAGGTCAATTACTAAAAACCTTGAAAGGTCACACTAGTTTCATAAAAGATGTAGAATTAATTCGCGATAGAAAGATAATTATTTCAGCAAGTGATGATGGTGAAATCAAACTCTGGAGTTATCAGGGTCAACTACTACAAACCTTAAAAGGTCACACTAGTGAAGTCGATAATGTAGTTTTTAATTATGCTAACAATACCATTGCTTCTACTAGTAGTGAAGATGGAACAATAAAAATTTGGAGTTTAGATTTAGATGAGGTGATGTCTCGTGGTTGTGATTGGGCGCGAGATTACTTGGAAAATAATCCCAATGTCAGTGAGGAAGATAGAAAAATTTGCGATGGTTATTAACTTATCAAATTAAGTCGCGATCGCACTTTCTAAAACAAACTACTTTCAACAACTCTTCCTTCTGCCTGCCAGTCGCAATCATCAATGCCCACCACATCTAGCAAGCAACTATCAACAGCAAAACTCTGGATGGTTTTAGTTGGCGTAAACTATTATCAAGATAGTTTTATTCCTAACCTGAAATACTGTGCTAATGACTGTAAAGAATTAGCAAAAGCTTTAACTATTGCTACCAAACAATTTAAAGAAGCTGAAATTATTGCTCTTCATGATGGAGGAACAACACCAAACTTAGAGTCAGTTCTTGCCAGTATTAAAAAGTTTCAATTGGCTCGATCGCAAGATACAATTTTATTCTACTTTTCAGGACACGGAGAATTGGATCGGGACAATCGAGCAGTGTTGGGTGTAACTGACACTAAAGTAATTAAACATGAATCGGACAATACATTATCATTCGATCCAGAAACGGGATTAAAACTTGATCGCCTGTTAGAAGAATTAAGAAATTCTCCCGCCCAAAATCAGCTTATTTGGTTGGATGCTTGTCAGGCTAAAGCAGAAATTAACAGCGAACCCAATAACCCTAATGGTCAAATAATTGCTGCCCTAAACCAGGAATCTCAACAAACTAGACCTGGAAAAAACTTCTATGCCGTGTTGTCTTGCGATAAAACGGAACGTTCTTGGGAGTTTGATGAATTAGGACACGGCTTATTTACCTATTCCCTAATTAAAGGATTGCAGGGAAATGCAGCCAATGCTGAGGGAGAAATTGGGGTTAATAGTTTATTTGACTATGTTAAAAACAATATCGCTGAATATTTAGAGTTAAAAAAACATCCCGTTACTACTGAAGCAGCAAATAATTCTACCAAGGGACTAGTAATTAAACCTACCAAGCAGGTCAAGCGATTTCCGATCGATGTCTATCAAAATCCGCGCAAAATTGATAGTAGTGGTGAAGTAGATTTAATTATTGGTGCGGTTGCGCCTGTTAATAGTCGTAAAGCTTTAATTTGCGATTGCCTTTTTTCTTCTTTGACCGATATCGAATTTTGTAGACTGCTTCAGGATCGAGGCGGTTTTACAGTCGAACATTGCTTTTTAGAAGCTAAGACTGAGAAAAATCTGGCAGAACCAATCGCTAGCTATCTGCAAGACAAAGATAACGAAACGGTTTTACTATATCTGGCAGGTGAAATAGAAAAAAGCGATCGCGCCGAATACAGTTTAGCTATTAACCCCAAAAGTAAAGTCAATCTTAACTGGCTGGGTCAACTATTACGCAACTCTCCTGTTAAAGAAGCGATCGTTATTGTTGATGTTATTGAACGGCAAGATAACTATCCAGACATCAGAGATATTCTAAACCCAGATGCCAACCGATCTTTGTGTATTATTGCAGCCTCCAGCACCAAAGCAGATCGAAAGCTGATCCCTCAACTGGTAGAAATTTTGACTGTCGCAGCCGAAGCTGACAAACAATTTTGGGCTGCAACCTTAATTACACAGCTACAAAAAAAAGCCGACTTTCCCCAGGAATTGAGACTACAAAAAGCGGGACTGTATAGTTCTTCAACTGCTATAAATATTCTGTTACCCAAATCTCGACGCAGCAACAAGCAGACATACGATCTTAATATCTGTCCCTACAAGAGTTTGCAGGCTTTCACCCAAGATGATGCCTACTTCTTTCACGGTAGAGAAGCTTTAATCGCCGAGATCCTAGAGAAGCTAGCCACAAATTCTTTCTTAGCTGTTGTCGGGGCTTCGGGTAGCGGTAAATCCTCGGTAGTCAGGGCAGGAGTCATACCCCAATTAACCGCAGAGGGATTGTATAGCCCTCAATTTGGCGAATATCTACCCTGTAAAACCTACGTCATGCGTCCAGGGGACAACCCGCTAACTGCTTTAGCCACCGCAATAGCATCAAACGATCCAGAATTAGCTGAAGGATTTTTACATATAGGGGTTGAATCCTTTATTTCCTGGTTACAGCAACAACCCCAAACTATTTCGGTATTAGTCATCGATCAGTTTGAAGAATTATTCACCACCAAACACAAATCTCAAAGCAATAGCTTTATTGAATTTATCCTTCAGGCGATCGCCTTATCTCCAGACTGTTTTAAAGTAATTATTACTCTACGGGATGACTTTCTCAAAGACTGCTTGGCAAACCAGAGTATCGATCCTCTGTTTCGACAATCTCACATCTTAGTTCGCCCCTATCTCAAAGAAGACGAATATCGCCAGATACTAAAACAACCAGCCCAAAAAGTCGGCTTAACCATCGAAGATCAATTAGTCAATGTCCTGCTGCAAGAATTACAAACCGAAAGCTTACCCCTACTACAGTTCGCCCTAGATGAACTATGGCGCAAACGCACCCCAGGAGAATTAACCCTAGCCAACTATCAAGAGAATATTGGAGGATTGGGAGCAATTTTGGGCAAAAAAGCCGAACAAACCCTTAATAGCTTGAACAAAGAGCAACAAGAATGCGCTCAAACTATCTTTCAGGACTTGGTGCAGCTAGGGGAAGATAAAGAAGATACTCGTCGTCGCGTTTCTAAAAAGAAATTAGAAAAAACCAAACATCAATCTGTTTTTAATTCCACTTTGAAAGCGTTAGTCGATGCGCGATTGCTAGTAATTGGTTTGGATAATAATACTCTTGCTGACAATGCGCCCAATGCTGAATTAGAAGATCGGTCAAGGGATGGAGAGACTACCGTAGAAATCGCCCATGAAATCTTAATCCGTAATTGGGATACCCTGCGCTGGTGGCTAGATACCAACCGCAACCAAATACGCCTGACACGCGAGTTAGAACAAAAAGCCGAGGAATGGGACAATACTCCTAGAGATAAAAAAGATGATTTCCTGCTATCTGAAGCCAGTTTAATCAAATATCAGGATCTATATTGCGATCGCGCAGATGAATTAAGCCAGGAAGTTAATCAGTTTGTTGGCTTGTCGATTGAGAAATGCGATCAGTTAAAACAAGAAGAAGAGAGACGCAGAAACCGAGAATTAGCACAGGAAAGAAAAGCGAGAATTAATGCACAACGATTTTCCTGGACTTTGGGAATTGGTTTAATAATTTCTATGGGGTTAGCGGGACTTGCCTATTGGCAAAGACAAAGATCGCGAATCAATGAAGTCAATGCCCTGCTTAACTCTTCTGAAGCATTATTGTCTTCAGGTCAAGAACTAAATGCACTTGTAACACTACTAAAAACAGGAGAAAGAGCCGAATCTGTATTTAATCTGGATACCAAAATCAAATTTTTTGGTAATTTGCACAATACTTTCAATGAGATCGGAGAATTCAATCGTTTAAGCGGTCATACTGATGACGTTAACAGCGTCGCGTTTAGTCCTGATGGCAAAACTATTGCTTCAGCTAGCAATGACGGAACAATTAAGCTTTGGAATCTTCAGGGAAAAATGATCGGCGAGTTAAAAGGTTCTGATAGTTCAGTTGTAAAAGTGGTTTTTAGCCCAAATGGTCAGATAGTAGCTTCGGCTAGTACAGATGGAAAAATACAAATTTGGGACATTCAAAATCAAAAATCAAATATTTTTCAAGCTCATCAAGCAATAATCAACGATTTGAAACTTAGTCCTGATGGACAAACTATTGCTTCTGTTAGTGATGATAAGACAGTAAAGCTTTGGAATCTTCAAGGACAATTGCTTCACACATTAAAAGGTCATACTTGGGATGTTACCGATGTAGCATTCAGTCCTGATGGTCAAACCATTGCTTCTGCTAGCAGCGATAAAACAGTAAAGCTTTGGAATTTTCGAGGACAACTACTTCATACACTAGAAGGTCACACTTGGGAGGTTACTAATGTAGCATTTAGCCCTGATGGTCAAACCATTGCTTCTTCTAGCTGGGACAAGACTATCAGGCTATGGGATCTTCGAGGGCAATCTCTAAATACCTTAGAAGGTCACACTGATATTGTCGAAAAAGTTATATTTAGTCCAGATGGACAGACTATTGCTTCTGCTAGCAACGACAAGACAGTAAAGCTTTGGAATCTTCGGGGAGAGTTGCTTAACACTATAGAAGGTCATAATTGGGATGATATTAAAATATCTGTTAGCAATGTATTATTTAGTCCCGATGGACAGACTATTGCTACTGCTGTTAATGATAAGACGGTGAAATTATGGGATCTCCAAGGACAACCACTTCATACATTAGAAGGTCATAGTTGGTACATTTATGACATAGCATTTAGCCCTGATGGACAGACTATTGCTACTGCAAGCGGAGATGACACTTTAAAACTTTGGAATTTAACTAAAGATTTATCAAAAAATCTTCAAGGTCATGATTTCTCTATTCTGGATGTAACAATTAGTCCCGACGGAAAAACTATTGCCTCGGCTAGCCGAGACAAAACAGTTAAGCTTTGGGATCTGCAAGGGAGATTGCTTCATACTCTAAAAGGTCATACTAGTAATGTGACAAGTGTTGAATTTACATCTGATAGTCAAACTATTGCTTCTGCTGGTTACGATGGAACAGTTAAGCTTTGGAATACAGGAGGGCAATTAGTTCATAGCTTGGAAGGTCATTCAGATCCTATAGCAAAAATAGCATTCAGCCCCGATGGTCAAACTATTGCTTCTGCCAGCAACGATCATACGGTCAAACTCTGGAATCTAAATGGAGAATTGCTTCACACCCTAGAAGGTCATTTAGATGAAATTAATAGTGTAATATTCAGTCCTAACGCAAAGACCATTGCTTCCATTGATAATGATAAAACTGTCAAATTGTGGAATCTAAATGGAGAATTACTTCAAACCTTAAAAGGTCATTCAAATGAGAATAATAGCGTGGTTTTTAGCCCTATCACATTTAGCCCCGATGGAAAAATAATTGCTGCTGTTAGCGAGGATAAAATTATCAAGCTTTGGGATTTAAAAGGAAAATTACTTCAAACCTTAGAAGGTCATACCGATGATATTAATACAGTAGTGTTTAGCCCTGATGGAAAGACTATTGCCTCTGCTAGCAACGATCATACGGTTAAACTCTGGAATCTAAAAGGTAAGTTAATCCATACTTTAGAGGGACATACATTGTTTGTGAGAAATGTTGAATTCATTTTAGAGGGAAAAATTATTGCCTCTTCTGGAGGGGATGATACTATCAATCTCTGGAATCTTGAAGGAGAATTGTTAAGTACTCTCAAAGGGCATAGTTCAGATATTTTGAATCTTGCATTCAATTCAAATAGTTTAATGCTGGCTTCAGCTAGTGAAAAAGCAATTGTTAAACTTTGGAGTTTAGATTTAGATGATGTAATGTCTCGTGGTTGTGATTGGGTGCAAGACTACTTAACCAATAATCCAAATGTTAGTGAAGAAGATCGTAAAATATGCGATCGCTATAACAGCTAAGAAACTACACTCCTCAGTCAATTATCTAACCTTTCAGAAACTCTGATTTATATTTATTTAGCTCCAATTTACCTTGATTTTGGTGCAGTTTTACTATGCCTTCAGTTAAGTAAAGCAAGGCATACACCATGAAATTTCAAAAACAACTACATCAGATAATTAGCTCTGATGAAATTATTCAGAACCTACCCCAAATCGAGATCTTCTTCTCTGCCAAAGACCATAATCACTTTGACCGACGCTTACAGCAAAGAGCAATCAATTGGGACATGATTAAACTGGCTTTAGCTTATGGTAAATTCCAGTATCATTCTCAAGCCCAAACTTGGACGTTGTTAGATAAAAGCTTAAAGCACACATCCTATGCCAAGTTTATCGACAAACTAAGAGGACTGCGAATCATTGCTACCAATTTCTCTTTAGATGAGAGTCTAAGACTTAGCACCGCTTACTGGACATACGATCTGCGGAAATAATCCAGTCATTTATTTGAATTTATTTGCATCCTATTTCTTTGTATAGAGTAGCTCAGTAGCATAGTTACAGTTAAACAAATCGAGAACATTACTTCGAGACTTTACCTCTCATGAACAAAGCAAAAACCTTCCTCAGTGCCATCCTTTTAAGTCAAGTTGTCTTTAACATTGCATCCCCTGCCTTAGCTAACTCCTACGACCAAGATTACAATTCTGCATCCTCAACCGAAAGAGTAGACGATACTCCTAACTGGAGTGAAATGGCTGTTGTCGGTGGAGTCGGCGCGTTAGTAATACTAGGAACAGTCTTTGGCTTTGGTGGTGACAGCAGTAATCAACCGTCTTCATCCAACGATTATCAGTATCGCTACGACGACAATGAATCCGCACCAAGCTATGAGTCTGGTTCGTCTTCCGTAGCACCAATCGATCCCTTTTATGGTGACTGTCACGGTTACGACTGTCAAAACTAACAAGTAAAAGCTTAAAGAATACGTCAATCCAAAAACTCAAAACTATTTACCTGGAGAAAAATTATGTCTGACTACAACTCAATCGAAGAATTTCAAAAACGCATGGATTACGCTCAAATGAGACAAACTATGGAAAACCATGTTCCTCAAATAGCCGAAGCGGGCAAGAAAATTGCTTCACAAGTAAAAAGTAGTGGCAATGGTGGAGGATTGGCTAAGTTAGCGATGGGGGCAATAGCTTTTATTGCTGTCGCTGTTACAGGAGAGGATCTTGATTGCTGGTAAACTAGCGACAGAAAGGAACGAAAGATTCCACTAATTCTCAATCTAAACCAATAAATAGCCGAAGCCGTCTTTGAGTTGAGACGGTTTTAGCCCGTAATTTAAAATTTTGCCTCTGGCAATTTCTTCAGTTTTACAGCATTAATACCTAAAAGATTTACAGCAGTTGTCAAACAAATATAACTAATACCCAAACTATCCAAAAGCATCATCAGATAAAATTTTATAATTTACCATCAATAAAAAATTAAATATGAATAAAAGTAAAACAAAATTAGCTTTTTTGCTTTGTTTTTTAGGATTAGAACTGCTTTTTCATCAAAATCCTACTTTCGCAGGCAGAAAAGATTTACCTTTAGAAAACTTGAGTAGAATAGATAACTTAAGTATCAAAGTTGATAAAGAAGATTGCCAACTCGGATTAGATGAAAATGAAATAAGTTCAAGCGTTTATTCGTACTTAGCTGATAATAATATTCCAATCGATACTGGTCGAACTAGTAGTCATATTTTAGATCTAAGTGTTGGATGTGAATCTAATGAATTGATGTCAATTTTTGTAATAGACGTACAAGTCAACCAATTTATTAATATAGATGGAGTAAATACTAAAGTAATTACCTATGATAACGGTCGTTATGGAGCAACAGATAGTATTCCTTTTGATGAAATTGAAAAAGGGTATATTCCAGAGCTGGTAAAGCAATTTGTGACTGACTGGTATTCTGTCAGATAAATAATGCAATCTTGAGATTATTATTATTTTTAATTGGAGTTTACAATGTTGCCCATAGCAATTCTTTTATCCTTGAACCCATTAATAACCGACAGGCTTAGTTTCGCAAAGCCGATCTTCGTCGAGTATCTTGCCAGTGCGATCTTGGGATTGCTTTCGTCTCAATTAATAATTGACGATTGAAAAAAACTTTTATTTTTATTTATTCAGATTCAATTTACCTTGATTTGGCAGCAGTTCTACTATGCGCATAGTAGCAAATGGAGCAGAACTAACGCTGATGATACTTTTTCCCAAAAGCAATTTACTCAAATGCTGGATAACTTGGATTTTGCATAAATCCTTTACTCTTATGCCTCATGTTATGCAGCAAATTAATGGTTCTACCAGCGAATATAGTTTATCCGAACGAACTTCAGATTTTCTTGGTGGGTTTATCTCTCCTTGGTTCTATGGTGCTGGTGCGTCTAGCTTTGAAGCTATCTCAGGAATTGCGATTTTCTTAGACTTATATATAGCGATCGCTATTTTACTAAGAATTAAATTTCTGCTACCAAGCGTTAATAAAGTCATGTGGTTTTTGTTTGGATTAGCAATGTATACAATCTGGCTCGAACCTTGGATTTGTCTTTACTTACTGCATCCAGAAGAATGGTTAAACTATGCAATATCAGAAGTGGTATTGAAGGGAGTATTATTTATTCCCGATGCTGGCTTTTCTTGGCTTTGGTTTTTCTGGACTTTGAGCCTATGGAACTCCCTAGATAGAGAATTTAGGTAATAATCGAACGATTTAGTCAGGGGTTTTGACCTCTGACTATTTTGATTGTTTCAATTGAAATAAAATCAAAACCTTTTATTTGCATTTATTTGTATTTATCCTGTTATTCCTAATAGTTATATATGCTGTTTACATCTACTAAAAAATGAGCTTTATACCCCAAGAAAAGCATTTGCTTTCTCCAAAATAATGAATCAAACAATCCTAATCGAACAAAGGGAGCGCAAGCAAGCATTACAAGAACGCCAAAGACGAGAAGAAGAATTAGCAGCAGCCCGTATGTCTAGATGAATAGTCAATCCAAACAAATATTACTGATAGATTTATGCTTCCTGAAAATTATAATCCCGAATATTACAATCTTACTGCTCCCGTAGAGCTAACTGGAGATAATACTTCTTTGGGTTCGGCTTTTATCGGCAGTGGTGTCGATGAATTTCAAAAAGCACTAAAAAAAGAAGTAGAAAAGCTTAGTCCCAGCTTACGTAAGCTTACATTCAAAGTTTTAACAAGAGTACCAGGTGTAGGTAATCTCGTGGCTAGAGAAGTGGAAGTAGCATTAGACCCTGAAAAAGAAAGATACACCGTAGGAAAATTTATTATAGACAATGCTGGAACTGCTGCTGTTGGAGCGGTATTAACAGCATTGGCTGCCTCAGTCGGGATTGCAGGTACGAGCGTGATTGGAGTAGCTGCGATTGGAGTTGGGATTGGAGTTGGTGCATCACTTATCTGGGATGGAGTCAAAGAAGCAGGTGATGAACTGCTGGATATTATTTTAGGCACTGTACAAACAGATATTCAAATACTAGATACCAACAATGATGTCATTGGGGGAGCTTTTATCCAAGAAGGTTTAGCAGAAGAAAATGAGTTGGTTGCCATTGAAGAACTTCTGAGTCAAACAATCAAAAACGATCTTCCCTTTGCTAACGAAACTCTGCCACCAGACATCTTAGCTGGAGAAAACAACATTCGCATAGTCAGACAAAATGGTTTTACCGACGGGGAAAACATAACTTACAGAGTATATGATGGCGAATTAATAGACATTATTAGTAGCGAGTTTAACGTTACCGAAGAAGAATTACTAGCTTTGGGTACAGAAAATGCTCCTAATACCAACGAGCAAATTAGCTTTTTGCCCACTTTGCTCAACGCACCTTCGTATGTTTTTGCTGCTGATGAAAATAAATTTTATGTTCCTCTACCCGATACCAATGGCGGTACAGAAGTAACGGGAATTCATCCAGGCAACATTTACTATGGCTCGAACAGCGACGATGTGATAAATGCTTTCGAGGACGATAACAACAGAGATCCAGACTTGCTATCTGAAGAAGCGTTGATGCTTGGTCTGACTGGCAATGACACAATCAAAGGAAATATAGGCAAAGATATCATTTTTGGCGGAGCGGGTAACGATAATCTTGATGGTTCTGCTGGAGAAGATACAGCAGTTTTTAGCGATGACTTTGCCAATTACGATTATTCAATCGATGATAATGGAGTTATTACTTTTACTCACGCTAGGGGAACTCAAGCTGATGGCACTGATACTTTGATAAACATAGAACAAGCTCAGTTTAAAGATCAGATAGTTTCTTTGCCATTGGAATCCGAATCACAGCCCCAACTAGAATTAAATGATGGTGAAATTACTTTTACATACCGAACAACCATAAGCGAATCATCTCCATCTACTACAATATTTTCTACAGATCAAAATCTTGAAGATGCTATCGGCTCTAATCCCCAAATCGAAATTTCTTATACTTTTTCTGCGGATGCGGAAGATGAAGATAATTCAGAGTCAAATGATGATGGTATTTATCAAGTTTCAAATCTTACTTTAGGTATTAATGGTCAGACAGTATCTTTTGAATCAGCAGCGATTTCAGTTAGAAACGATACGTCTTTAGGGGACATTTATCTTGTCACTACTGGTGAAGAAGTAGGAGAAGAACTTATATTTGGCACTGATGTTGGAAGTGTCACCTTTTCCTTAGTGGACATAGATGGCAATATGTTCAATGATGATTCTTTGCCTACTGATACAGATTTTATTGATAATGTCGATAATCAAAATTTTGATATTTCCTTTTCGCGCCCTCTTGGTCTTTTAAAACTTAACGAACAAGATACATCTTTACCAAGAACTCCTTTTACCCTCACAAAAGATGGAGTGACCGAAGATTCTATAGATGACGAAGAACTAGTTAAAGAACCTACAGAAGAAGAGACTTCAAATTCTCAAGAGGATCTTGAATCTGAACAGTCTCCCGCTGATGAGGATAGAGAATCAACTGAAGAA
The DNA here is from genome assembly GCF_003003995.1 of Pleurocapsa sp. CCALA 161. GTDB lineage: Bacteria > Cyanobacteriota > Cyanobacteriia > Cyanobacteriales > Xenococcaceae > Waterburya. Next base: position 967 of record NZ_PVWF01000088.1, on the reverse strand, counting down.
CTTGCTCCCGAAGAAGAAGAAACTGTAGAACCTCCAGTAAATGAAGGTGAACCTGAGCAGGAAGATCCTAACGGCATTACAGAAGAAGATTTAGGATCTAATCCAGTGCCAGAAGACTATGAAGAACCTGAAATTCAGTTACAGGTATTCACACCTGACTTGGAATCTCCAATCATAGCTCCTGTGACATCTATAATAAACGATGGGGTTGAGTACACTGAACTTTCTACATTGGAATTAAACACGCTTGATTTGTTTCTTGTAGATGTGAATATAGATCTTGATTTTGAAACTGAAACAGGAAGTATTTACTTTGAAGTTGATGAAAATGAAGGATCTGGTTCATTTGCACCTGGCGAGTTTAATAGCTACGTATTTACAGATGTTTTTGATGAAATACCTGCCATTGAAAATGTTATTCTTAGTGAAACTGCAAATACACTTGGGTTAGAACAATCTGACATTACGTTTACCGAAAATACTATCGAGATAAATGTAGAAAGTCTTGCTTATAGCCCTGGATTCAATGCTTTGTTAGACGTTGAATTTGTGGATATATGATTTGTTATAAATAAAATGCTCTTTCTGAATAAAATCTTAAGACAAATAGTGTAATTTTACGCAAAAAAGTTTACTGTTAATAACCTTAAATTGCTTCATATACGATAATGTATCAAGTTCTAAAAAAGTTTCTATTAGGCAGCACTTTGTTATGTTTGCTTGCTTCAAAAGGTAATTGTGTTACGACAGATTTCTTTCTCAATAGCAATCATCTTGATTATAAAGAACTAGATGGTGATTGGAATATTTTTGATGTTGATTTTGGCAAATCTATACTAACTACTGTTCCTGGGGATGAAGGCGTAATCAATGTAACTGGAAGTTCGATACGCATTTCATACGATACTTCCCACGGATATGATGGTACGAGATTATTTGAAAGAGATCCAACAATTAATTTTGACTA
>NZ_PVWF01000087.1 GCF_003003995.1 Pleurocapsa sp. CCALA 161 | reverse complement strand
AACCTTCTCTCGATCTAGAGCCGAAAGAATTATTGGCACTACCTTCTGCTACTTTCTAACTTTGTCGAACTCACGTTTAAAAAGAGGTAACTGATCATTGATCATTGCTCACTGTTGAATGATAATATTTTCACCAACTTTGACTAACTTTGCTGGCGTAAACTGCGAGTTTGCTCAAGGATGTCTTCAATATCTTCTTGGGACAGACGCTGAACATAGTTAATTTTAATTTCTTCTAACAAGTCAACTAACAGTAGCTCGATTTTAGTCATACTCTGCTGTGCTTGTAGCTCACTGGAAACCGACTTGCCTATATTGCTAATTAAGCTCTCAACAAGGCGATCAAACTGCTTGTCTTCTGCCAAGGCTGCTTGAAGAGTGCTGCTAAAGGCACTATAAGTTTGAGATACTAGTTGATAACTGATGATGGAGACAGTGCGATCGCCCCCAGGCAGCATTTTGATTCCTTGATAAGCGGGGCTTTGCTTGAGGGATTTTTCGATGCTATATTGCAGCAGAGTTTCCACTTCAGGCCCAATTGCCGGTAATACCCGATCGGCGGTTACTTTAGCTAATATTCTAATCAGTTCAATAATTTCATTGGTGTCGTTAATGTCAACATAAGTATTAGTAGTTTGTTGAGATAGCAGTCTTCCTAGATCGCCATTTCTAACCGAAGTTTGAATCTGATTAATTAAACGGATAATCACTACTTCTGTGACATCTTCGGCAATTCCTGCAACTAAACCTTGACTTAGCTGTTTCTGAATCGAATTTAGGTTAATTATCCGTGCCTGACTCAAGCGCACCGTGACGGGAATTACTCTTAGCCAGCGCCAAATAGGCAGCAGAAAGAAAATATCATACCAGCGCCAAAGCATCGCATCAAGCCAGCTGATGCCCACACGACGACGACTAATAAACCAAGTCCGCCCTAAAAATTCGAGGGCAAACAAAACACCGAAAGGAAAATCAATCAAGCCAAAATAGTCAACATAGCCACCATTTTCGCCGATGGCGCGATAATAGTTGGTTTCTAACAGTGGTTTGATTTCCGTTTCAAAAAAAGCCATTTCCTCAGCCACCCTACCTTGGAAATAGTCAGGTGTCCAAAAACGCCAAAATGCAGCCTTGGCTGAATTATCTTGATTGGGAAGATGCGATCGCATCCTGTTTTTAATTCTTTCTAAATTACCCGTTTTATTTGCTTCGGCAAAAGCATTGGTTTGAACTATCTCAATACTACGACGGCGGATATCCCCAAAGAGAGTCTTCGCCCTGGCAGAATCAACCCCATTAGAAGCTAATTCAAGTTCTAGCTGTTCCACCTTAGCCAGATATTCTTGGGTATCGCGATTGGGAATAATTCCTTTCACTACATCGTATTGGGTGATTGACTGAGAAACATTTTCTGGTAGCAAATCAAGTTCAATACCTGGAAGCTGACCATAGGCAGTCTTAATTTCGCCGATGGTAACTTGACCCAGCAGCCAAAAATCCCGCAAAGGAATATAACTTAGATCAAAACCCACGATGACGAGGTTGATTACAGCGACTAAAGCCATAAACCTCTCTAACCAAAGATTTGGTCTATATCTTCTAATTCTGGGAGTTCGTTTAACGATAGTCACTGATTATTGCTCATTGCTCACTGCTCACTGCTCACTGCTCACTGCTCATTGCTCACTGCTCACTGCTCATTGCTCACTGCTCACTGCTCACTGCTCACTGCTCACTGCTCATTGCTCACTGCTCATTGCTCACTGCTCATTGCTCATTGCTCATTGCTCATTGCTCAAAACGCCACGAAGAAAAATATCGGAGATACCTTCTGCCATTTCCTGCATCGCTTTGGGGGAAGCATCGGGGTTCATGATAGTTTCTTCAGAAAATCCAGCGATCGCAAATATACCCAAGAATACCTTAGCGACAATTTTCGGATTCATCCGCCGATAAATGCCTTTTTCCATTGCTGTTTCAAAAAAAGCTTCTGCTACATCGGTCATTTTGTTGATTACTTCGGCTTGAATGCTTTCTCGCAATTCGGGGTGATATTGAGCCTCAATAAAGCAAACCCGCATTAAATCGCTATTTTTTCGCATATTGAGCATTCTACGGCGCATTACCTGAGAAACTGCTTTATAGCTCCCCATTTCACTCAGTTCGGTTAATAAGTCGGTGAGAATATCAACCCATCCAGCAGTAGCCACCTCAATTAAAATCGCTTTTTTGCTGTCGAAATGACGAAATAAAGTTCCTTCTGCCACTCCTGCTGACTTGGCTAAATCTTTGGTAGTTGTACCTTCATAGCCACGTTTTGCAAATAATTGCAGTGCCGCCTGTAAAATTTTAGTGCGTGTATCTTCTTCTGTTTGAGGAGTTTGACGCATTTCTCTCCAGGCTTGCTGTGAAAAAACTTGCATAGGCTTTTGATAGTTATCATTAATCGCAGGTTATAGACAAGTAGATTGTGATTGATTGCATAGTAGTATCGACTATACTAAAATCACTCTCAAAGATTCAGAAAATAGATCAGAAATTTGACTGTCTAGAACTTTACGATAATCGGATATGGCAAAAGGTCATCATTTTCTGGCTCAATTCTTTACAGATTGTTATCTATATTTATTCAATACTTATTCCTTAATGGTTATTTTCTCGTAACCAGAGGGGCAAAATCTGAGTAGAGTAGAATATAACCGCAGCATTTGTACGGGCATGTAAAGATTAATTACTTAGGGAGACTGAATGAAATCAGATAGAGCTAATCATTATGGGTTAACCAAATCGCGCTGGATAGTTGTCATGGCGATCGCGCTTTTGTGGTGGAATTGTGCTGGTTTATCTGTCTTGGCTGCGACTCAAACTCAAACACAGTCATCTATTCAACCTTATATTAATCGGGTAATCAAACAAATTACTGAGTTTACCCTTGATAACGGGTTGAAGTTTATTGTCCTGGAAAACCATGAGGCTCCCGTGGTTTCTTTTGTTACCTACGCCAACGTGGGAGGAGTTGATGAACCCGATGGTCAAACTGGCGTAGCTCATTTTTTAGAACATTTGGCTTTTAAAGGTACCCAAAAAATTGGCACTACTAACTATCCTGCCGAAGCTAAAGAGCTAGACAAGCTCGACACAATTTTTGCCGAAATTCAACAGGTGCAGAAGTCAGGAGATAAAACCAAACTAGCACAGCTAACAGAACAGTTTGTGGCGACTCAAGCTGCCGCAAATAAATATGTAAAACAAAATAAATTTGGGGAGATTGTTGATACTGCGGGTGGAGTTGGTTTAAATGCTGCCACCTCTGCCGACTACACTAGCTATTTTTATAGTTTTCCTGCCAACAAACTAGAACTTTGGATGTCTTTGGAATCGGAAAGATTTCTTGAACCTGTATTCCGCGAATTTTATCAAGAAAAACAGGTAATTTTAGAAGAGAAGAGGATGCGTACTGATAATTCCCCCATCGGTAAAATGATCGAAGCATTTCTCAATACCGCCTATGATGTTCATCCCTACAAACGACCTGTAATTGGCTATGACGAAGATCTTGGCGCTCTATCTAGAGAAAATGTAGAACAGTTTTTTAAGACTTATTACTCACCGAATAACTTGACTGTGGCGATCGCTGGGGATGTAGATCCTGACGAGGTACGAAAATTAGCCAAAACCTATTTTGGGCGTTTTCAACCCCAACCTCAACCTGCTGGCGTCGCTAAAGTTGAGCCTCCTCAAACAAAAACTAAGGAAGTTACGGTCACTTTTCCCTCCCAGCCTTGGTATCTTGAAGGCTATCACATTCCTGCTTTGAGCGATCCTGATTATGAGGTACATGAAGTCATTGCTGAACTACTAAGCAGTGGCAGAACCTCTCGTCTCTATAAATCTTTAGTAGAAAAACAGCAGGTAGCTCTCTCTGCTGAAAGTTTTAGTGGTTTCCCTGGGAATAAATATCCCAATTTAATGCTAGTTTATGCTCTTACTGCCCCTGGAACTAGTGTTGATAAGTTAGCCACCGCATTAAGAGCTGAAATTGAACGTCTAAAAACCGAACCTGTAACCCCAAAAGAACTTGAACAGGTTAAAACTCAACTCAAAGCAGGTTTATTACGCACCCTTGATTCTAATATGGGTATGGCAAATTTACTGGCAGAATATGAGGCAAAAACGGGTAGTTGGCGCAATCTATTTGAGGCATTGACCAAGCTAGAGGCTGTTACTCCTCAAGATATTCAACGAGTTGCGCAAAAAACATTTACTGACTCAAATCGTACTATTGGCAAGTTACTTCCCCCTAGCTAACTAGCAAGATGCTCTTGCTACAGATTTTTGTCTGTATTTTGCATCATAATGCCCAAAGAAATTACTAAATGCAAAAATCCATGTTAAATCCTTTAATTCGCTTGTTTTCTGTGGGAACAAGCATTTTTAGTGTCTTGTTATTTTATTGTAATTGCGTTAGCGCCAAGCCGTTAAATAACTATCAAGATGATCTGGGGCAGGTTACCAACGTTAATGAATTAAGAGATGCAGATCCGACTGACTGGGCTTATGAAGCACTAAAAAGCTTAGTAGAACGCTATGGCTGTATCTCAGGATTTCCCAACCAGACTTATCAAGGCGATCGACCTCTAAGCCGTTATGAATTTGCAGCAGGATTGAATAGTTGTTTAAACCAGATTGAACGCCTAATTGCTAGCTCCCGCTCAGTATCAGCAGAAGACCAAGCAACTTTAGCACGATTAAGTCAAGAGTTTGCAGCAGAATTAGCAACTTTAAGAGGCAGAGTCGATGAACTTGAAAGCCGAACTGGCGTTTTAGAAGATAACTCTTTTTCTACTACTACCAAACTAAATACAGAGATTATTAATTACGTACTAGCAACATTGGGTGACCAAAAGCCAGACGGTAATGAGATTGATGAGGAAATAACTTTTAGCAGTCGAGTTCGGCTTAATTTTAATAGCAGCTTTACAGGAGAAGATCTTTTAAGCGTCCGTTTACAGGCAGCAAACATTACCAGTCCTGTTGATTCTGGAGGTACTAATTCTCTAGCTCTCAACTTTGAAGGAAATAATGAAAATAATGTTGAAATAGATCTTTTCTATTACAGTTTTCCCCTGACAGAAAAAATATCAGCTTTAGTTGGTACTAATGGTGTTTTAATTGATGATATTTTTGATGTTGCCCCAACTATGGGAGCAACTTATGATAGTCTGTCTCTTTTTAGTGCTTACAATAACCTAATTTACGATAATGGCAATCAGGGTGGAGCAGCTTTAGGTTTAAATATCGAAATTTTAGAATCGGTAAATTTAGATGTTGGCTACTGGGCGACTAATCCCGCTGATCCTCAGCCAGGCAATGGTTTATTTAATGGTAACTATGCAACTGGAGCCAATTTAAATATTTCCCTCTTAGAAGAACGTTTAAATATCGCTTTAGCTTATCTTCGGGCCTATCAAGGAGCAGGAACTGAATATGATTTAGCTGGTTTTGTCGGTACAGATGCAGCTACAGATCCTTTTGCAGACAGAGCGAATGCTGCTAATAATTATGGACTGGCTGCTAGTTTTCAACTTCTAGAAAAACTAGCTATAGGCGGTTATGGTGGCTATACTACTGCCTCGACAATTGATGATAATGCTGATGCTGATATCTTAAACTGGAGTGCTTACGTTACCTATAGTGATTTCTTAAAAGAAGGCTCAAGCTTTGTGGTTAGCTTTGGTCAGCCACCTACGTTGATTGATTCGACGGGAGATGCGATCGCCGATGACCCAGATACACCTTATTTATTGAACGTAGAATATCAGTATAGCTTGAATGATTTTATTCAACTTACCCCTGGAGGCTATGCTCTGTTTAATCCTAATGGTGATGCAGATAACGACACGATCTACGTCGGAACTTTACGAACTATTTTGAGCTTTTGATAAATTTATGTTTAAAGCAGTATAGATAAACTATAACGCAATCATCATCGGTTGCTACATTTATAAGTGCAAGTTGGCAAAAATCTCATCGCTTTTAATATGCTTGCTCACTTTATGTCTCAATCGATGCTGAACCAATAAATATGAAGATCACTTCTCCAGAGAAAAAGAGCTTTAGATTACCGTTACGTCTAATTTTGATTGTCCCATTTTTAGTACAAATTTTTGCTTTGGTGGGATTAACTGGCTATTTATCTTTGCGTAACGGGCAAAAAGCGGTCAATGATTTAGCAAGTCAAATGCGCTCCAATGCCACTAATAATATTGATCGGCACTTAGATTCTTATTTATCCATTCCTACTAAACTGAATCAAATTAATTTGCAAGCTGTTAGATTAAGTCTTTTAAAACTGAATGATTTTGAACGGACTGAAAAGTACTTTTGGGCGCAGATGCAAGAATTTGATGTCGGCTATGTAAACTATGCTAATACAGAAGGAGAATTTATTGGTGTAGAAAGACTTGAAGACAATACTTTTGCCATCCACGAGGTTCTTAAACCGAATATTCTTGGCTTAACTAGTTATGCCACCAACTCTAAAGGTGAGCGTACCACTTCAGAATATGAAGCAGATAGTGGTGATACTCGCGAAGAAGGTTGGTATGCCGATGCAGCGAGAACTCGTCGTCCAGTTTGGAGTGAAATTTATCAATGGCAGGATAAACCAGAAATACTATCAATTTCTTCTAGTTATCCAGTTTTTGATAGCGAAGAAAAGTTTATTGGGGTGATTGGGGTAGATCTAATTCTTTCGCAAATTGGCGATTTTCTTCATCAACTTGACATCAGCCCATCAACTATAATTTACATTATTGAACGTGACGGTTCTTTAGTGGCTGGTTCGGGAACAGATTTGCCATATCGTATGGTAGCAGGAGAACCGCAAAGAATTCAAACTGCCGATAGTTCAAATTCTGTAATCAAGGCGACTACTCAAAACCTATTGCGAGAATATCAGTCTCTTGACAAGATTAACCAAGCCCTACAAACTGAATTTTTTCTAGATGGGGAGCGACAGTTTGTGCAAGTAGCTCCTTGGCAAGATGAATTGGGTTTGGATTGGTTGATTGTGATTACAATGCCAGAATCAGACTTTATGGCACAAATTAATGCTAATACTCGAACCACAATTATTTTGTGTCTAGGGGCTTTGGGTGTTGCAATAGTATTAGGTTGGTATACTTCTCGCTGGATTACTCGACCAATTTATCTTTTAAGTGAAGCTGCTGAAGCGGTAGCTCAAGGAGACTTGGATCGACAGGTTGTCATTAGTGGGGCAAAAGAAATAGTTTTTTTGTCTAGATCCTTCAATAAAATGGCTCAAAAGCTTAAAAGCCAGTTTAGTTTTCTAGAAAATGTCAATAAAGAATTAGAGCTGAGGGTAGAAGAAAGAACGATTGAGTTAAGAGCTGCAAAAGAGGCAGCAGAAATAGCCAATCAAACCAAAGATCGAGTTTTGACTAATATCAGTCAAGAGTTGCGTACTCCCCTAAAAGGAATTTTAGGTTATTCCCGAATTTCGCAACGGAGTCTTAGTGAGATTAAACTAGATGAACTTAATAATTTTGATTGGCAAGAAATTAAATATAGTCAACTCAATAATTTAAAAATTATTGAACAGAGCGGTAATCATGTATCTTCTCTTGTCAACGATATTTTAGATTTAGCCAAAATCAAAGCTAATAAAATAAAGCTTAGCTATCAAGAGTTAAACTTTGCTGAATTTATGAACAGCATTGTTAGCATTGTTAAAATCAGAGCCATAGAGAAAAACATCGAGCTAGAATATCAATCTTTAGGTAACTTACCTACTTACTTTTACGCTGATGAAAAGCGATTGCGCCAAGTCTTGATTCATCTGTTAGATAATTCAATAAGGTTTACCAATCACGGTAAAGTAGTTCTTAAAACTAGTGCGATCGCCTACTTTCCACCCCAACCTAGTTCTATTGCTTCTATGGCGAAACAGACGATTAGATTTGAAATTAAAGATACTGGTGTGGGAATTGCTAGAGACGAAATCGCCAAAATTTTCCGACCTTTTGAACAAGCTAGCAATAGTAAAAAACATCAAGGCAGTATTGGTTGATGAAACCTATGTAGTGAAAAATGGTAGTGGTCAAATTATTGAATCTTTGGCAGCAGTATTTGCCGATCGCATTAAAACTAACAAACGGTTGCAAAAAATTATGCCAGATGGTTCTGGTTATCGCTTATTATTTAGCGATCGCTCAATCGTCGATGCAGATTATGTAATTATTGCTGTTCCTATTTCTAGGCTGCGTAATCTAGATTTCCAGGTTGAACTAAAACCTAAGTTTAAAAGGTTGATTCAAGAAGTAAACTTGGGGAAAAACGACAAAGTAATTGCTGGGTTTGAAAATCGAGTTTGGCTACAAAACGAGGGATTTACTGAGACTGTTTGGTCTGATCTGGGTTTTTGTCAAGCTTGGGATGAAACTCAACGTCAACCAGAACTAAAAAATGCTGCTTTGACTTTTTTCCTCGGAGGTAATGAGGTAGGCGCAAATCAGGCAAAATCTCTATCTACTCTTAAACAGGATTTTCTCGAACATTTTGAGCAAATTATTCCCCAAGCAAAATCCACCGCTACAGGTAAAGTTTTTCGTACCAACTGGAGTCGAGATCCTCTAATCAAAGGAGGTTATACTAATTTTGAACCTGGACAATATACAGAATTTAGTGAGTTTCGCTACATTGAATCAGAAGTTCCCCAAGAACGCCAACAAGTTGCTTTTGGTAATCTTATATTTGCTGGAGAACATTTTAGTGATGAATTTTACGGCTATATGAATGGTGGAGCGCAAACAGGAAGGCTGGCAGCGCAAGTGATTACTGCAAAAATCAGCCTTGTCAAATAAGGCGAATTGTCTCCTACAACGAAATATGCTATTGCCAAGGAGTTGGGAAGGCAAAAGTTATGGAGGTGTGTTTTACTGGGATGCGTTGTTTAAAAACTGGTTTATGAATCGCACCAACTGGATAATTATTGGGCTGGCGTACATTATCGGTTTATTGTCAACTAGTTTAATGATCGATTCAACCTCTGGTTTGAGTTTAAAGAGATTGGCGATGGGAACGGCAATATTGGTCGCATTGGCTGCTTTTATGGCGATCGCCCAGCGTAGATGGAGTACAGTTGCTTTGAAAATTAAAGCCCGCGTCTGGATTGTGGCCGTTATGGTGGCGATCTTTGCCGTTGGGTATTTTCACCTACGGATTCCTCAACCGAAATACAATGATATCAGCTATCAGATTACGAAGAGCGATCGCCAAGCTAGTTCTTTAGAATACCCAAAGGGTAATCGTCCACTAGTTCATGTTATGGGAACAGTTTTAAACGAACCTAGATTGAACGATCGCCAGCGTTTGAAGTTTTGGCTGAAAGTAGTTAAAGTTGATGATGAAGTAGTTTCAGGGAAGCTCTATGCAACTTTACCTTTATTACAGGGGACTGGTATTTATCCAGGACAACAGTTAAGCATAACGGGATTTCTCTACTTACCCCCACCACCCAGTAATCCTCAAGGCTTTGATTTTAGGCAATATTTAGCTCGTCAAGGAATATTTGCAGGTATTCAAGGAACAGAAGCCAACTTTGAAGATCGAGAGCCTGGATGGGGTTGGTGGAGGCTGCGCCAGCGCATTGTCTGGAGTCAGCTACAGGGTTTGGGTAGTCCTTTAGGGCAATTAGTTAGTTCAATCGTGTTGGGGGGTAAGGCGGTAGATCTGCCGAGTGATATTCGCGATCGCTTTATAGCAGCAGGATTAGCTCATGTGCTGGCAGCATCTGGCTTTCAAGTATCTTTATTATTAGGCTTAATTTTAAAATTAACCGAATCTATTGGTAAAAAACCTCGGTTGGCGATTGGGTTCGGGACGTTGATTGCTTATTTAGGTTTAACAGGAATTCAGGCTTCTGTATTACGAGCTTGTTTAATGGGGGTTGCCGTATTGCTGGCACTAACGATTGAGACTAAAGTTAAACCATTAGGTTCTTTGTTCTTGGCCGCCGTAATTATTTTACTATTCGATCCGCTATTAATTAGAGATCTGGGCTTTCAACTAAGTTTTCTGGCAACCTTGGGCTTAATTGTCACTCTTGCAAAACTACAAGCAAAACTAGACTGGCTACCTACTCCTATCGCCAGCGTAGTTGCTGTTCCTCTAGCTGCATCCATCTGGGTATTGCCCTTACTTTGCTATCAATTCAATACTCTATCCACCTACAGCATTGGGGTTAATATTCTCTGCACACCGTTGATTACCGTAATTAGTTTGGGGGGAATGCTGAGTGGGATTGCAGCTTTGATTATACCTGCTGCGGGGAGCGCGATCGCTTCCTGGTTGTTTTATCCGACAACGTTGCTGATCGGGATTACTAACTTCTGTACTAGCTTACCAGGCAATACCTTGGCTGTGGGGCAAATGCCTTTGAGTATACTGTTAATCATCTATGGACTGTTTATTTTAATCTGGTGCAACCAATGGTGGCAAAAACGCTGGTGGCTGGGGTTAATCCTGCCGATAGTCTTTTTCAGCACCACCGCTATTTACAATTCAACTCAAGTGCAGATCGCCGTTTTAGCTGACCAACAGTCACCGATAATTGTGATTCAAGATCGCAGTAGAGTAATTTTGATCAATAGCGGTCAAAACAATCAAGCGAAGTACAGCTTATTACCTTTCCTGGCACGACAAGGAATCAACACCATCGATTACGGATTAGCCTATGATAATAGTGCCAATTCAGCTACAGAATGGCAAAAAATAAGTCAGCGTGTCCGAACTAAAACTATTTTTACCTCACAAGCAAATGATGTATCGGAAATTATTACTAAATCTGCTCGTCTGACTATAGATTACGACTTAAATGCGACCGAGATCCAAATAGCCGACTATAGCTGGTTGATTATCGGCAAACCTGTTAAAAAAGGCAATACAGAGCAACAAATCGCCAATTATATTAAACAACGTAATCTTACCTCCCAACATACCATCATCGTGTCTTCAGAAGATCTTGCCTCTTCATGGCTGGAACTATTAGAACCTGAAATAGCGATCGCCTCTAGCGATCAGATCGCTCCTGAAACTAAGCAAATATTCCAGCAAAAACAAATCGAATTCCACAACACCGCAGTCGAGACACTGATTCGCTGGACTCCACACCAAGGTTTAATCCAGACGCAAGATCTCTTAAACTAAAACTAAGTCAAGCTTGTTTCAATTTGAGATAGATAAACCTAACTTTAAACCCAAGACAGCATGAGCAACAAGAATCAACAAGGCAGTGCTGCCTACGTAAGCATGTACTGTTCTGGCTGTAGCTTTATTGCCAATAAAACCTGTAGCTGCAATTAGGGCATTGATCGTCAGCAAAGAAATGGCAACCGTACCTGTTACGAAGTGAGGACTTTCTAAAATAGGCTCTCCCTGCATTACTAAAGACAGTACCCCGCCTGTATAGCCCAAAAGTAAAAAGATATACATTAAAGGCGCAATTTTGCGATGATCGGCTTTATTTTTGCTTGCCATTTCCTGATTAATAGTTGCCAGGGTTCTACTACGCCAGCCAGCCCAAGCTGCTGCACTACCCATAGCAAAAACTACAATGCCCATCATCACAGGGTGTCCCCAATGAACTATTGGTTCTGGAGTTCCTAAAGTATTAAACCAATTGGCGATCGCCTCGATTGAAGATCTAATGCTCATGCTGATATTGCTTAACTAAACTTAATAATACTTATAACTATACATAAAGAGCCGAAGAAATTATTGAGTAATTCCTGATGAGGGAGTATCTAATACAGCTTGAGGAGAATGTTTAAACTGAAGAGGAATTTTAATGGCTGAACGTTGCTGGATAATTTTTTTTGCGCCTAAAAGTTCTAGACTTTCCAATAAAGCATCTTTAATCACTGCTGGTTGAGGCTCAGATAACATCAGGCGATAATATTCAATAGACTGTCCATAATGCTCGGCAGATAAACGATTGCTAATTAATAAGCGGGTTAACTGTCGAATTGCCACTAAGCGCTTGAGGCGATCGCGATCGCTCAAATCAATCAACAATTGATCTAATTTAGCTTCGAGGGAATGAGCTTTTTTAGCTCGTATAGACCAGAGTAAAACAATTAGAGTAATTAGGCTCATCAAACCCTGAAGAATAGTGCCAGTGGCTAACCATTGATTGTCTGCATCAGCCCAAACAGATGCAGCAAGGTAAGTACAAAAAGCTGCCGATGCTCCAGTACCAACGGCTAAAGTTAGCTGGCGATTAGAACCGACAAAAAAGTTACGCCATTGCCGACAATAGTTTTGCCAGTGAGAATTTTGGGCAAGATAGCAAAGAGACATAGCGCCAATACCCACGCTAGTAGCCAAAAATAACTTCCAGTTCAGCCACCACAAAAGAGCAAAAATTCCTAAGCAAAGTGCTTGACCACTCAAGCGATGAAACTGCTTGTCCTTGAGCAATAATCTACAGATATTTAAAGTTTGTTGCCAGCTAGTTGCTTGAGACACAAAAAGACTTACCAATCCTATTCCGCTTTAATATACTATTTATCTTTAATCGTTGGCGACCTTTTGTGACAAACAGCTATATTTCCCAAACTTATGCCGATATTTCATGATGATATCCTTACCTACAAAAAATCATGTTTCAAATATTGTTCTTTGGGAGTCTCTGTTTTTCCACAAGAGAAAGCTTGAAGAAGTGGTGAAGGCTATATTTGAGTGTAGTTAGTTGTCAGTTGTACCCTTGCGGTATACTTCAAATCAGCAACGCCAGAAATAGAAATTGTTGTTTATGGGCGATCGCTATGCGTGGAATGACTTTAAATAGGGCTGGTCAACCCTTGGAATTGAAAGAATTGCCTATTCCTGAGCCACAAGCTAACCAAGTGCTGCTCAAAATTCATGTCTGCGGTGTATGCCGTACAGACTTACACATAGTTGATGGTGAACTGACTAAGCCAAAACTTCCCTTGATCTTAGGTCATCAAATTGTCGGTACGATAGTTAAAAACGGCGCTCGCGCCACAAAATATTCGGTGGGTACTCGTGTCGGTGTACCGTGGTTAGGACATACCTGTAATTGTTGTCGATATTGTTTAAGAGGTAAAGAAAACCTGTGCGATCGCGCTTTATTTACAGGCTACGACCTTAATGGTGGTTTTGCTGAATATGCCGTTGCCGATGAAAGCTTTTGTTTTCCAATTCCCAAAGATTTTTCTGACTTACAGGCAGCACCTTTATTATGTGCAGGATTAATTGGCTATCGTTCCTATCGTCTGACAGAAGATGCAGAACGGATCGGCTTTTATGGTTTTGGGGCTGCTGCACATATTTTGATTCAGGTAGCAAAATATCAGGGAAAACAAGTATATGCGTTTACGCGATCGGGGGATACTCAAGGGCAGGAGTTTGCCCGCCATTTGGGAGCAGTTTGGGCAGGAGGTTCGGATGAACTACCACCAGAAGAATTGGACGCAGCGATTATCTTTGCCCCTATCGGTAATTTAGTTCCCGCAGCACTGAAAGCAGTTGCTAAGGGTGGCATCGTTGTCTGTGCAGGGATTCACATGAGCAATATTCCCAGCTTTCCCTATCAGATTTTATGGGGGGAACGGGTATTACGTTCCGTTGCTAATTTAACGCGCCAAGACGGAGACGAATTTTTAGCTTTGGCCCCACAAATTCCGATTAAAACAGAAGTTAATGCTTTTCCTCTATCTCAAGCAAATAATGCTCTAAATGCTTTACGAACTGGCAAAATTAATGGTGCTGCCGTGCTAGTAGTGGAGCAAGAGCAAAATTGTAGTCATTTCAAATAGCAGTAGCCCTAAAGGATTCCCTTCGGTCTCAAGTAGCCAATAAGATTTACCATAATCATTAATAGACCTGTCTTGAAAATAGAAACTGTAACAACATAAATTCGTTACACAGCAGAAAACTTTGAGCTTCCATTTGAAGGTCAACTATCAGAAAACAATCGTTGGGTCATAGTGGCACAACTAATACCTTACTTACTATTAAAAATTGGTATTAAATGATAGTTTGCGCCGAATAAACAAAACTAATTGATACCCATTCAATTAAAAGTAGTTTAACATTGACTTAATTGTTTCTTGATGATTGTTAATGAGTAAACTAAATTTTTATAAATTTAAATGGACAAGTTATTTAAAATATTTTTCTCTTAAGCTTCTAGTTTTATTGTTAATTACTGATTTATTATTAATTTTATTTTATGTATTTTGCTGGCTACCTAGCTCAAGCTATTTAAGTATAGCTTTCTCCAAAATTATTTTACATCAAGATCTATTATGGATTACGGAAGAGCAAAGTTATGCTGAAATTTTCCAATATATCAAAGAGTTGTGGATTGTTCTGGTTTTGGGCTTTGGTTATTGGCAATGCAAAAAAAAACTTTTTTTAGCATGGACATTATTATTTAATTATTTATTATTAGATGACTTTTTAAGTATTCATGAAAAAATCGGCCTTAGAGTTATTAATTTTTTTCACTTCCAAGATATTTTAAATTTACGAGCTGTTGACTTAGGAGAAATTTTGGTTTCCACTACAGTGGGGATAAGCTTCTTAATACTTATTAGCTGGGCTTATTCTCAAAGTAACTCTATCGAAAGAAAATATGGGCATATTTTAATCTTTTTGTTATTAATTTTAGCTATTAGTGGCATTTTTTTCGATCTGATCCATGTTGTAGTGTATGACAATCGCAATCTCAATTTGATTTTTGCTTTACTTGAAGATGGGGGAGAACAGATAGCCATGAGTTTTACGTTAGCTTTTGTTTATTCAATCGACTGGAAATATTGAATTTTGATACCCAAATAGTTAAAACTCAAACAACGGCGAGTTAAAAACTATGTTAGTCAGACTACGCTTTCTAAAAAAATTGACTACCATAATTGATATGATAACTTTTCAGTAATTCGGAGTAGTAAATAATGATCGTAGTAATGAAAGTCGGTTCTCCAGAACAAGAAATCCAGAGAATAGAGACGGAATTACAAGATTGGGGACTAACTCCAGAAAAGATCATCGGCAAACATAAAATTGTTATGGGGTTAGTTGGCGACACTGCATCTTTAGATCCTTTACTGCTACAAGAAATTAGTCCTTGGATCGAAAATGTCTTGCGCGTGGAAAAGCCATACAAAAAGACTAGTTTAGAATACCGTAACGGGGAACATAGTAAAGTAGTGGTGCCAACTCCCAACGGTGACGTTACCTTTGGGGTCAATCATCCTGTAGTCGTGATTGCTGGGCCTTGTTCGGTAGAAAACGAAGGGATGATTATTGAGACAGCCAAGGCAGTTAAGGCTGCTGGAGCAAGCTTTCTTAGAGGTGGTGCTTTTAAACCTCGCACTAGTCCTTATTCTTTCCAGGGTCATGGAGAAAGCGCTTTAGAATTATTAGCTGCTGCGCGGGATGCTAGCGGTTTGGGTATTATTACTGAAGTAATGGATACTGCTGATGTAGATAAAGTCGCCGAATTTGCTGATATTGTGCAGGTAGGGGCGAGAAACATGCAGAATTTTCCTCTACTTAAAAAAGTTGGCGCACAGGACAAGCCAGTGTTTCTCAAACGAGGAATGTCAGCCACTATTGATGATCTGTTGATGGCAGCAGAATATATTTTAGCAGCAGGTAATTCCAACGTAATTTTATGCGAACGTGGCATCCGCACTTTTGATAGTCAGTATGTTCGTAACACCCTAGATCTGGCTGTCATACCAGTATTACGCTCCTTAACTCATTTACCCATTGCGATCGACCCTAGCCACGGTGTGGGAGTTGCTAAATTCGTCGGGCCAATGGCCAAAGCGGCGATCGCGGCAGGGGCAGATTCGCTGATGATTGAAGTCCATCCCAACCCTGCTAAAGCTTTATCAGATGGGCCTCAGTCGCAAACCTTTGAAGGTTTTGCCAACTTGATGCAAGAATTGAGTGTGATTGGCAAAGCCGTTGGTCGCTGGTCTGAATCTCCTGTGATAGTAGGCTAAAGCTGGGGGATAATAAAGGAGCAAAGCTCCTAGCTATAAGCCATAAGCTCTAAGCCAATCAGACAAAGATTATGAAAGATACCCCTAATGATTCTGCCGTTAGCGATCCAAAAACAGATGTCTCTTTAGACAAAACAGAAGAAACAACGACACCATTACGCTGTTTTCTTTCTTCTATTATTGCTGGAGCGCTTGCTTTTGCTTCCTATTCGCTATTTAGTTCGATAGTGCAGACTTATGCAACGAAGGCAGTGACTTCTAACAATCCAATTGTAATTAACATCACTTCTGCCGTTAGAACATTGGTGATGGGAGTTGTGGCGTTGGCTACAGGAGTTTTTGCTATGGTGGCGATCGGCTTATTTTTACTGGGAATTCAGCTCATGGTACAAAGTTTTAAAAAGGCTTGAGTGAAGTCAAAAGTCAAAAGTCAAAAGTCAAAAGGATTGTAGCTTCATTAAACATCTTGACAGGAAAGTGAGTTTTCAAAATCGGATTTAGTATTAGAACAGTTAATCCTTGTAGGGGCGAACCGCCGTTCGCCCTTATCCAAACATGTGTTTTTTATTGGGAATGATGATTAGAGTAGCCAATTAAATCTTGGTTATTCCAATTAATCGTATCGCCAATTTTTTCCCCATCATGATAAGCAGCAAGGATTACTTCGCTAGTTTTACCCCAGCAGATAGTTCCGTCAGCAGCGAGCGCAATTGCGCCTAAATCTCGATTACGACTACGGGACTCAGTCATAGATTTGTTCATCGCCTCTGGTAAGGACATCCCATCGGTAACGCGAATGACAATTTTGGCAGCTAAACATTCATCCATAATGTCTTCGCCAATTCCTGTACAGCTTACTCCCGCAGCAGCATCAGCATAGTTACCTGCGGGCATAGCCGAATCACTGACACGCCCAATTCTTTCTAAACCCTTACCGCCTGTAGAAGTTCCTGCACAGACTTTACCCAAGTTATCTAATGCTACTACGCCGATAGTACCTTTACGGGGTTCGTGAACTAAAGCTTCTTCAGCAACAACTGCCGCCATACTTTTATCAAAATTCTCGTCTCTTTCCTGCATCCATTCTTGTAGGCGAATTTCCACCAACGGATTGTAGATGGGTACGTTTAATTCTCGCAGTAGTTCTTTAGCACCATAGTCTGAAAGAACGCGATCGTCTTCTCCTTGTAAATATTGGGCTAGTTCAATCGGATGTCTAACACGAGAAACGTTGATAATCCCGCTAAAGCGCTGTTTAGCACCATCCATCAGGGCAGCACTCATCCTAATCTGACCATCAGACTGCAAGACTGAGCCCGTACCGGCATTAAAAGTTGGCTGGTTTTCGAGTAATTGACAACCCAACACCACCGCATCAACTGCACTACCACCAAGAGAGAGTAGTTCATAAACCTCTGTCACAATATTGTGAAGCGCCTGACGAACTTTAGCTTCTCCCTGTTCACTTTTAATATGTCCTCCTGCGCCACCGTGAATGATAAGTTTGGGCTGTATTTGATTAGCAGACATAATGTGAATGTGATGAAGATAATAATGTGACCAATATTGTTAGTATTTTAAGTGTTAACAGCATCAATTACGATTCACTGTTAGCCGACTGTTTGCGACGACGACAGCGATCGCTACAGTATTTAACATCATCCCAGCATTTCGCCCATTTTTTCCGCCAGGTAAAAGGGCGATCGCATACAGGACAAATTTTAGTAGGTAAATCGGATTTTTTGCGCTGATTCGCCATGTTTTGCGAGTATAAAAAGTATTACAGTTTGATTATTTTTGATTAATTGATAGTCTAGACAAATGAAGCAAAACTTGCTAACTAATATCAGGATTGTGCTGGTAGAACCTACTGGAGCGTTAAATGTGGGGTCGATCGCCAGAATTATGAAAAATATGGGGTTGACTAAATTAGTGTTGGTTAACCCTAGGTGCGATTTAGCATCAGATGAAGCCAGACAAATGGCGGTACATGCAGTAGATGTTTTGGAAACGGCGCAGATTGCGGATAGCATCCCGACTGCTCTAGCTGGCTGTCAACAGGCGATCGCAACTACTGTACGTTCCCGCAGTGTGCCGATCCTCTTGGAATCTCCCGCTACAGTACTGCCAGGGTTGCTCGTTCCTAATCTGCAATCAGCCTTATTGTTTGGCGCAGAGGATCGTGGCTTAAGTAATGATGAACTAAAACATGCTCAAAGATTTATCTGTATTGAGTCTAACCCTGATTACCCTTCATTGAATTTGGCTCAGGCAGTGACAATTTGTGTTTATCAGCTTTATCAAGGTTGGTTAGAAATTAGCCAGGATCATCAGACACCAACTGCATCTTTGCCAGCGATCGCCGCCATACCTAATAATGCGACCATTGAAGTTTTGGAAGGATACTATCAAGATTTAGAGGCAATGTTATTGGAGATTGGCTATTTATATCCTCACACTGTAGCTGTCAAGATGGAAAAGTTTCGTCGCCTTTATAATAAAGCCAATTTACAGCCTGAAGAAGTAGCAATGCTGCGGGGTATTTTGCGTCAAATTCGTTGGGCAAATCAAAATCAAACAAAACTATCTCAAAATTGAGCTTCGACATTTTTTTAAATATTTTTTTAAATTATAGATACATAGCTTGGTGGCAAAAATCCGTAAATTTACCAGTGTAAATTAGAGGACAAAACTACATACTGTTGATCAATGAACAATCAACGCTGAATAGTTTGCGCTCAATTAAAGTGATGTGGCAGTGGCAGAAATTTTGGTTTTAGTTTTAGTTTTAGTTTTAAATTTTAGTTTTAAAATTTAAAATTAGGTTCTGTTCGAGAGTGATGAGATAGGATTAAACTGCATTACTGACAGAGATTAAAGCCACTTTCAATCAAGATTGAGTATATTTCTCATCAACAGAGTTATGATTAAGCGCCATTTTCCTTGAGAGTTAAGGGAAATAAACTAGTTTCTTGCTTCCATAATATGTAATTGTTTTCCAGGAGTTGAGAGTGAATCGTAAAGGCAAAAAGTCTTCTCTGACTAGAGCTAAGGGTGTCAAAGTTAATCCCAAATCACAACCTAATTTTCCAGGCAATTTTGCCACAGCCAAAAAATCCAGCGAGTCTAAACCAAAGCGAGTTAAATCTAAAGCGATCGCGGAGCGTGAAGATCGTCCAATCGCCGAAAATGCTCGAAAAAACTCAACTGCAAGATCAGCTAATCATCGTCGTCCCCAAAAAGCTGCTCATCATCAAACGAAAAAATCTTTCAAAACTCTCAAATTGGCTGCCTATATCATAACTATTACCATTGGTTTAAGCACTATTTTTGGCTCTGTGATGTCAATGGCTAGCTCCTTTCAAGCCACCAAATCGTCAAATGCTAAAACTCCCAGCACCAAAGTAGAAATAAATCGGCAACACAAAGTCAAACTAGATAGTTTATTTGCGACCGTCTCTTTGGGTAAAGAAATAACTCCTCTCAAGTCTCAATTGGAACAATTAGCTACTCAATATCCCGACATCAAACCAGAACTGTTGTTCATAGATTTAGACAATAAAGGTTTTGTTAGTATTGACAGTAAACTACCCCTTCCCGCTGCCAGCACAATTAAATTACCAATCCTAGTCGCTTTCTTTCAAGATGTAGATCGAGGAAAAATTAACCTGGCAGAAGAGTTTATTATGACCAAAGATGTCATTGCGGGTGGTTCTGGTGGGATGCAATATGAGCCACCCAACAGTAAGTTTTCGGCTCTAAAAACTGCGGAACAGATGATGACCAATAGTGATAATACCGCCACCAACATGCTAATCAAACGTTTGGGTGGCATGGAACAATTAAACCAGCGATTTACCAAGATGGGATTGACTGCTACCAAGCTACATAACCCACTGCCAGATCTAACAGGAACAAACACCACAAGTTCAGCAGATTTGGGTAATCTACTAGTCAAAATCGATGGTGGAAGCTTAATTTCTTTGCGATCGCGCGATCGCATGTTATATATTATGCGCAATATAGTTAGAAATACTTTACTACCCGAAGGTTTAGAACCAGGGGCGCTGATCGCCCATAAAACAGGAGATATCAAATCTGTTTTAGGTGATGTGGGCATTATTGATATGCCTAATGGCAAACGTTATATTGCCTCTATTTTGGTCAAGCGTCCCGACAATTCTCCCCTGGCCAAAGAATTTATTCAAAAAGCATCTGGTGTTGCTTATCAATACTTTAAAAACCCTCAAACTACCAGTTTTAAGCTAGAAGAAAATCAAAAACCTTAAGTCTAGTAACGCTGCGCCGAAGTTCATTTAGGGTAATCGGCTTCATTGGTCCTCCTAAAGGATAAGCTTCGCAAATAGGTAGATGCGAACAGCGACGCGATTGCGGAGCGGTGACGGGAGCGAAGCGAGCTAATCCTTCAGGGAATCCTTTAGGGCGTTCGCCCTTACAGGTAGTTCTTCAGGACTGCTTCAAGACAACAGAATCTGTTCAACTGAAAACGGCTGTAATTAGAAAAATGTTTGATTATGTCGAATAGCGGACAGACAAAGACTGTTAAATAATGAAAAAATATACCTGCGATCGCCTTAACGGCTTATGCGGGGGAAAGCGATCGCCAACGTACTCTAAATGCTGATTTTCAAAAGCACATCTCTAAGCCAATTGATATTACCGAGTTGATAACTACTATTGAGTAATTACAACCGTTTTCACTTGAATAGACTCTAATATTTGTTACTTGTTACTTGTTACTTGTTACTTGTTACTTGTTACTTGTTACTTGTTACTTGTTACTTGTTACTTGTTACT
>NZ_PVWF01000086.1 GCF_003003995.1 Pleurocapsa sp. CCALA 161 | reverse complement strand
TCGTTATAGAGTGCGACGGCATATTTAACAGAATTTCTAGTGACATAATTCAAGGACATTTGACGAATATTAAATATTGCCTGTCGTGCGCTTTTCAAGATAGGTGCATTAAAAACACTTTCCATTCCCGACACGACTACAGGGACATATTCTAACGATTGGACTCCAATAAATTCTTCCATCAGGACGCATAGCCAGCAAATGCGCTCGTTTCGCGTCCAAAAATCGGGCTTTGGTTTAGCTCGCATACTTTCCCTCTTGTATATTCTTGATTACTGAAGACACAGGCATTATTTGTAAACTGGCGGTATCGCTTTTTTTATCCAGTAGAGAATGTAAAGTAGATAAATAACCTGGACAATCATCAATCAGTTCGTCTGTAATTGCCACAATTCTTTGGCGATAAAAAATAAGTCCGCCAATACTACGATTGAGCTTTGAGGCTAGTAATACGGGACTCCGATAAGACTTGGCATCTATGCCAATAGCTAAGTCGTTAATTGCTACGTCACATCGATCTGATTCTGGATATAATTCCGTATCTAAGCCTACCGACCGCGCTCGGTCGAAAATTGCTAACTCATCGATCGCAGGAGCAGTCCAGTAAGCTAAGATTTGCGGTTTAGCTACTAACAATCGTTCCTGTTTTGGATCTAACCTCTCACCTACTTTTGGCGCATACTTGCTATTACACTGATGAATTGGACAACAACCATCTGGATAGCTAGCTCCTTTGGGGTGGGGTCGCATTAGAGTCCCACAATGAGCGCAACGATTGGCAAGATCGTTAATTAACCAAATTTCTGGAACTGGATCGTAAAACTCTAATACCGTCTCTTGTAGAGGAGTTAGATTTTTTTCTTCTAAATAATTTACTAATTCTTTTTCCTGAATTAGCGATCGCCTTCCTAGTAATTGGCGTAACGCTGTATAAGCTTGGTGCTGTTTTCTTTTCCCCAGACGTTCGGTGGCAGTTCTTATTATGGTGTGTAAACGGTTTTCAATTACGTTATCCTCTCCATAGCCACCAGAGATTTCAGCAATCTCGGCACAATCTGGAGTTGGTACTCGCAAATCGGTATCAATTAATTGAACATTTCCAAAAGGAAACTCCGAATCGCGAAAAATATCTAAATTCCAACGATCGTCTAGATTGAGGCTGTACCGAGAACGTGATAATAGATCGTGAACGCAAGCAGCGCGATCGCATTTTCCCTCTTCGAGATAAAGACGACCTAGTTTGCACATTGCTGAATGTAGTTCTGATGGTAATTTATCATCCTGTCTGACTATTTTTGTACCAGTAAGGACGCAATCGTATTGCCGTAAAATTCCTTGAGCGAGAAGAATAATGGCATCTTCTGCTAAAGCTAAGTTGTTTTGTTTTCTGGGTTCAAAAAGCGTAAATGAATCCTGGCTTTTATTCCACTCTGTTCCATCTGATGCTGACTCTCCAACTAAAATTTGCTGTTCGAGTTCTCGATTGTTCCAAGAAGACATGACTTGGGCTATGGACACTAAAGTCCAGCCTTTTTTTAATAACAGTAAAGTAGCCAATCCCTCTAATATTTGACGAAAGCCAAATTTTTGACCTTTAGGTTGAGATAAAAGTTTTTTGGAACGCCAAGCTCTAATAGTTCTGACAGTTGGCAATTCAACAGATAAGTTGAGTTGCTCTATCTTGCTTTGTAATTCTTCTAAGAGATTTTCTGCTGTACCTTGCCAATCTCGAATATCATCGAAACTCATATTGTTTACATTGATCAATGTAAACAATATATAGTGTAAAAATGTTTTGGGCAACTACAATCAAAATCCTGCCAATATATAGATATTTGAGTACGCAAAAACCCGCATTGTTGAAAAGGCAAATACTTAAACTTTCAAATACTTGCACATTTACGTAATAGATAAGCTATCATGTTCGGCATCTCAATCGGGATATATTTGCGTACTCACTTATTTCAGCAACTCAAGTTTTCGCACTTTCAGTTATTCACATATTTGAGTATTTAAAAGATGATTGTTACTATTGCTTCGTTTAAGGGTGGTGTTGGCAAAACAACTACAGCAGTACACTTGGCAGCTTACCTGGCTAATCAAAGTACTACCTTACTAATTGATGGAGATCCTAATCGTAGTGCTACTAGATGGGCAGAGCGAGGCGGTTTGCCATTTCAGGTTGTAGACGAACGAAAGGCTGCCAAATATGCCAGATCCGCCGAACACATTGTTATTGATACCCAAGCCAGACCAGAACAGGAAGATTTAGAGGCATTAGCCGACGGCTGCGATCGCTTAATTATTCCTTGTACCCCAGATGCTTTAGCCTTAGATGCCATGATGCTGACGGTTAAAGCACTACATCAGCTAGGGAGTGACAAATACCGAATTTTACTAACCATTATTCCTCCTAAACCCTCAAAAGATGGGTCGGAAGCTAAAAAGATGTTGATGGATGCGGGATTACCAGTTTTGAAATCAGAAATTAGACGTTATGCAGCCTTTAAGAAAGCTGCTTTAGAAGGAACTATTGTTTCTGGGGTAACGGATAAGAAAGCTCGTATAGCTTGGGGTGATTATCAAGACTTAGGTCAGGAGATACAAACTAATGAGTAAATTTAAAAATATTTTGGATGCAGCTAACAAACCCCAAGACTCAGTGGAGGTAGATGAATCCGTAAAAGAAGTCAAAAAATTCCCACCACCAATCGTTGATGAAAAACCCGAATCCGTCAAAAAAGGAAGACCAAAAGGAAAACGCAGTAATCCTGACTTTGAACAGGTAACAGCTTACGTTCGTTCTCAAACTTATCGGCAGACAAAAATAGCTCTACTACAGCAGTCGGAATTAGAAGACTTTTCCGAGTTAGTAGAAGAACTACTAACTGAGTGGTTGAGTACGCAACTCGGCAAAAGTTCAAATACTTAACGATTCAAGTAGTTGAATATCTGGAGTTGAATTAAATATGGGAGAGAGAATATTAAATGGTGTATGCACCAATCCCTAAGCCATTGGAGGTTTTAGGATACCATGGAACGAGCCTAAAAGCAGCCCAGGGAATTATCGAGCAGGGATTTAACTTTAGTATCAATGATTATGATTGGCTGGGAACGGGAGTGTATTTTTTCCAAGATGCTCCCTTGAGGGCGTATGCTTGGGCAAAAGAAAGATATCCAGATACTCCTGCTGTCATCAAATCCAGGTTAGTACTGGAAAACTGTTTGGACTTGCTTGATATTGGGTGGTTTCCTCTAATTCGAGAAACTTACGATTCATTTGTAACTGCCTACAGGAAAACCAATATCCCTTTACCCCGCCAGAATCCTCAACGTTCTAAAGCTCACCGTTTAGACTGTGCCTTCTTTAATTACTTGGTAGGAGAGATAATAGAATCACAGGGAGAAAAAGTCGGTGCGATTCGTGCCGTTTTTAATGAAGGCGAGCGCATTTATGCTGATTCAGCTATTTTTGACCGCGCTCATCTTCAAATTGCGATCCGTAACCTAACTTTAATCGAAGAATCTTGTTTAATAGAGATAGAGTGAGAAAAACTTATGGTCGATCCAAAAAAAGCTGCCAAACTGATTCGCCAACATTTTGAAGAGTTAACCACAGAACAATTTGTGGAAAATCTGCATCGTTCTTGTCCAGAGGTATTTGAAGATAACGAGCGATTGGCTGAGTCTGAAGGAAAGCGATCGCAACCGCCACTGCAAAAGGCGCAATCGCCAGAGTCAGCTACATCCAACTCAAGATCATCAGAGCGAGTAAAACCAAAAAAAGCCAATATTTAGTGGGTCATCAGCCCTGGCTCTACAGGTAACGGATTTAAGACGCTTTGTTAGTAACTGATAATCGATTTAATCAGTAAGTCCAGATAATATTTCCGACAGTTCCACTTGGTCTTTTGCCCGATTGTCATCATAAATCATCAGAGTATCTATCTGACGGTGGCGGGATAACTTCTGCACCTTCCGCACGTTACCATCGGTAGCATCTAGAGCAGCCGTAATCGAACTGTGCCTTACCCGATGGGGACTCATGGTTTTTTTTACTCCTGCTCTTTTACAGTAGCGACGCACTAATTTATAAATCCCATCCCCAGTTATGCGATGTCCTTTATGCTGAAAATCTAGTGCCACAAACAACGGTGCTTTCTTCTTTCTATGCTTGTATGCGGAAGTCCAATCGAGCAAGGCATTTGTGGTAGAGCTACTCAAACCGATAATCTCCGTCTGCGTTCCCTTACCCTTACCCAGTATGATTAATTCCCTCGCTAAAGGCTCAAAATCTCCGTAGTTTAACAGACTCACCTCATTCCGTCGCAGAGCATTGTCCCACAGCAGCTTCAACAGGGCATAATCCCGAATCCCATAAATTCTAGAGCGATCGCAAATATCCAAGACTCTACGATATTCCTCTGGGGTAATTCCACTCGTATCCCGATATTGCTGAACCCTTTCCCCCTTCACATCCTCCAAGGTAAACCCACATATCCCCAACTTACGACCCATGCTACAGAGAGTTTTAATCGCAGCCAGACGACGATTGACTGTCGCTTCCGATAATCCCTTATCAAACAACCTAGCCTTATAATTCAGCACCACCCCCACAGCAGCCGAACGTTCCAGATGCAGAAATTCTAGTACGGCATCTTTAGTGGCAACTTGACCCGTAGAGAAGCGAAAAAAGTCATTGAGGTCTTTAGCGTAAGCCTTTCTGGTACTGGGATTGCGTTTGTCGATCAGGAATTGAGCTAGCACGTCAGGTTCGGTATGAGTAAAATGTCTCTCAATTTTGGCATTGAAAGAGTTTTCTAAGTGTGATGGAGTTTGGGGATTAACTCGTTCCATTATAGTCGGTATCGAAAAACTTGATTTTCGAGAGCGCAGTGGCTAATTACCATACTGTAGCGTGATTTAGGACATTAATTAAAATTGATTAAAAATGAGCAAACTGTCAATTAAAAAGCAATCGCACATCGAACTCAAATTCTTTTCACTTCTTAAAACTCAGAGCATTATTTGTAGTAAATAGCGATCGCCGGGAGAAAAAATCGGTTCTTGGTTAAGTTCGCGACGAGCGTATCACTTGCTACCAAAACCCCAACAAATAAGCACGAGAGTATCACTAATGACACTCTCGTGCTTATTTCCCCCTAGATCTGCTCTAAATAGTGAGCTATCTTTGTCTTACTTTCAGTCTATTTTTTCATTCTTACAACTCAACTATTAGGTTGTTATGAGTTAGAGCAAGACCATTATTGAGACTAGCAATCTTGACCTGCTCGTTATCTCCCGTGCCATCGCTGTCATAGGAGAAATCACCACTACCAGTATTATAGATAAAGCGATGCTGGTTATCGCTCGCAGCAGTACCAACTGTAAGCATTTGGCTACTAACCATACCCGCTGTCAAATTTCCACCAAAACCAGCAGCAGAAAATACCAAAGTATCATCTTGCACTGAGAAATCTGCAATGTTATCTACTCCTTCATTGGGACTATTGAAGACAAAACTATCTTTTCCCGCACCTCCACTCATGCGATCGCTACCTGCACCACCATTTAAGGTATCATTACCTTGTTTGCCGACAAGATAATCATTACCATTTCCTCCCAATAACGTATCTCCCTGAGCATTAACATCAATTACCGAAACGGTAAAAGCAGTCTCGATAAATTCATTGCCGCTGTCTGTAACTTTAACAGTGATTGTAGAAGAGCCAATAACGTCATCAGCATAGTTCAAAGTCAATGCCTTAGTGCCATCAAGGGAAAAGCCATCGAAGAATTTGCCACTAGTACTACTTTGAATAGAAGACGATGCCCTAAGAGAATAGCGTAAATTATCGCCATTCTCAACATCTTCAAAGTAATCGGCTAGTTGGATAACGCTGTTGGGAGCATTTTGAGTAAGGATCAGATTGGGAATGGGTTTGGTAATGGCGGGAGCATCATTTACAGCAGCGACATCAACTGATACCAATCCAGTAGCAGTTGACCTGCCGTTGGTGACGGTGTAATTAAAGCTAGCCGTACCGTAGAAGTTAACAGCAGGAGTGAATTTAATGTTCCCATATTCATCTAGGATTGCTGTTCCGCCCAGCGAACTATTTACGCCACTAATACTCAAATTGCCTCCCATATCGTTGCCGAGTAATTGGGTAGCTAATATAGTTACGGGTGTATCTTCATTAGTAGTGATAGTATCGTCAACAGCGGTAATAGTCAATTCATTTGGTGTTTCATCAACTGAATCGACTACAGACACGGTAAAGGAAGTCTCAATAAATTCGTTTTCACTATCGGTAGCTTTGACTGTAATAGTAGAAGTTCCAATAACCCCATCTGCATAGTCTAAGATTAATGATTTAGTTGATGAATTAAAGGCAAACAGGTCGAAGAACTTGCCACTCGTACCACCTTGAAAAGATGAGCTGGCACCAAAAGAATAGGCTAAATTATCTCCGTCTTCGAGATCATCAAAATAGTTAGCAAGCTCAATTACGCTATTAGCAGCATTTTTAGCAACGGTAAGATTAGGAATTGGATTAATTAGAGTGGGAGCAGAATTTGCAGCATTAACTACAACGAATACTGATGCCGTATCGTTATTTGTGCCATCGGTAACGGTGTAATTAAAACTGGCAGTACCATTGAAGCCAGCATTTGGAGTAAATTCAATCTGACCCTCTCCATTGATAACCACCGTTCCGTTAATTGAGTTGTTTACCCCAGTAATACTTAAGCTATCTTGCTCGACATCGCGATCGTTACTGAGTAATTCAGTAGCTAGTATTGTGATAGATATATTTTCATTAGTGGTAACAGTATCATTGTTAGCAACAAGAGGATCGTTAACAGCGTTAACTATAACGAATACTGATGCCGTATCGTTATCTGTGCCATCGGTAATGGTGTAATCAAAACTAGCAGTACCGTTAAAGTTAGCATCAGGAGTAAACTCAACGTTTCCATCCCCATTGATAACCACCGTTCCGTTAACTGAGTTATTTACTCCAATAATACTTAAATTATTTCCCGGATCATTACTAAGTAATTGGGTAGCTAATATAGTTAGTAATGTATCTTCATCAGTAGTGAAAGTATCATCAACAGTGGTGACAGTATCTTCGTTTGGTGTTTCATCATTTGAATCGACTACAGAAACGTTAAAAGTAGTCTCGACAAATTCATTTTGGCTATCGGTAACTCTAACTGTAATTGTCGAAGTTCCGATAACATCATCTGCATAGCCTAAAGTTAATGTCTTGGTATTATCGATGGTAAAGACATCAAAGAATTGATTACCACCAGTGCTACTTTGGAAAGAAGAGATAGTTGCACTAAGGTTATAAGCTAAATTATCTCCATCCTCAATATCTTCAAAGTAGTCAGCCAGCTTAATTACGCTATTGGGTGCATTTTTATTAACGATGATATCAGGAATTGATTCGCTTAAGACGGGGGCATCATTAACGGTCGAAACATTAACTCGTGCTAATCCAGTGGTAGTTTTCATACCGTCTGTAACGGAATACTCGAAGCTGGCAGTACCGTCGAAGTCAGCGTCAGGAGTAAACTCAATATTTCCGTCTTCGTTCAAGATTGCCGTTCCGTTGACTGAGTTATTTATTCCATTAAAACTCAGGCTATCTCCTTCAACATCGCGATCGTTACTGAGTAAATCGCTCTTCAGTATGGTTATAGAGGTATCTTCATTAGTAGAAAAGGTATCCTTTACAGCAACAGGAGCATCATTAACAGAATTGACCTCGACTGATACCAAACCTGTAGCATTATCCATGCCATCGCTAACAACATATTCAAAGCTGGCAGTACCGTTAAAGTTAGCAGCAGGAGTAAATTCGATATTTCCTGCTTGGTTGATGACGGCAGTGCCGTTAACTGAGCTATGTACTCTCTTTATGCTTAAATTATCTACTGCATCATCATCGCGATCGTTACCGAGCAGTTCAGTTGCTGATATTGTTATAGTTGCATCTTCATCT
The DNA here is from genome assembly GCF_003003995.1 of Pleurocapsa sp. CCALA 161. Classification (GTDB taxonomy): domain Bacteria; phylum Cyanobacteriota; class Cyanobacteriia; order Cyanobacteriales; family Xenococcaceae; genus Waterburya. The sequence continues at coordinate 12,908 of NZ_PVWF01000086.1, read as the reverse complement.
GTAACAGCAGCATCGTTGTTAGCAACAGGAACACTATTAACTACAGAAACGTTAAACGTAGTCTCAACTGATTGATTGGCACTGTCGGTAACTTTAACCGTAATTGCAGCGGTTCCCGAAACATTATCTGCATAGCCTAAAGTTAGCGTTTTGGTATTATTGATGGAAAAGACATCGAAGAATTTATTACTACCAGTGTTAGTTTGGAAAGAAGAGATAGTTGCACTAAGGTTATAAGCTAAATTATCTCCGTTTTCCACATCTTCAAAGTAGTCAGACAGATTAATTACGCTGTCTTCAGCATTTTTAGCCAGGATAAGATTGGGAATTGGATTAGTCAAAATAGGAGCATCGTTAACAGGATTAACAACAAGTTCTACGGATGCAGTGCTGCTATTTGTGCCGTCGCTGACAGTGTAATCAAAAATAGCTATACCGTTGAAATTGGCAGCAGGAGTAAATTCAATATTTCCCTCAGCGTTTAAGATTACCGTTCCGCTATCTGAATTGACATTGATAATGCTAAAGCTGTCTCCTTCAACATCGCGATCGTTACCAAGTAAGTCAGTAGCGAGTATTGTAATGGATGTGTCTTCATCAATCGCAGTAGCGGTATCATTGTTGGCAAGAGGAGCATCATTGACAGGATTAACTATAATTTCTATCGATGCCGTATCCCTATTAATGCCATCAGAGACGGTGTAATCGAAGCTAGCTATACCGTTGAAGTTAGCACCAGGAGTGAATTTGATGTTTCCGTCGGCATTGATGATCGCAGTTCCGTTGACTGCATTGCTTACGCTGGTAATGCTTAGAGTGTCTCTATCAACATCGCTGTCATTGGCAAGTAGTTCGGTAGCCAATATGATAATGGGCGTATCTTCATCTGTGGTAGCAGTATCGTTATTAGCAAGAGGAGCGTCATTTACAGGAGCAACATTAACTCGTGCCAATCCATTGAGAGTTTTTGTGCCGTCAGTAACGGTGTACTCGAATACAGCAGTACCGTTAAAGTCGGCAGCAGGGGTAAACTCAATATTTCCGAATTCATTGACAATCGCAGTTCCATTGACTGCATCATTAATGCCACCAAAACTTAGGTTACTAGTATCTAGATCGCTGTCCGTACCTACTAGATCGGTAGCTAGTATCTCTAAAGTTACATCTTCATTAGTGGCAGATACGCTGAAGATCCAGCTGCTACCTTTTGCTGACTGTTGAATAAATTGGGCTAATGCTAGGGCTTCAAAATCACGGATTTGTGATGAGTCAGTTTGAGAGCCAGTAACTACTTCCTTAAATTGCTCTACTGCTTCATTAATGTCGCCAGGAAATTCATATCTTTCCCAAGTAGTGTTGTAGCCTACATAAGATTCGACAACTTGAACGAGTAGTCTAGTTTCTAATTCGCTTTCCAGTTGAGCGAAAGTATTTCTAATTGTTTGTATCCCCGCACCGCTGGGGTTGGTGTTATTCCAATCGCGACCGACAAATTTTTCGAGAAATTCTAGCTCTTGAGCGAAAGTACTGGAATTACCACTGCTCGAATCTATCCTATCGACACCAGCCCAGCGTAGCAGGATGGGGCGCACCAATTCGCGGGCAGCAGAAATATCTCCCGAATTTACATTTTCAGCTAAAGATTCAACCAGAGCTAACAACTCTGAATCTTTGGCGATCGCAATACGCAAATCGGGCAAATTACCGTAGCCTTTGAGGTTAGGCAGACTGAGAATTTGTTCGGTGATGATTACTGGTGAATTAAAGGTTGAGTTGTGGTCGTAGTAAGAATTTTGTTGGTCGAGACTCATCCAGACATTAGCTACTTCACGCTGTGTACCGTCAGCTAATTCAAAACTAGCAGTTTCATTGATTAAATGACCTTCGCTAGTGATGTTTACGGGATTACCAACGGCATCAATTTTAGTAATCTTGAGTTCTGCTAGAGAATAGAGTTCGTTGACATCAGAACGTCCATCTTCGTCTAGGTCACGCCAAACTTGCAAATCTGTAAAGTTGGTGTCAGCAGCGGTAATTTGACCGTCATTGTTAGTATCTAATTCCTGTAGTTCGGTAAAACCGCTTATAGTTTGATTGCCGAATAGCTCGGAAATATCATTAATGTATCCGTCATTGTTGCGATCAAGGACTAATAACCCATCATCAGATTTGAGCCAGCCTGTCTTCTCGCGGAAACCATCGCCATCGATATCAAAATGAACCTTAGAGTTTTCTAAAGAAGTTAATTCAATACCATCACCATCTAGATCCAAGATTAGAGGATCGTAATATGGTGGACGAACTTGGTCTTCTGCTTCCTCAAATCCATCTTCAGTTTCTTCAGCATAGGGTGGAGGTGCAAATAACTCGATTTCAGGAAGATTTGAGCCATCGATATCATAACGAATACCAGGAATACCAGAAGGTAACGTAGGAGTATCTCCAATTGGAGGTAAAAGAGGAGGAGTAGCAAAAATAGTGCTTCCACCACCAGGACCGTTTCCAGTATCGCTAACGCTAACACCGAGAGTGGCACTGCCCGAAAGAGTTATTCTCCAATCTGTAAAGATATTTCTATCAGGATTACTTCCATCGTTATATTCGAGTGATATTGAAATTAACGGTCCTGTATATCTCTTAGTTCTGTTGAGTCTTTCGTCTACACCCTCAGCGCTTCCTAAAGGCGTGAAGAAAGTACCAAAACCAAAGCCACCAGATGCTCCATAAATAGAGTCTTTTCTATTTAAACCAAAGACTGAAGCAGTTATCCCTCCATCTATACCAAGGCTTCTTTGCAATCGACGATTAAGATAGCTACCCAACGATACTGAGTATTCACCTAAAATACCATTTCCTGCTCCGCCACCAATCATTATTGACACATTTCCACCAGCTCCGATTAATCCAGATGGATCGATGAAATTTAGTGGACTATTGTTAACATACCGATAAAAATTCGTATCTCCACCCTGCAAGCCAATTGGGTCAGTATTGAGAAATCTTCCTTCTGAGGGCGAATAATACCTAGCCCGCATGAAGTCAAGACCGTTAGCCTCTTCCATAATTCCCCACTGACCGACGAATTCAAAGGAATTATCTATACTTTCGCTCTCGAATAGACTCTCCCCATAAGGCAGATAACCGTAACGGTTGAGTACTTCCCCTCCTGTTCCCGTCAAACCAACCGCTGAACCAGTGGCATTAAAGTCATAGTAAGCAGCAACATTACTGCTATCAGTACGACTAACTAAACCAATACCATGAGTGTACTGAGCAGTTAAATTACCGCTACCGTCGTATTCCCCAATTACATCGCCATAACCAAAAGGATCGACTAAATATTCCGTGCGATCGCCATTGTAGACAGTAGCAATACGGTTGCCAAAGACATCGTATTCATATTCGGTCTGAGAACCATTAGCTTCGAGAACGCTAACTAAACGGTCTTGGTCGTCATAGGTATAAGTCCAGGTATTAACCCCATCACTCTTGTAGGTCAGATTACCGTCGAGATCGTATTGATAATCGACAGTTCCTGCTGAAGTGTATTGATTGAGGTTATTAGCTTGATATTCAGTAGTAATTCCATTATCAATAGTATGGATGCGATTACCAGCAGCATCGTAGACATAGGTTAAGTCTTGGTTCTCAATTTCAGGATTAGTTGAAGTAAAGACTGCCCCGATTAACTGACTGGCGGCATCGTATTCATAAGCCCACTCTCCATCCAAGTCCGTGGCACTAATTTGTCTTCCCAAATCATCGTAGGTGTAAACATAGCTAGAGTTGAGGGAGTTATCGGCAGCGTAGTTAGCGAGATTTAAGAGTTGTCCTGCTAGGTCGTAGATGTAAGTAGTGTAAGTACCGTTGCTATTGTCTTCTCGTGCTAGACGACCTGCATCATCATAGGTGTAAGAGACAATTGAACTACCTGTTTCATCAGTCAAACCAGCTAATCTTCCCAAACCATCGTAGCTGTAGTTAACTTCGCTACCATCTTGGTCAACCATCTGAGTACGGCGACCAGTTTCGTCGTAAGTATATGCTAGAGAACGCCCCGTAGGATAGGTAATCTTAGCCATCAAGTTGGGATTATCGGCATCGTATTCGATCACAGTCGTGCCACTGGCATCGGTAGTGCTAGTCAGACGACCTGCATCATCGTAGGTATAAGTATCGGCAGAACCATCCTGATAGTCAACACGAGTTACTTGACCGAGAGTATTATATTCATAGCCAATTGCTATACCCCGACGGTTAACAGACTCGATGGTGTTTCCCTGTTCGTCTACGGTAAAATTCTCCGAACTACCATCTTCATAGGTAATGGCAGTTATATTGCCCCGCTCGTTGTAGCTGTAGCTGAGGTCATTACCACGAGCGTCAGTGACAGTTTGTAACCGTTCGTAGTTAGGTTCGTAGGTGAATTTGACCTCATCTCCTAAAGGATTGATCTGACTGACCAAATTGCCACGTTCGTCATAGCTATAGGCAACGCCAAAGCTTTCAGGAGCATTAATTCCTGTCAGATTGCCTTGACTGTCGTACTGCAATTGAGCAAAGCGACCGAGAGCATCTGACTGACGAAGAACAAGACTTTGTTCGTTAAGTGATAGTTCAGTAGTTACACCGTTAGCATCAGTCACGGTGACTTCACCAGCAGAACCATAACTGAAGTTAACTGCTTGATTGCTACCTGCTATCTGTTGATAAATAAGGCGACCATTATCATCATATTCATAGATAACCTGTTCTCCATTGGCATCGGTGACTGAAGTGATTTTGCCACTCTCGCTGAAGATATAGGAGATGGCTTCTCTGCCTTCCCCATAAATGACCTGCTGTAAGCGACCAACATGGTCGTAGTCGTAGCTTACTTTTGAACCATCGCCATAGGTTATGCTAGAAACTACTGTGGGGTCGAAAGGATTATCATAACTCAAGCTAGTTGTACCGTTAACATCTTCGACGCTGAGTAAATACTGTCCAGTTGCGTCATAGCTGTAAGTATTAACTTGTCCCCCAGCATCACTAATAGTTTCGATGCGTCCATCGGAGTTGTAGTTTATAGCAAAGCTATTTCCGTTACTGTCTGAAAGTTCGGTAAGTAAATCGTTAGTATATCCCGCAGTAAGACGATAACCATTACTACTTTCTACATAATTTAACTGACCGTCAGCACGGAAAATAATTTTACTACCGTTAGCTTCTTCTAGTTCGTAATGGTCAACATTCCAAGTTAAAGTTCCACCATTGCCTTCGTAGCTGCCATCGACTTGTTGTTTAAATTTTCTTTGGTAAGAAGAATAGGGTTGTAGAAGCTGCTGTGAATTCAAGCTATAGGTACTGCTAGATAGCTCTTCACTTAGAAGTTGCTGTGAAAAAATAGATTCAATTCCTAAGTTGAATATATAGACGTTACCATTGCTATCAGTTGTTAGTTTGATGTCTCCAATAAAAGAAAAATTCCAGCCAAAAATGCCCAAATTTGAGCCTAAAGAATTACTATGGTTCATCGTATACTTAAGATAAATAAAACTTATAAAAAGGTGGAAGTTTTGAGATTAGAGCAGTTAAACAAGGAATGCAACGGCTTTATTTTCTCAATCAAAACTATATATATGACGAAGTTAACCTTACTCTAGTCTTCATGCCATATACAAAGAACAATCTTCTTCTTTACTTCAAAGATATTGCTTATAAAATAAAATTATTGTAAATAAAGGTGATTTAGTAGCTGGCTTACTCAGCAGTAGAATGCTTACTATTAGTATTGTTGCGCTCAATAACCAGCTTCGCTTTATCTATAATAGTGTTAGTGTAGATTTGTTATACGATAGTGATAGCATGGGGGTGATAAGCAGGTTAAAATAGCTAGTTGGAAAACTGGTTTTTGTTTGACTAACAATGATTCTTATGTCAATACCTCAAAAATAAGAATATTGTAAGCTTGAATTCAAATTTTACATAATTTAATTAAATTCAAGCTTTAAAGATTATTATGTTAAATCTAATTTTAAATTTCATAGTTACATTTGGCGGAATGTTTCTAGTCTCTTATTTTTTATATTCAATTACTAGCTGGGAAAAATTATCAGAAAGGTACAGAATAGAAAAAAAACTTTCCAGCTCTTTTTTAATTATTCAAGAACAAATTTACATCAATAGAATTGCAATTAATAGATTCAATATTGGTGTCTCAGACAAAGGGCTTTTTCTTTCTTTTTCCTCTCTTATGGGACTCGCTTTTTCCTCTCTATTGATTCCTTGGGATGAAATCTCTTATGGACAAGATATTGACAACAATTCTAGAAGAGATTTTGTTCTCAATCTTGGCAATCCGAAAATAGCAAGCTTACAGCTATCTTCACACACAATTGAAAAGATTCATGAAAACTATGGAGAGCCAATTTTTTTTGAGCGACTTAGAGAACCAAGCTGATATACGTGTAGCGATTATCTGACGGGGGATATAGAAAATGGATAGCTTTGTCTTGTATAGCCGCAATGTTTAAAAACCGATTTTTCTCTTACTAACAATAATTTTCGCGTCGCTCTTGAAATATATACTGAATATGTCGAGCTTTATTCAAACTTTTCTAATGGGAATTGCTGGTCTGATTTTTCTATCGTGGTTGTTTTCTAGATCGAGTGGTTGGGACGAACTATCTCAAAAGTACAAAACAGAGCAATGTTCTCCCATTGTATTTATTGATAATCAACAAGGAATTTTTAAAAATCCTGATGACAATCGAGGTAGTACTGTAATTCGACCTTTGAATATTGGTGTATCAGAAGAAGGAATGTATCTTTTTTTACCTTTTCCTTATGATGTTTTCTATCCTTCTTTATTAATTCCTTGGGATGAAATCGAATATAAAACACCTCATATGCAAGATGATGAAAATAAACGCCATACATTTTACATAGGAAATCCTGTAATAACCCGTCTAAGGCTATATCCTAAAGCCATCGAAAAGCTTGAAGAAGATTATGGAGAACCTATATTTTCTAACAAATTAGGGGAACTTAGTTAAGCTATATTAGCGTTACGGAATAAGTATAATTAGTTGAATTAGCTGACTAATTAACAGTTTTCGTACCCAATCGGTACAACTGACTTGATTGAATAATTCCTTGATCACCAAGTTTCCTAAACTAACTATCTCCGACCATAGCTCGATATAAGGTTGAATCTTCTCTAAGATAGTTGACTGCTTGCTTTCAGCCATATCCTCCCCCTGCTGTTTATTAGATGTATTAGTATTTTGGTCGGGGGTGGATATAGAATCATCAGGACTAATCAACCCGTATTGTGACTCCATCATCACTTGATAAAGTCGATTCTCGAATTGTCGCTGTAACTTTCGTTCCTCTCGTTTAATCCTTTGCTCATGCCGATACTCTAGTACCTGAGTCGCCAAAGTTAATTCTTCAATCGCCAAACTGTAAAACTTAACCTGCTGACCGCTACGACCTTTTTTACGCGATGCTGTCTTCAAACCCAACTTTTGAACCAGCATTCCCAGCAGCCAGGTGGGACTACAGTTATCGGGAATCCAAAAACCGAGAATCGTTTTGATATTATCTCGATAGCTAATTGCCGTTTCAGCCATCTTTATTAGGTCGGGGTCATCCGCTTTATACTCCCCACCCGCGAATAAACGCTCTAAAATCTTCGGTAATCCCAAAGTTTGCCACATCATCCACTGAGTACAATGATGCTGTCGGTCGGGCAGGAAGGGTAAATTCTCAAGCTCCCACTTATCTTTATCCAAAACTATCTGTGGCGGTAAGAGTCGTTTTTTACCAGTGGTTGAGTCCACTACCTCACCCTGGGCGGGAGATAATACAGCTTCTAAATTAATTAACTGCCCCAGATATGCACCCCCCTGATCTCGTTTTACCAATTCCTCCGTAACAGATTGTCCGTAACCGTCTTCAATCCTGAATCGTTCTACTTTATATTTCTCGAATGGGGTTAAATAAGCCTTATTTTTTAGTTGTAGATACTGGTGGCGAACGATCTTTTCAGCATCAATGACCCGCTTGACACGCTCGGCATCGACTTTTTTGGCAGCATCTTTAAGATCCGACTTAGCACCATCATTTGTATTTTCTTCAACAGGGATAATGCTATAGCCCATCCTCGCCAATAACCGATGTAGATGATCTCGCAGATTATTTAGGGAACGATTGTGTTTCGCTTTGACCTGACAGTAAGCATCTACCGCCCAACCGTTAATGGGAGTTTTCTCCCCCGTCTCCAGATCGATGCCCATTAAAAAGCCATTAAACTCCTCAAGCTGTAGCATCTCCCGTTTAATTACATCAGGATTGATATTTTGATAGCCAAAGCTGGGACGTGGGGCTACCCAGATATGTAAAGGTACCTGTTTGCGGTAACGGTGTAACGCCTGAAGACAATCCGTAGCCGATAAGGAAACCGCATTAAACAAGCCATAAACCTCATCAAAGCGATCGCCCTGGACATCTACCCCCGTACAGAGGCTAGGAGACGCTAACAGGACATCTACATCCTCTACAGCAGACGAGATATTTTTGATGAAGTGCTGGTTTTCTTTACTACCACTATTATCAGCATGAATTGTCCAGATGACCTTATTCTTCGATTGAGAATGTTTAGAACTAAACCCACCTTTGATGCCTAGCTTTTTAATCAAAACCGCTTCTAACTTCAAAATAGTCTTTTTCGAGTCAGAAACTACCATTACCTTTTTACCCTGTTCGACAGCAGCAATGAGTTTAGCAGCTAAAGCACTGCTATCAGCTCCCTGGTAGTAATAAACATCCCGACTGGGACTTTGATAGTCATTCTTGATAATTAAGGGAGCTTCACCTACAGGGCGCATTGCCTTAAAGAAATCAATCGTATTGTCATCTAGGTGAGCATCGGCAATAATGACTCGCTTGGCACTTCTGATGAAATACATCAGACTCATTAGTATTTCATGACGATGTTGTTTGCAGGTAGCAGCAGCTAGAGCATGATTCATTACCTGACGGGCTTCATCGATGAAAATACAATCATATCTGTTAGCTGCCGTCTTGAGCTTGTAGAGACTATCGATGGTAATCGAAAGAGCATTAACCTTATCTAATTGTCCTGCTGGTAGATCTGAATACAGGTTTGTATTTAGTTTACTCGCTTGTGAAAGTTCTCTGAGTAAAGTTATCCTGTGACCGATGACCAAAAATCGACCGTCGGGGTTTTCAATACGGTATTTTTTTACTCTTGAAGTTTTCCCTGTCGCCATACCCGATTTAATCCCAGTCAGTCCAGGTCTGTCTAAGTCGATCTCTTCAGCATTAGGTAGGTAGGGAACACAGAGCGCGGTGTCGGGAGCGTATTTAATTAATTCGTCATCTGCGGGATTACCAATCAGGCGATATTCTTCAATTGAATAAGCATTGTTAATAATGCGAGCCAAATGACCTGATGCCGAGTCTCCTCGTGCGCTCAGGAAGTCATCGACTCCTTTTTCGGGTCCTGGTAGTAGAGCAACCTTACATGACGCTCCTGTAGCTTCAATAGCTTCTGCTGTAGCTAGAGTAGCCTTGTAAACTGCTTCACGGGTAGACTGCTTAAGGTCGTAGTCAAAGAGAATGATGAAAGTACGTCCCTTTTGCGCCAGAGGTAATAAATCGTGATGTAATTCTTTTTCTTCGCCCGTTGCTCTACCGCCCCAGATCCCAGGTAGGGAAATGGTAGCATAACCGAGTGACAGCAGCGCACCTGCTTTTTTCTCTCCTTCTGTAAGAACAATGGGAATTTCGGGACGACTTTTAACCCACGACCAAAAATTAACAGGCTGTTTTCTGTCTGCTAAACGTAGAGCCAAAGGAGAGTGATAGCGTTTGATGCCGTAACGGGCTGCTACCTGATTCCAGAGGTGCAGCGGGACGCGGAAATAGGTAACTCGGTTAGGGGTTTTTGGTGGCGATTCGTACTTAACCAGCTTACCATTGCTGCTAGTACGGGGCTGGTCTGGCTTCAAGCGACCCCATGCCATGACATCAATCCAGTTAGTTTCAGGGTCCAGTCCTTCAATGTACCAGCCTCCATGTTCTAAATGTTGATAGCGTTGGAGTAACTTATCGCGGAGTCTACCATCGTTACGACGATCTTGGTCGGGTAGAGCGTAAAAGAGATAGTCGTAGGTAGTAAGTCCCGATAAAGAAGTTAGGTTAAGTTCTGTTAATTTATCGTCAACGGAGCTAGATTGCCATTCAGCTAGGTGATGGTCGGAAACTCGCTCAAGTGTATGATTGAATGAGTTTTGAGAGCTATTGTTAGTCGTTTTACGGTCTGTATCCATGATTTAAAGGTTGAGGATTACAGACAAACGCGGTACAATTATTACTATGGGATGGGCATCCAACAGAAATTTACTCAATTCAGTGAGTTGTAGCCAAACAATATCTGCACTGCTTTGAGGTATCGGACTCCGCGTCCGTCCTGAATATTTAATTACTCACCATATCTTAACTTCAGATGCAGAATCGATCTAGCTGTTGATCTTGAGCAATCGATTCTCAAGGCATCTTTAGTTTCCTCAGAAGGATAATTCCTAAGTGTAATTAACGCCTATACTCCTTGTAGGCTTTTAGATGTAGAGAACTGATTCTAAATCGGCATACAGATAGCGATCGCCAAGCCTTAGTTATCGTTTTAACAATTCTTCACTTTTAGAAGAGTCTATAGGGTCAGTTTGCCAAGATTTTAAAATCTTTTTAGTTGTACTTGCGTCAGCCAGCCTTTCACCAGTTAGACAGTGCAAGAAACCTTCACGAAAACTAACGGTAAATTTCCAAAACTGTGATGTTCTTACCGAACTGGGACAATTCTTAATTTTGAGATAGTTGATCGAAGAGGCGATTGTCTCTTCTGTATAATTCTGCCAATAGTTGCGCTGCATTCTCAAGCTCACCATCTCAGGAGTGCGTTCTGCTACTATGCCCTGTATATAAAACCAGTTTTCGCCTTCAATCCACTCAGGAAATTCTTCTCTAAGTAAGCGTAGGTCAAGGCAATAATAAGGAGCTTCAACAGTACCGATAACCCAAGCTACAAATCGTAATCGTATTCGACCGTCGGGTTCAGATAGGTCATGACTTGTAAATCTAGGATATGTTCTTCTGACTTGTTTAGATGTTTCGGCAGGAAAAACTCCGTGATCGGTTAACAAAGTTCCAGATTTATAATTCTCTTTGCTAGGCAAATAAATTCCTTCGACTCCACCAATACTTTGGAAGGCAATTTTATCTACCATATCCGCGATCGCCCCTGTTGATTTTAATACCGATAGTATCTACTTATTTTAGATTTATTACTGCTTAGTCTGTTGTTTTAGCTGATTCTGCTTTTCCAACCCAGTCTATAGTTCAAAAGATACAGAATTGTTAATAACCATTTTTTCGTAAAAAATTGGCTCGTAATAGATTGTATTCTATTTCGTGACAAATCCATCCATCGGAGTCTAAATCAATCTCAATTTTTCCCAGCTTTAGAGCTTTTCTATATAATTTTCGGTAAAGTGAGTCATTAATTTCAACCCGATCCATACACATATTTGTTCTTAGATTTTGCTTTTGGTTCTCCGACAGATGTTCCGACAAGAGAGGATCTATATAAGTCTTTTTATACTGAGCTTTTGATGTAACTCCTGCCATCGACAAACATTCAGGTAAAGTTCCCAGAGCAATATTTTCATCACATCCTGTAAATATCCAATTTTCTTCATCTGCTGGATATTTTGGCTTTTTATTTGTTTGACCCATTATCTATCTTCCGCCTACGAAGTTAACCAGTTTCTTAGATTTTAATAAACAATCAATCTATTATTCATGTTAGATTATACCTGTACAGATTCATGTCATAAGATGATACCGACAACAGATTCAATCGCTTATACTAATGCCAGAAATGGACTAGCATCTTTACTGGATCGAGTCAGCAAAAACTCGGAAATTGTAATCATCAATCGCCGAAATAAGCCCGATGTGGCTTTGATTAGCAAAGAAGAATTAGACAGTTTATTAGAAACAGTTTATCTATTACGTTCTCCTGCCAATGCCAGAGAGCTATTTAAAGCTATAGACGAATCCAAGCAGATGGATGATGCGACAGTTGAACCCCAGTCAGTAGAAGACTTGTGTGAGGATTTAGGTATTGTCCGAGAATAAAGCTTGGAGTCCTATTTTCACTCCTACTTTCCGCGAACATCTGCTTTGGTGGGCAAAGAAAGACTCTGCTAAAGTCAACAAAATTTTAGATTTAGTAGAGGTGACTTGCGAGCAACCATTTAAAGGAATTGGCAAGCCAGAACCATTAAAGTATGTCGATTCTAATATTTGGTCACGACGCATTAATCTCGAACATCGTCTGGTCTACCGTATTAAAGACAATCGCATTTACTTTTTACAATGTCGCTATCATTATGATTAAGGTTCTAATTGATTCCGTTTGTTCTGTTTTGATTTTTGTCTAGATGGCTGGGGTGAAGGCTGATTGAGATTTTTTTGCTTCAAAAAACATTCGTTTATTTTTTCTTGATTGATAGGTTCGGGTTTTGCAACTAACCCAACCGCATGGCTATCGCCTTTGAGTAACCAAGGACGTAACTCAAGTCTCACCTCTCCTAAACTAAAATTACGGTGATGCTGTATAAAATCAATAATCGTACCGCGATTGGCTTTGCCACTGCGCTCCGCGCAATCGCGATCATCCCTCAGCGAAAAATAAATACCGTGTCCCTGGGTATTAGTGACAATTACAATCTTGTCTCCTGAGTTGTGTCGCAGCACTGCGCTATTGGGGCTAGATTCTCTTGTCAGATATTCATATCCCTGGCTTTGAGCATAATCAACGAGATTAATCTCAATTT
>NZ_PVWF01000008.1 GCF_003003995.1 Pleurocapsa sp. CCALA 161 | reverse complement strand
ACACACGGGAAAAATGCGCCTGATCTGAAAAGCCACAGTTAAAAGCAATATCCACCATCAATTTACGAGGATTATTGAGCATCTTCTTCGCCTGTTCAACTTAGTTTTAACATGCCATTTCCAGCCACTGGCTACACCAGCAGGAGTAACGATAATTTCATTTTTGTGATAGATAAAATCCCGATATTCTCCATCACGCCAATTTTCAAGACGATGAGGTTCTGCTCTCAAATTGAGAATAATATGATGTTGCTCATATTTATCGGTTGGCATTGAAGCAGGTTCTGCTTCAAAATACTCCAGAGTAAGTAAATCTGCTGCCATTGGACGCACTAAATTAGTACTTTGAATTAGTAAGGCTTACAGGGGTATATGTTTTGATAGTTAGACATTTAAACCATTGCTAGCTGTTTAAATCATACTAATTTGTTCAGCAATAATTTTAAATTACACGAGCGAGCTGTTACTGTTCCGTTATTAGCAAAAATAGCCTACTTTGATGGCTTTGCAGGTTGTTTTGTTTCCTGGTGTAAATCTGCAACTTTTCGGCGAATTTCGGGATTATAAAGACGGAGATAGTTCCAATAATTGCCAAACACCCCTTCAACATAATCTTTGGTTTCAGGAAAAGGTATTTGTTCGACAAAGCGATCGCGATCCTTGATATTGTATTGCTGTAGCCAAGAGTTAACATTACTTGTACCTGCGTTATAGCTCGCCACTGCCAGCAACGAGTCATCTTGATAACGTTGATGATTATGTTTGAGATACCATGTCCCAATTTTAATATTGTCGTCAGGATTGGTTAAAGAATAATTTGCTATTCCGATTTGTGCTGCCGCCCATTGAGCCGTAGGCGGGACAACCTGCATCAAACCCACCGCGCCAACGGCAGAATCAATAGTAGGGTTAAAGGTAGATTCTTTACGCATAACCGAAATTACCAAAAGAGGATTAATCTTATCCTGCTGGGTATTTTGCAGGATCTGAGTCTCGTAGGGAAAAGGAAACAAACTCTGCCAATAAGTCTTGGTTTGGCGTAAAGCTTTCCACTGCTCTAATTCTTGGGGCGTTTCTCGTTTAGTTAGATCCCAAATCTGCTTCATTCCCTGGCTATATTGACCTAGCTCTAATAACAGTACTCCTTCGGCAAACTGCTCGTTAACGGATGTTTGCTGAGGATGCTCAATTTCTGACTGTAGCAATAGCCAAGCATCATCATACTGTGCCAAAAAGTATAGTTCTTGTAGTGCAGCCGAACCCATTGGTAGTGGCTCATAAGTTTTAGTTAAGTCTAAAGTAGGAGCAAGAGAACGCAGTTGATTAAAATCTCCCACCTCCCACCTCAGCATAACCGTAGCCCGCCATGCCCAATAGGATTGAGGATAAAGCTTAATAATCTGTTGAAAGGTGGTTTTAGCTGCTTCTGGCTGATTTATTGCCATTGCCCATTTACCCGTTGTATAGAGAGCTTGAGCAGCAAAATCATACTCCTGATTTGATTTAACTACAGGCTGCATCCACTCCCAGGCATCTCGCTTATTACCTTGTGCTGCTAAATCTTGCGCTTTTTGCCAGCGATATTCCCCTGCTGAGTTGGAATTACTGTACTGATTGAGTAATTTTTGCCGAGCATCATTGGCAGCATCATACTTGCCAAATCTTTCATGGACGATCGCCTTAGAGCGATAAGCTTCAGGGGCAACTTCGGGAAACTTGGCGATCGCTTTTTCCAGATATACTACCGCTTCATCACCACTAGAGATACTAGCAAGATGAATTAAAGCCTGTCCCGCTTCTTGTGAGTCGTGATATTCTTGCAATAATCGCTGGTACGCACTTTGAGCGCTATCTAAATTGCCGTTACGATGGAATCCTCTGGCAGCGCGGTATAAATTACGGGGAATTGAGGGAGCGAAAATATAGGCATCGGCAGCTTTGCGATGTTCCTCATCTCGCCAATAGCCATCAGCGATCGCCTGCCAATCATCGGCAGTTAGTCTAGCGGCATATTTTAAGACGAGGCGATCGCGAATTGGATTTAAATCTTGAGCGCGACTAAATCTTGTCAACAATAGCAGTAGTTGATACTGATTGGGGTTTTGTTGCAGACGCTGACGAGCGATATTTTGGGTCAGAGGATGATAGGGAAACTGGCTGATTAATTGGGCTGATAGAGGTTGCTTTTTCGCTAGCAAGATTAGGGCATTGGCACTTAAGGGAGAATTAGGATAGTTTTTAATTAGATAGTTAAGAGTTTTTTCGGCTTGCTGTGGCTGATGATCTTGCCGATATGCTTGAGCGATTTTAAACAGAATTTGCGGACGCAGTAGCGGATAATTTTGGCTTAAATCTTGGAGATAATCTAGAGCCTGTTTACCTTTTCCCTGCTGAATTAAATCTGCTGCTAGTAAATAATGGGCGCGGTGGCGATCCCTTTGTTGTTGGGGCGATAAACCTCTTTCTGGCTGGTTGATTAGAGCAATTAATTGAGACTGTCGGGCAGTAGGAGTCAGCGATCGCAAACTGACTAAAGAAGATGTTTGAGTTTGTTGCCCAGACTTAAAGAATCGCGCCTGACAGCTACGCAAAGCAAACCAGCCCAAACTGCACAATAGCAATAGCGTCACCAGCTTATGCTGCTTTTTAAATGGAAATCTTTTTTTAGGGTGAAGTTGAGGTTGTTTAGGTCGCACGGGAGATTCTAGCATGAGGTCAACTAGGGAGAAGGGGGATTAGTTTTAGTTACAGGTAAGAGATAAAAGCTTGCCTAAATCTTTGAGCATCGGACAAATTTTTTACTTTATATACATACAATGTGTAATGCTCGGCTCGTTAAGCACAATGAATAGACTAACTAGGTTACTCAAGTTAAGGTTGCTCCAATAATCTGGAACTATGGTTACTTACTTTGCGTCAAATGTTCATAACTAATTTATAAAAAATAATATTTTTTGCCTAATCATGTTTAACGCAAAATATCCTAAAATAGCTACCTCTGGTCTAATGATTTTTGCTGTTTTGGCAGCGACAGTTGGTAGCTTTGCCAACATAACCCCAGCTCAAGCACAGTTATTTCCTGAATCAGAATCGAATCGAAATCGAGATTACACTCCCCCAAGCAGAAATCGAGACTACCCTTCCTCAACTAGAGATCGTATTGGGAACAACACCATTCCCAACGGGTTTGTCATTCCCGTCGAATATGAAGAAGAAAAAATTTTAGTGACTCCTGAAGAAACCGTTCCCATTACTTTGTTAGTGGCAGCTGATATTAAGGACAGCAGACGCAATATTTTGATTCCCTACGGCAGCGAAATCATGGGGGAAATTCAACCTAGTGACGATGAATCTGGGTCATTTTTTAGAGCAGATGAAATAGTATTTCCCGACGGTACAACTCAGTCAATTGACGCAGTTTCTGAAGTAGTAACCCGTAGAGAGACAGTTAAAGAAGGTGCCAAAGCTGGAGATATTCTGCAAGGTGCAGCCATTGGCGGTGCTGCGGCTGCGGTACTGTCGGAAATTTTTGGCGACATTGGCGCACTAGAAGTCTTGGGAGGAGCAGGAGCTGGCGCTCTGGCTGGAGTGTTGCTAGGGAAAAATGAAGTTGAATTAGTCTCCATTGACCCCAACAACGACTTGGATTTGACTTTACTTAACAGTTTGGCGGTGCGCTAAATCTTAAGTAATTTAGTTTTTGGTTACATTATTAAACAACTACAACTTTTAAACTTATTTATCTGACCCATACCCACATATAGCTATATGGTTGCGGAATCTAGCTCAGTTGAAAAATAAAGGTGACGAGATCTCCTTTGCCTAAAGCAATGCGATCGCCAGTTCTCAATCGATGGCGATTACCTTTTTGCAAGGGAGCATGGTTAACGTACGTACCATTAGAGCTGCCTGTATCCTCTACATAGTAGGTATCTCCTTCAATCCTAATATCAGCATGAACTCGTGATACTACCTCAGAATCAGGATATCCAGAAACATCAATATCAGGAGGAATTTGACCGTTTGGTTTACCAAAATGAACCACGTCTAGGCTTGATGGAATTTCGATAGTGGTGTTGCTTTGCAAATGCAGTAAACTCGCTCTTTGAATTTGTAGCTGCGTTGCGCCAGGCATTCCCGCCGAGCTAAAAGGTTGATTTCGTTCGGGAACTGAAGCTTTTGGAGTTGGAGGTTGATTCTTATGAATACTTTCCCCAGTTGCTTGACTATTTGCTGAAGGTTCAAATACCGATTCTGGAGTTTTCCCTTCTAAACCTAAATCAGGTATATCAGAGGGGAAAGGTGTAAGATCCTGATTAGAGATAGGTACAGGTTGGATAAATTGAGTTTCAGGAGGCTCTGCGCTCTGTTCAACTTCGGGAAATCCAAAAGGTAATTCTGAATTCTGAGCTATGGTTTGACTGTCATCATCTTGATCGTCCCAAGGACTCTGGATTGGTGATGACATTGCAGTTTCGGGTAACATCTCTGAATTATTCCTTGATAGAGGTAACTCGTCAGGGAGAGACACCTCTTCTTGGGAAAGATTAGGTAATGAACCAATGGCAGTTTCTTCTTCTAAGCCTACTGCGCTGGGAGAATTTTCGGCTTGCAAGTTAAAACCACATTGACCACAAAAAGTAGCATCTGTTTGTACTGAGGCTCCACAATTCGGACAACTAGTGGTAGCTGGCAGAGGAGTATAACAATTTTCACATTGCAAAGATCCTTCAGGATTTTGATGATTGCAACTGGGGCAAGTAATCATAGTGGTTTTAAAAGTAACTATTTCAATATTAACGACATAGATATTTTTTTTTCACTATACTACCGTAAGGTTCTGGTTGGTGAAAATGAACAAGTAAAAGTGTATTGATTTGATGAAGCTAATCATGCTCAGTCGTTCTTCCATATGGGTTTTGTAGCAAACATTTAAGTATTTGAGATCACGTTACTTTAGACTTTGGGGAAGAGTGATAGTGAAGGTTGTTCCTTGTTCTAACACACTCTCTACAGTAATATTTCCCTGATGATTTTCCACAATGGCTTTGGCGATCGCTAATCCTAAACCTGCTCCCGTAGGTGTATCTATCTGGCGCTGGGGCGAACGAGCAGGATCGGCACGATAAAAGCGATCAAAAATATGAGGTAATGCATCTTCGGGTATGCCTTTACCATTATCTTTAACTTTGACCTCTAATTTATGTTGACTATCTTCTCGAACTCTAATGGATTTGCTTGTAGGTTTGATTAAGGCCAACTCTACTTCTATGGAAGCTTCTGTTGCTTCTTGGCGCTCAGTATGTTCGATCGCATTAGCAATCAGGTTGGTAAACAAACGAGATAAATAATCCCAGTCACCTTGGACGGTAAAAATATCTTCTTCGTTAAGATTTTCGGTAGTAATCTCTGGTTCTACAATGCGGAGAGAAAGAAATAGTCCCTTTTGAGTCGCTGCAATTCTCTGTTCTTCAATGACATCGATTAATAAGGCATCTAAAGGTACGGCTTGCCAATCTAACTGAGCAATGCCACTATCTACACGAGCCAGGAATAATAAGTCATTAACTAATCTGCCCAATTTTTGAGTCAAGCGTTCAATGATCTGTAGCTGTCTTTGCTGTAGCTGAGGTTCCGCTTCTGGATAAGCTAACGCCATCTGGACATTAGTTTGAATAGTAGCAATGGGATTGCGTAACTCATGGGAAGCATCGGCAGTAAACTGCTTCAGGCTAGAATAAGATACCTGGATAGGCTCGATCGCAATACCCGATAACAACCAGCCAATTCCACCCACAGACAGAATCATCAGACTAATGCCAATAATTAAATCTCTAGTAAGCTGATTAATCGGCTTGGTCACTTCAAACCAAGGATGACTAACCCTTAAATAGCCCAAAACTCGATGCTCTAACTCCACTTTCTGGACAATCTGGCGCAAAATGCGATCGCCTGTTAGATAAACCGTCTCACCAGTACGATTAGGATGAAGAGGATAGTCAATTGGCTGGGCAAAAGTAGACCACAATAACTCTTGTTGAGGATTAAACCATTCCAAATCAATATGATCGTCTTCTAAATTATCAACATTCTGATTAAAGCTAGCATCAATATTTACGCCATATCTACCCTTTGTTTCTGCTAATGGCTGAATGACTAAAGAGCGATCGACTACCTCCACCACATGCTTTAAGGTGTCATCAATGCGATCAACCAAAGTCGTACGAACATAAAAATATACGCCGACGGCAAATAATAAGAGCAGCACCGCCGTTACTGCGGTGTACCACAAAGCTAACCGACGACGAGTAGACTGGAATAATAAATTCATTTCCGTATATGGTATACCACTTCGCCTAGAGACTTGAGGACTTGAGGACTTGGGGAACTTCCTCTACCTCTCCTACTTGTGACCCCGTGAGACTCAGGCTTTAATTTGAATTCCTGTAGTAGCCAGCTTTGTCACCCAAAATTGTAGCTGGGGATCGGCTATTTGACTTTTCACTTGCTGCTGCACTGCGATCGCTTTAGCTTCTGATGCACACAGAGCAAACACAGTCGGGCCAGATCCCGACATCATAGTGCCTAAAACATTTTGAGCAGCAAAAGCAGCCTTCAGCTGGGCTACTTGAGAATAGGTGGGCAAGACCACTTTTTCTAAATCATTATGGATTAATTTACCAATTTCCGAGTTATGATGATGGGCGATCGCTTTAACTAAAGATCCAGAACTTACTTTAGCAGTGCGAGCAGCAATTCTTGCCTGATCGGATATATAGGTTTCGCTGTATTGTTGTCGATAGGTTTGGTATGCCCAAGGAGTTGAGACGCTAATATTGTCATATTTAGCCAAAACCACCCACATATTGCCTAAAGGTTGGAGATCATCAAGTTTTTCTCCTCTACCCGTGGCGATCGCCGTTCCGCCAGAGATACAAAAAGGAATATCAGAGCCTAATCCCGCAGCTAAATCCTGCAATTCTGGTTGAGCCAACCCTAATTTCCACAGCAGATTAATACCTACTAGTACCGCTGCCGCATTTCCCGAACCACCAGCCAAACCCGCAGCCACGGGAATATTTTTTTCAATTCTAATACTTACTCCACCGTAGTTAGCATACATCTGGGGAAAAGTATCACACATCAATCGAGCAGCGCGATATGCCAGGTTAGTCTTATCCGTAGGCACTTGAGGATGATCGCAGTAAATCTGAATCTTTTGAGTATCACTAGGCTGAATATCAAGCCGATCTGCCAACCCAACACTTTGCATAATCATGACTAACTCATGAAAGCCATCAGGGCGATCGCCAATGATTTCTAAGTAAAGATTAATCTTCGCTGGCGCAATTAAGGAATAAGATTGCATATCACTAGAGACAGTATACTCACCTGACCTAATATATAGCGATTATGTACTATATCCACAATTAATATACAAACCTATATCCGACATCATACTGGTCTTGCTGGCGTAAATATCCATATTTTTCATTCCATAACCCACTTGCCAAATCTACTCGTAGGCGAGATAGTCCCTCTTTGAGATCATCAGCATCCATCTTGGCAAATGAAGAGATTCCAGCGCGAATCTGGCGATCAAGATAAAGCTCTGGTCGCGCCCAACCTACCGCTGCAAAGGAATCTGATAAGTCGTTTGGCAATGGAAAAGGAATAACATTCACAGAATTAACTACAATCGATTGAATTTCATCGATCAACTCTGGAATTGGTAAAAATGTAGTTTCAACGTCTTTAATCAGGGAGGGAAAATATTCGGTCAACCAAAAACTAGAAATCATTGCTGGATCATAAGTAAACAAAACTATTTGTCCATTACCTACAACCCTATGAATTTCCCGTAGTGCTTGTCGAAAATCTGTGAAATGGTGGAAAGCAAGCATGACAATAGCTGCGTCTACTGCTTGATCGAATAAAGGCAAGTTGTCAGCAGATCCATTAATCCATTCAACAGCAGGATGAGCGATCGCTTGACTACGCATCATTGCTGACGGTTCAATTGCTAAAACGTTATACCCATAATCTGCTAAAACTTGCGCGTAAGAACCCGTACCAGCACCAATATCTGCAATGGTATGAGCTTTTGAGGATGCCAAAATCTCTAGCAATTTTCCAGCGATTCGCGGATCGCTTCTTCTCGTTTGAGCGTAGGTTTTGCCAATCACGTCGTAGAGTACCATTCCACCTCCTCAAATTTCTATTGCTTCTTAAATCATCTAATCCTAATAGATAAATAGAGTTATGCTAATATTTTCTTCAAGATTATAGTCATTTTAATTAATTTCAGAGATGGTTACTTTGTATTA
Organism: Pleurocapsa sp. CCALA 161; assembly: GCF_003003995.1. Classification (GTDB taxonomy): domain Bacteria; phylum Cyanobacteriota; class Cyanobacteriia; order Cyanobacteriales; family Xenococcaceae; genus Waterburya. The sequence goes on along the minus strand of NZ_PVWF01000008.1, from coordinate 69,941 downwards.
ATGATGATGGTAAATCTTACTTGTTACTTGTTACTTGTTACTTGTTACTTGTTACTTGTTACTTCGTTATAAGATCGCATCATTACAATAAGCTCAACATGCTGATATGTTTTCTCTTCCTCCTCCCCGTGAAATACTACAAACCTTATTGCCCCATTTACGAGTAGCTGCGGGTTACGCACGACAAATCCAAGCCAAGATTGCTTCCCTACCCGCCAAAGATGTTGGGGATAATATCTTATCAGCAGCCTTAACCGATGCGGATCTTTCGATTCAAACTATGGTGGAGGTAGCTTTACTGGGAACATATCCCGATCTGGCTTTTTATGGCGAAGAATATGAACAATCTCGCAATACTAAATACTTTTCCTCGACGAAGTTAAGGACAAATAACTATCTGATTACTTTAGATCCAATTGATGGGACAAAATATTATCTTGATGGTTTTGATAATTATCAGATTATACTTAGTGTTTTAAATATTGATAGCTGTGAGGCGGTGATTGCCATTTCTCCTGCTCAAGACTGCTACTACTACGCAATCAAAAATGAAGGAGTATATCAGGGCAATCTTCAACAAGATTTAGATGATTGCAGTCGCTTAAATATTATTCATCCTGCCCCTGTCATTTTCTTAGGTTGGGGTATGGCACATTTAACCTCTGCTTTAAAAGATAAATATCAAGTAATCGATATCGAGAATTGCTATTCTTCTACTGTCAAATTTCCCAACTATAACGGCATCTTTACAGGAGAGTTAAGCGGCTGGATTACCAAACGAGGTAAATTTATTGATAGTGCAGCCCTGGCATTTATGGCACAAGAAAACGGCTGTATTGTTACAGGATTGGACGGTTTACCTTTGCCTCCTTTACAAACCTGCCAAGACTATAGTTATAATGGCGCGATCGTCGCTAGAAATACTCAATTACATCAAGATTTGTTAGCAGTCTGTCAAGACGAGCCTCTACTGCATCAATAATCAAATCTAATTGTCTTTAATCACTTTTGGGAGTAAGCAACAAATTATGGGTCTAGTGGAGTTTGTTTACCTGATGTTATCTATTTCCTTCAGTGTGGCAGGGCAATTGTGTTTAAAGCTAGGGGCAGCGAAGTTAAATGAGATCTCTGCTTCTAATCTATTTGAGAGAATAATCGCCATTTTTTTGATTCCTGAATTAATTTTAGGTTTAACCTTTTATGGTGTGGGGGCGATCGCCTATATTTTACTCTTGACTAAAGTCGATCTCAGTATGGCGGCTCCAGCAGTTTCTCTAGTCTATGTTTTCTCGGTTTTGTTGGGCTATTTTTGGTTTAACGAAATGATTCCCCTCACCCGCTCATTTGGTTTAGGGTTTGTGGTTTTAGGAGTGATGTTAATCACCTTGAAGTAAAGAAATTGCAGTAAAGAAAAATTTCTATAATTTAATTGATTGAAATTTATAGGCTCGGGCAAGTTTACTATCGAAAGACCAGGCACTTATTGCTAGGGCATTGGGGGGAATTAGTTCTGCAGAAAATTTTTTACTCCAACCCGAATGGAGATATTCTTTTTTCCCTATAGCATGCCATACATCTTCTCTCATTAATTCAGGTTTGACGATCGCAAAAGGATGATCAACCGCGTCTGCTGTTTGATATGCCAAAATTACCGCATGGGCAGGGGTGTTATACAGAGGCAGAACAGACCAACCTGAAGCAGTATAGGAATTATCTTGACCAACGGTAAGACTGTCAAAGAAGCCATAGGAGATTTGGGGTAAATTATCTCGACTGATATCGCTGAGACGATCGCTGACAAGCAAACTTGGTTGAAGCAACCCCATACTGTTTAGTTGATTGGCGCGCTCGAATACTTCAGCAAAATTGGGGTAGATATATCTTTCAATACAGGCTTGATCTGGAACAACGTTAATTAGACTTAAACAAGATTTTCCGAAGAGGCGCTCTTGGTGAGTAACACTAAAGGCTTTTATTCCATAGATAAAATTGAAGGGATAAAGTAGTAGCATCGCCACGATGAAAATTTTTACCATCAAGTTGATGATCTGTCGATAATTTCGCTGAATAGCCTCTGGCTGATGGTTAACTTCTTGATTAATAATTGCAATTAGATAAATTAGAGCAACCAAGCCATAAGTCGAGAAAGTCACATATCTCGATTCTAAGGACTGTTCGATGCCAAAGCCGAGTCGTCCCGCAGTAGTTATAACAGCACTGATTAATGTATAACTTAAAATACTTAACCAAGGAACAAGATGGTAGATGAGCAACTTATTGTGGTTGATTTTGAGGAGATACCAACAGATTGAAGCAATCAACAAACATATTACTATGCCCAAAATTAGACTGAGGATTAGCTGACGAACTGCTAAAGGAGAACCAAGAAAGGATAGATAATAGGCGATCGCCTTAAATGGTTGAGTAAGAGCAACCATAATACTAGGATGATGACCTGGACGATGATAGTCGTGAAAATAAACTGTCACATTGAGGCTAAATAACAATAGCCATCCTGTAGTTATCCAAATTAAAGAACGACGATTTTTGCTGGCGACTAAATATAAGGCGGGAAAAATGACCACCCAGCTAATAATGCCGTTGGCAAAGCAGAAAGTAGCAAAGGTAGCAAGAGCAGCACTGCTCAATAGCTTAATAACGATCGGGTTAGCCGCATATATAATTACTAAAGCAGAAGTGATAGTGGCAATAGGAATGAATGTAATCATCTGTAATCCCCACAGCCAGTTTTCCCGCTGCATAGGACTAAAAATGAGCATACTAGCCAAAGTTAAACAAGTTAACCTATAGCCATCAGAGCTTTTAAGAGTATGTTTACTGAGATAATAAAGATTAAAAGTAGTCAGACAAGATAATAAAAAACTGATGAGCATTCCATACTGAGTATTCCAATTTGTTGTCAACCGAGATAGATAAATGAACAGTAATCGAGGGAAAAACTTACGACTTTCATTATGTTGACTAAATAAGTGTTCCCAACTAAGCTGACCAAAGTTAAATTGAACTAATGTAGAGCCTGGTGTAACCCATTCATCCCAAAATGGGCAATCAACCCCATATTTCCAGAGTAAAAAACCTAATATAACAGCAGGAATGACAACCAGTAATTTAAAGAGAAATTTTTTCACGTTTTTGATGCTCCAGATTATGGAAGCCTTGAGTTTCTCTAATTAGGTAATAAGGTCTTTGTTTCACCTCATCATAGATACGAGCAATATATTCGCCGATAATGCCTAAAAAGATTAGCTGAACTCCCCCCATAAAGAAAGTAGTAGTCAATCCATAAGCCCAGGATAGGAGAACTTTACCCAAAACAAATTTGACATATAGCCCCGATAAACCGATGACAAAAGAAACGATCGCCGAAATTAAACCGAATATCGTCGCAATTTTGAGGGGAATGGTGGAAAAAGAGAAGATCCCATCAAAAGCAAGTTTACATAGCTTGCTTAGAGTAACCTTAGGTTGCCCATGATATCGAGAGCCTCTTTCTACGACAACTCCTGTCTGTTTAAATCCCGCATAAGCCCTCAATCCACTCAAGTAGCGATTCCGCTCAGGCATCTGACATAAGGCTACGACCACTTGACGATCCATCAGCGAAAAAATACCTGCATCGATGGGCAGTTTCATCCCTGAAAGAAAATTGAGCAGACGATAGAAGCCCACAAAGGCTAATCTTTTTAACCAAATTTCTTTGCGTTTTTCCCTAACTGCATAGACTACATCGTATCCTTGCTGCCACTTAGCAATAAACTGAGCGATCGCCTGGGGAGAATCTTGAAGATCTCCATCCATTAAAATAACTGCTTTGCCTGTAGCTTTTTCAATCCCTGCCGTTAAGGCTGGTTGATGTCCAAAATTACGAGAAAGACGAATTAATCTAACTTCAGGATGGGCTTGATGTAGCAACAGTAAGCGATCGTAAGAATCATCATTACTACCATCATCGATAAAAATGACTTCACAAGTATCATTAAGTTCATCAATTACAGCTTTTAATTGTCGCCATAGCTCAGGCAAGGTTGCTGCTTCGTTAAAGATGGGGATGACTATGGAATAAGTAACTAGCTTATCCAACATAAATAATCAGCATATAAGCCCCTACTAGTAATTGAAACTACAAAATATCATCCTAAGTTAAATTGAGCGGATTGTTATTGTCAAGTATTTTAGTCTACAATTCTCGCAACTTTTGGTTGGATTGGGATTGCAGCAGGAGTCGCGATTATAGATTTTTGCTCATTTTTACTAGGTGAAGATATTTGTTGCTAACTCTTGGTAATTCCCACCCATTTTTTGACTTGAAACCAGCGACTACGAAGCTTCCAAAACTTACTCGTTTCCATAGCCTCAATCAGCGCTTTTGCCTCTCTTAGCTGAACCATGGCACAGTTTTCAGTGCTGATTTCTATAGATCGCGGCATCCCAAAAACAGTGTCTAGATCTTGGTATTGTTCAATAAGTTTGACAAATTTTTTCTGAAAATACTGCACCAATATATCAGTATAGATATTGGTAGTGTTGATCATTGAAGTTGGATGAACACGATAAGAACTGACAATTCGCGGAACTAACTTAGCACTATAACCAGATTGAGCTAGGTTGAGCCATAGATCATAGTCTTCCCATCCCGACCAAGCAACCAGCATCAGTTCGGTAGAATAACCACCTACTTTGAGCAAAATATCTTTTTTAAACATTGCCATGGCATCGATATAAGGACCACTAAGTAATTCCCTCACATCCCACTCATAAAAAGAGTTTAGCCCAACACCTTTTCCTGTTTTGTTGCAAAAGCAATTAATAATGCCATATACAGCAGCACAACCCGATTCATTAATTCCCTGATATAAAATTTCTAAGCAATTTGGATAAATCCAGTTATCTGCATCCAAAATAAAGACAAAAGGAGCGCGAGCCATTTTTAACCCACAATTACGGGCATCAGCTAGACCAGTATTGTAGATTTTTTTTACCAGGCAAATTGGGGTGTCAACCTGGTGAATATATTCTTCTACCAAGCTTGCGGACTTGTCGGTAGAACAGTCATCAATAACTAAAACATCAAAGCCACCAGGTAAACGATCTTTGATTGTGGCGCAGACACTATCTAAGCATTCTTGAATGTATTCTGAATAATTATAGAGGGTGATGATCACTGTAACGCTGGGATCAAAACAGTTGTCGAAGGCTGCATTGGCTGACAAAACCCAAGGATCTTTTCCTAAAAAAGAACAGAGTTTGGACATTTCTAGCCTTGTTCCCATAATGTTTCGTTGGGCAGAATTGATACTTTCCATGCTGGCTATACCCTTTGAAGTTCAACGATGTGTTCAGTTTGCTGTTCTAGTTTTTGTAAGATAGATTGGCAAAGGATGGTGCTATTGAATTCTTGGGTGACAAATTGATAGGCTTCATTGACAATGGTGAGTCGCTCTGATTCATGTTCGAGATAGTACTCGCATTGAGTAGCAATGTCATCTAATTCGGTAACGATTAAATGTTTGCCGTTGACGAGGGGTTCAATATAATCACTGGTTTCCGAGATCACTAGGCAGCCATTAGCGATCGCCATAATCACGCGCAACCATTCAAAATAAGTGTTGTCATTGGCATGAACGTTGACCAAAATTTTACAGGAGCGCAGTAAACGATTGCGCTCATGGTCGGCAAAAAAACCTTTGGTATGGGAAAACTTGGGCTTCTCTAAACGAGTAATCACAATATTACTGTTGTATTGATTAAATAGAGCTGCATTTTGAGATAAAAACAATTCTCGCTTATGAGAAATGCTGCCAAGGAAGAGGAGGTCAAATTTGCGCTCAGGTAGATTGTGGGGATCGATACCTGCTTCAAAACATGAGGCATAGCCCAAGGGTGCATGAATAGTAAAAATTCCCCGTTTGCGATATTCGAGGGCAGTATGTTCTGTAATATCTAACACGCCTTGAGAAGAAGACGCTCGCTTGCAAGCCATTTCGAACCAGTGGGTAAGGGGCTGTTCTGCACTGAGCATATATACAGCCTTTAAAAAGTCTTTGATTTTTTCTCCAGGTTTCAGCCTAGAGTCAAGAAATAGATTAAAAAACTCATGAGGTGCAATGACTATCTGAATTAGCCCTGGTTCTGGATCAGTAGAGGGGCGCTGATCGATCTTAATCTGAGACTCAACACCATTACTTTTGAATCCTTCATGGAAGATCTCGGCAATCTCAATCATGAAATGATTTCCTAAAGATGTCACGAACAGACGAACTGTATTGATCGATTGTTTGTTAATTATCATATCTCCGTATTACTGGGTTACTCTAACGATTCAGGTTGAAAAAAAAGCTTGAACTTGAGCCACTTACTGCGAAGCTGCCAGAATTTACTAGTTTTCATCCACTGGATAGTAGCGATCGCTTGCTTGCCCTGTTCAAGATTCTGCTCAAGCTCAGATTTTAACTGCTGAATATTATTTTGACTCTGCTCAAGCTCCGATTGTAATTGCTGGGTTGTCTTCTGACTCTGTTCAAGCTCCGATTGTAATTGCTGGGTTGTCTTCTGACTCTGTTCAAGCTCCGATTGTAACTGCTGGGTTGTCTTCTGACTCTGCTCAAGCTCCGATTGACTGATTTTTGACTCTTGGAGCAGTTGACCATAGCGATTTTGACAATCCACTAATCTTTCTTCGACAGAACTAGGAACGGCTCTAATTACAAATTGCAGAGTATCAATATCTTCATCTTGCTGCATTTTTTCAATCATCTCGCGATCAAAATCATTGAGATTAATGTGAGGAACTAAATTATTATTAGCTAGCAACGGTAATTTTGTTCTTTCAAGATTTTTTAATAAATATCCAGAATTTTCTACTAAATCTTGAACAGTTTTTCTAGTAAAAAATCTTAGGTGAGTATTATCTAAGATGCCTAATTCTGTGTATTCAAACTTTCCTTGTAACAGAGACAGCCGAATTGCTCCATGGGCGATATTCGGGATCGAAGCCACTATATATCCATCTTTTTTTAAAATTTGTCGGGTATCTCGCAGTACTTGCCAAGGATCGCGCAGATGCTCTAAAACATCACCAAAAATAGCTACATCAAATTGGCGATCGCCTAATATTTCCTGAACAGAAACAAAATCTAAGTCGGCAACGATTACTTCTTGACAATACTGCTTTGCAGCCGAAGCTGCCTCTGAATTAATTTCAACACCTGTCACCAGACATTGTTTTTGACTCAACAGATGAGCAAAATAACCAGTCGCACAACCAAAATCTACTACCTGTTTATCATTGCCAATTAAGCCTAGCATTTTGGTTAAACTACTATTTTCATCTAATAAAGATTCTTCTAGCTCAGGATAGCTTTTATGCCCAATCGTATCCATATTTGCACAATTTATATAGTTTATACTGACATACTTGACTAAGTACAATTAGATCTTGAGTTGATAGTCGCCATTGCTTTTACTTAAATTGGGATTATAACAGGGATCGCGAGCGCAGATTTGCGACCATTTTTGCTGCATATAATTAATTTCCTGGGCAAAACGGGCTTTTTTGACTGGAGTATCTTCATAACCTCGGCTTTTAGACTCATAGTGATATAAAACTACGTGGGGAAGGTAAACATTACGATAACCGTGACTAATCAGCTTGAGACAAAAATCAATATCATTAAAAGCGATCGCCAATTCAGTTTCAAAACCCCCTACTAACTCAAATACTTCTCGACGGCACATTAGACAAGCAGCAGTAACTGCGGAATAATTATTAGTTGAAACCAATTGAGATATATAACCCGATCCCGAAGCAGGAAAATCTTTATGGCTGTGTCCTGCTACACCACCAATGCCTAAAATTACTCCCGCATGTTGAACGGTAAGATCGGGATATAGCAACAGACTACCCACTGCGCCAATAGATTGTCTTTGACTCTGTTCCACCATCGCTTTAATCCAGTCTGGAGTAAGGATCTCCGTATCATTATTCAAAAATAACAAATAATCTCCTTGAGCTTGCTTCACAGCATAATTATTGATCTGGGAATAATTGAACGGTGCATCGTAATAGTAGGAACGAAAACGTGTAGGTTCTTCTTGCTGCCAATATTTCAAACATTGAGCGGTTTTCATCTCCACACTGCCATTATCAATCACGATTACTTCGTAGTTAGGATAGATTGTTTGTGAAAAGATAGATTTGAGGCAGTTATCTAAAATATCGGCGAGATCTTTGGTCGGAATGATAATGCTGACTAGTTTGCAGTCAGGAATGTGATAGCGAACGGTATATACCCCAGCAAAATTAGGGTTAATTACTACCTTACCTGGTTCTTGACGGCGAGTAATTGCCTCCTGAATAGCCTTTTGAGCAGCAAGAGCAGCATAGGGCTTCGCATTTGCATCTGCTGCCGTAGACTGAGGATGAATGCGCCAATGATATAGTATTTGAGCTAGATGAAATATGTGGTTAGTTTTCTCAGTTAGTCGTAGTACTAAGTCATAATCCTGACTGCCTTCAAAGCCAACCCGAAAGTTACCTACTTGCTCGACTAAGGAGCGTCGATAAACCCCCAGATGGCATGTATACATGCGCGACAAGAGGGAATCAGGACACCAATCTGGTTTAAAAAAGGGAGTCTGGTGGATGTTTTGCCCATCAATTTTATCTTCATCTGAGTAAATAAAATCTGCTTGAGGATGTTGGTTTAATAGTTTAACTATTTCACTCAAAGCATGGGGCGCTAGTCGGTCATCGTGATCTAACAGGACAATATATTCTCCTGTGGCAATTTCTAAAGCAGAATTGGAAGCTCGACAAATATGCTGATTTTGCTGATGGTAAACTACTTTAATTCGCCGATCTTGTTGGCAATAGGCTGCTAGAATAGTTTTGACATAGGGTTTACTTGAGCAATCATCCACTAAACAAAGTTCCCAATGAGGATAAATTTGCTCTAACACAGAAGCGATCGCCTGCTCCAAGAATTTTTGTTCGGGATTATAGACTGGAACAATAATGCTGATTAAAGGTTGGTAAGCTAATGCGCAGATCTGGGTTTTAATGGTGTCAAAATCTTGAGGACGAGGATAATATTTTCTGAGCCATCGTTGATATTGGATGTCATTACTTATATTCGGTTCATTAGTAATCAGGGCAAAATAATAAGATAATTTCGAGCTAGTTTTGCGGATTGCCTTTTTTAATTGAGGTTTATAAGGAATATAGCGCTTCAACTTACGAGCATATTCTAAAATGTTTGCTACAAATGGCATGGCTGGCAGACTAGGAGATAGTTTATCTTGATCATTCTTTTTTGTATTTCAGATAACTCGTGATACTGAATTCACTTAGCAAAGGTAATGTTTAATTTCTGCGCAAAAATTTGGTGATGAAATCTAAATAACTAATACTTGTTACTCGTTACTCGTTACTCATTACTCAATTTTTCAAGTAACCTATATCAAACGGATTTAGTATCAGTACTAGCTTGAAAATTTATTGATTAACTTGAGGCAAAGATGAAGTAATGCCTGTAGGGTCAACACATTCAAGATACTGCTCAATCACATCTGAAGTCTGACCAATCATTTTGACTCGTCCCTGTTCCATCCAAATAACCTTGTGACAGTTCTCACAAATCATGTCCATTGAATGAGAAACCAGTAAAATTGTGACATCATCTTGCCAAAAATCTTTCATTCTTTGGCTACACTTGTTTTTAAAGCTAATATCCCCCACCGACAGTACTTCATCGAGGATCAAGATATTGGGAGTAACATCAGTAGCGATCGCAAATCCTAAACGAGCTGTCATACCTGAAGATAGACCCTTGACAGGAATTGAAGCATAGGTTTCCAATTCGGCAAATTCTAAAATATCCTTGACTCTTGACCTCATTTCTAACTGAGAATAGCCCAGCATAACTCCATAAAGAATAATATTGTCGATTACCGTTAATTCTGTGTCAAATCCTGCCCCTAGTTCAATCAGCGGAGCAACTGCACCCTTGACCCGCACTGTTCCCGTGGTAGGCTGTAAAATACCTGAGATTAGCTTGAGCATAGTAGATTTACCCGAACCATTCGCGCCAATAATCCCGACTTTCTCACCACAATTAATTGTTAAATCAATGTTGTCAATCACCATTTTTTTGGCAGGCTGACGATATTGACCGTTAAATAAGGAGAAGATCGTTTTCTTTAAATCATAGGAAAACTCTTCTTGAGTTCTGCGCCAGAGGGAAACCCCATCCAATCTGATTGATTCTTGTATCATATCTATCTACAACAAATCCATAAACTGAGAACGCCAACGAGAAAATGCCATTAGTCCAAGAGTTATTAAAACTAAACCACTAGCCAGACTATGAGTAATTAAAGTTAAATCGGGTAGGTTTCCCGATAAGGCAATCTGACGAATACTTTCAATAATTGGCAGGATCGGATTAAAAATTAAAAATTGTCTGACTGTAACTGGGACAATATCAGGAGGATAAAAAATTGGCGAACTCATAAAGAGAACAAAGATCAGCAATTCATAAAAATAAGGTAAATCGCGAAAAAATACATATAGTCCGCTCATCAACAAACCAACCCCCGTGCAAACTAAAATCAAGGCTGTCAGGGGCAAGAATAAAGCGATCGTGTTAATCAGGCTATGAGATATAGCTAGGGTAACAATAATTAATAAAGGTAAAGTACCTAACAGTAGCTGAAATACATTTGCCCCAATAGCTGCTAGGGGAAATACAGCTAAAGGAAGCCGAATTTTGTTCACCATCGCCCCATTTTCCACAACGCTACTCAAAGCCATCGCCGTTGAGGCGGAAAAAAAATTGATTACCACCAAACCAGTAAATGCAGCCAAAATATAATTTAGATTAGAGTTGTCGTAGTATTCAGCAAACTCAGGGCCAAAGATTGCGGCATATAGCCCCGTCATTGCTAAAGGATTGAGTAAAGACCAGTAAATACCCAAAAAAGAACCGCGATATCTTCGTTTGAGACTGCGCCTAATCAATACCAACAGTAGCTCTCGATACCAGAGTAAATTGTTATTTTGTTGCTTATTTAAAAAAGATTTCACCATATATGAACTGCTATAGCTGTCTCGTATGGAGTGTATTCCTTAATTCGTCTCATGACAAGAAAATTAGCGATCTTTACTTAATTCATTTTTCCTGAAGATCGCTGTTTGCCTTTGCTATATTCAATCAAAATCAGAAACACAAGTTAATTGGTACTACTTTTTATCACTCATCATTCATTCCTCATCGTTTTGCCGATTTCTCAAAACACACCTTAATTAATTGGAATGACTATAGTTACTCTGGTAACTTATACTGAGCAACAATTTTTTTCGCATATTCGGGGACATGCTGCTCTAATTTCTGGGGATAGTTGCGTTTTAAATGGAGATAGTTACGGGTAAAGTGAGAATCAATGGAAAAACGCGCATATTCTAGTCCTTTGGGTCCAATTTGTTCAATTACTACTCCCATCAATTTAGCAGCCCACATGGGCAAGGTTACCCCCTTGTCGTAGGCAGGAATACTTTGCTGTACAGCCTGATGGCGATCGCCTTTTGACATTACTGGTTGAGTGTCTAGCTGATCTCTAACTAGATCTAACATTTCTTTGCCTGTCTGGTTACGCACCACAATCCACTGCCACCCAAAAGGCGCACCCATATAGCCCACCACTAAATCAGCCAGAGAATTAACGTAATCAAAGCAACTCATACAAGAAGGGGCAAAGACATCTTTAAGCTGATTGGTTTTTAAACCAAAGAACGGCACTTTTTCGATTGAACCATCTTCATGCTTAAAGTGAATGCGAAAATCCTGCATAAACTCATAATGTACAACTGTTTCAGGAGATCTACTAGTAGTATCGAGGAATTTTTGCAGACCCTGGCGACTAACATTATCCACACAGGGTGTACCCAAAATATAAAGTTTTTCTAAGCCTAGTTCTTGCTCCACTGCTCGCAGAGCCTGAATTTGACAGCCAACACCAATTACTAAAAGGCGCTTCAGACCTGATTGCTCAATCTGCTCTAGGACATTAAGATTAGGCGAAAGCGTGGGCTTATTGACCTTAGCAGCCAAAACCTCGGCGGGGGTTCTGGCAATGACAGGGAAAGGTTGAAAACGATCTTCGGCGGTGTTTTGTACACAGACAACCCCTTCTACCAAGCCCTGTTCTAACATCTGACAGGCGATCGCACTGACGATTCCCGTCCATTGCGCTCCCTCAATCGGCTGTTGTTTGCGAGCCGCCATCATTTCTTGGCTAACCCCAAAATACAGATCATCTTGATTATCTAAGTTTCGACTACGCCCATGTGCCAATATTTCTAATTCAGCAATCTGTTGATTGAGAAAAGCACAGGCATCTTTAACATAATGCACATAGTAGGTATCACAAAGCCCGCACTCGCTACAGAGTTCCTTGGCAGGACGGCGACTACCAGGTTTTAAGGCTTTGGCTTTTTTGTGAGCAGAAACAGTCATATAGCAAGAAATTCATTAGGCAATAACTGTCAGATTAAAACAATAGCTATTGGTAGTACAACTGTTGCAAAGTTTCGTAATGGAACTTGCCGTAATAGGTAGTAGGTAGTAGGTAGTCCTAAAGGATACCCTAAAGGATTAGCGCCTGGGGGCGCGTCCCGCTTCGCATATAGGTAGTAGGGAAAAAACTTATTGCTCATTACTCCAAACTTGCTCACCCATCATTAATTAATTGACAAAGCATTAGTTTTTAATTAGTTTTTAAAATTGATAAGAAAACCCTAAAGACACCACTGGATAAACACCTAGCAGATCTAGTTCGTCATTAAGCTCTTCTTCCTCATTTTCTAATGTTTGATCGGCAGCAGCTTCCACCTCTTCTCGAAGTTCTGCGGGTATCTCAGCAGAAAAATTACTAGTCACTGTAGCTTCAGGAGAACCACCAAATACTACTCCCAAATTCCACCAAAATCCTAATCCTTTACCTGCGCCTACTGCATTGCCTCCCCCAATTCCCACATAGGGAGCAGCAGCGTCGTTAATATCAATATCGGCATCAATAGTGGCTAACCCGTCAATATTTAAATCTCGAATATCAATATTCTCTCCATTAAGTTCAACTTCCCCTAGTTCATCGGCAACTCGGTCAGAAACATCTGCCGTACCTTCGATATTATTATTGCCTAAAATTAACCCCGCGCTGAGTCTAAAGCCAGAACTTCTAAATGGCTGAATATCAATCAGGGTAGAAACATTAAATAAATTTAAGTCTCCTTCGTAGTCAAATTCTGTTTCATTAACATCGATACCCGTTGTAAAAGCATTGACTCCTACCCTGGCATTAAAATTAGGAGTAATTTTGCGAATTATACTCCCGCCAAGTCCCAAGGTACTCACTTCGGGAACAATTGCCCAACCGCTTTTGGAATCGGGAGTGCTGCTTTCAACTTGTGGTACAGGAATCTCAACAGGATTATTCTCTACTCCAGGTTCAGTAGCAGGAGTCACCCCTGAGCATTTAGAATTGTAAGGATAATTTTGGCAGAATCGATCCAAATCTAATTCTCTTTGGGCTAATCGTTCCCTCGCTTGAGTTGTCCAAGTAAACTGACTCCCAAATGATGGTGATAATAAATCTTGGGCTTGAGTCGAAACTGATGGTTGAGTTGAAGTGATTGGCTTAACTTGATTGGCTTTAGTCTGATGCGCATTTCCTGACTCTGCTATTGCAGGTTGGGCTACAAAGCTAATCAAACCTAGACAGAATCCTAGGGAACTTTGGATTACGGAAGTGTGTACCTTATTAGTCTTCACAAAATAATTACTCTAAGTTTAGTCTTATTTAAATTACCATTAATTGTTTTTTTGGCGTTGGTAAATTAAATAAAAAAGCTCAAAGCTAAGAAGCTCAAAGCTAGATACGAAAACGAACCAGTCAACTTTAATATTTAGTTAACCTTTAAAACTGATAGGAAAGTCCGAAAGACAACACTGGATAAATACCCATAATGTCTAATGCTTCGTTAAGGTCTTTTTCTTCATCTTTAAGCGCTTCATCGGCTGCTGCCACCACTTCCTCTCGAAGTTCTGTGGGGATATCTGTCGAAAAATTACTCGTCACTTCGGCATGAGGAGAACCACTAAATACTACTCCCAAATCCCACCAAAATCCTAATCCTTTACCAGGCTTGACGGCATTACCACCTCCAATACCTAGATAAGGAGAAACACCTTCATTAATCTCAATATCAGTATCAATAGAAGCCAAGTTTTCAATATTCAAGTTCCGAATATCAATGTCTTGACCGCCAATTTCCACTGTCCCTAGTTCATTAGCAACTCGTTCAGAAACATCTGCCGTCCCCTGAATGTTATTATTACCAAAGACCAAGCCACCACTAAGTCTTAAGCCAACCTTTTTAAACGGTTGATAATCAACCAGAGTAGAAACATTAAACAAATTCAAGTTTCCTTTATATTCATATTCTGTTTCATTGACATTGATATCTCTGCCAAAGTTATTGATGCCCAATCTCGCATTTAAATTAGGAGTGACTCTTTTGACTACATGTCCTCCAATTCCCAAAGTACTTATTTCGGGAACAATTGCCCAGCCACTTTTTTTCTGAACAGTGTTAACTTCAGCTTGTGGAGTAGGAGCTACCCTAGAGGCATTTTCTAAATTTCTAGGCTCTTGAGCAGGATTTACTCCGAGACATTTTGAGTTATGGGGATAACTTTGGCAAAATTGAGACAAGTCTAATTGTCTTTGGGCAATGATCGACTTGATTTGCTCACTAGAAGGCGAAGTTAACAAACTTTGAGCTGAAGTTGCTTGATCAAATCGATCTTCTAGAGTCCGATTTTCTTTGACTGATTCTGCTCTGACAGGTTGAGAGACACAACTGATTAGACCTAGACAAAACCCAAAAAAACCCTTAATTACAATAGGATTTAAGCTATTAGTGTTCACGAATATTAATTCAAATAAATTTGGATTTATTCAAATTAACATCGATTTTTTTGTTTGTAATGCATCTGTAGACTTCGATGTACGTGAATCTAACGAGTCGCCGAATTGAATGTTGAGGTTGGAAAAAAGAGTAGGAACAAGAAAAGATTAACTTTCGAGATTGTCATTGTCTATTTCTAATTGATATATTTCTCGTCTTGATAAAGAAGTGAGCTTGGCTAACTGACGACTAGCCTGCGATCGCGTCATGCCTTGAGCTAATAACTGCTGTAGTTCATGTTTTAATTCGGCTTTAGAGGTAATTAGGCTAGTTTCATCTGCTCCTTTGATAACTAGGGTATATTCCCCCTTTGGTTGACGCTCATTGCTATAAAGGTCGATCGCCTCGCCGATGTTTCCTCGCCAAAATTCCTCGTGTATTTTAGTCAATTCTCTGGCTAAAACAATTTTTCTCGTATCACCCACTACGGCGACTAAATCTTTTAAAGTCTTGAGGATACGATGGGGAGCTTCATATAGGACAATGGTTTTAGTTTCATTGCGCAATAATTCTAATCTGACTTGGCGATCGCTTTGTTTGAGGGGCAAAAATCCTTCAAAGATAAACCTGTCTGTGGGTAAACCCGATGCAGCTAAGGCACTAATTACGGCTGTTGGCCCAGGAATGGGAATTACGGTAATCTGATGGGCGATCGCTGCCTGGACTAATTCGACTCCAGGATCGGAGATACTCGGCATTCCCGCATCAGTAACTAAAGCTAGATTTGTTCCCTGTTGTAAACGGTTAATTAATTCTTGAATACGGCTGTGATGATTGTGTTCGTTATAACTAATCTGAGGCGTTGAGATTGCTAGGTGTTGTAATAATTTACCCGTACGTCGAGTGTCCTCAGCAGCAATCAGATCTACTGATTGAAGAATACGTATCGCCCGAAGAGTAATGTCTTCTAAATTGCCAATCGGCGTGCCGACTAAATATAATTTGCCCAATTTTAAGTTACTTACCGTCTTTTAGTAGATATATATAAGGTGTCTATCGATCATACTAGTCTGCGATTAGTTTGGTTTGATGCGTTCTAGGATGGGCTGTGTTAGAACGGGTTAATTAATCGTTGAATTTTACAGTAAACAATTTTTTGCTAACTTTGGTTTAAATTTAATGAGCGCAAACAGCAAGCTAGGAGAAAAACTACTTTCTCTCCATCGGCAAAAATTTACTGGAGTTTTGACCATCACAGCTCAAGATAATCAACAGCAGTGGGAGATGTTTTTTCACCAAGGACAGTATTTATGGACAGAAGGAGGTTATCATGCCAATCGTTCTTGGCGCAGAAACTTTACTCGCTATTGTCCTGGAGTAAATACAGAAATAGTTGAACTGAGACACCAACCACAAATGCGATCGCGACCTTACTGTTTGCTTAATGTCTTGCTTCAGCGAAAAATAATTCAGCGCAAACAGATTCAAGCTTTAATTGATAATCTTAGCCAAGAAATTTTGTTTGATTTACTACAAGCAGAATATAAAAGCGTTCTAAATTATAGTGTTGAAGCCACTTCGGCTCATTATTTGCTCAAAGCTGGCTTTAGCCTGTCTTTAATCTCACTCAATTTGGAACAAATTTTGTTTGAATCCCAGACAGCATGGTCTAAGTGGGGTAGTAAAGGATTAGCTTCTTGTTCGCCTCATCATGCTCCTTTGCTCCATCGCAGTCAAGATTTACAACGGCAGTTACCAGACTTGATTGTTGCTAATATGTCTCGCTTATTAAATGGAAAACAGACCCTCAGAGATTTAGCAGTCAAAATGGACAAAAATGTTTTAGATCTTACCTGTGGCATCATCCCCTATTTTTTCAAAGGTTATTTACGGTTGTTAGAAATTGCCGATTTATCTGATGCTCAAGCCATGAAGTAAGGTAAGGCTTATAAATAAAGAACTTTAATAAAAACCTAAGATGTTTAAACTAATAAATCTGAGATAATAGCAAAAAGAAAATATATATTAGCTTAAGCTGCACCTTGCCAACTCACACCGATATGATTTTTGCGTTTCAGTTTCAATCTCCTGGTCCAATTATTTTTGAGCTTGGGCCAATTGTGCTTCGTTGGTACGGTTTGTTGATTGCTACAGCAGTATTAGTGGGGTTAACTTTAGCTCAATATTTAGCTAAGGCTCGTCGGGTAGATCCAGACCTGTTGGGGGATTTAGCAATTTGGTTAGTTATTGGCGCTATTCCTTGCGCTCGCCTCTACTATGTTATTTTTCAATGGCAGCAGTATGTTCAGCGCCCTTGGTGGCATATGTTAGCGGTGTGGGAAGGTGGCATTGCGATCCACGGTGCGATTATTGGGGGTACGATCGCCACCATTATTTTTGCTCGTCTGAAGCGAATTTCTGTGTGGCAGCTATTAGATTTAATAGCACCCTCGCTCATTTTGGGTCAAGCTATTGGTCGTTGGGGTAATTTTTTTAATTCGGAGGCATTTGGAAAGCCGACAAATTTGCCTTGGAAATTGTATATTGCTCCTCAATACCGACCTTTAGAGCTAATCGATCAAGAATTTTTTCATCCGACTTTTCTGTATGAATCTTTGTGGAATTTAGGCATATTTGCCTTGCTACTCTGGTTGTTTTTTTGGGGCTTAAGCAGAACTAATCAACTCAAAACTGGTACGCTTGCAGGGGTCTATCTAATTGGCTATAGCCTGGGTCGGGTTTGGATTGAATGGTTGCGTACTGATAGCCTGATGATTGGGCCTTTGAAGATGGCTCAACTAGTCAGCTTGTGCGCGATCGCTCTTGGTCTACTAATACTTGCGTGGCTGTACTGGTGGAGAAGACCACTACCCGATGTTGTCTTTCCCCATTCCGCAAAATCATCTAACTACAGACCATAATTCAATACTTCCAAATTCAAATATTTATTACTTAATGAACTTAACTCAAACTGCCCTAAAGCCAGCTGTCTACATTATTGGTGCTGGGCCAGGAGATCCAGAATTACTGACCATCAAGGCATATAAAATACTGACTCAAGCCGATGTAATTCTCTATGCTGATTCATTAGTCCCCAAGCAGATTTTAGAGGATGTTCGCCGTGATGCCGAACTGGTGGCAACGGGCAATAAAACCTTAGAACAAATCATTCCCCTGGCAATTGAACGAGTTAGGCAGGGTAAATCTGTGGTGCGTCTACATTCGGGGGATTTAACTTTATATAGTGCGATCGCCGAACAGATGCAGGCTTTTACTGAAGCGGATATTCCCTTTGAATTGATTCCTGGGATCAGTGCTTTTCAAGCTGCGGCTGCCAAACTCAGCACAGAGTTGACTATTCCAGAGCTAGTACAGACTATTATCCTGACCAGAGTTAGCGGTAAAGCATCTGCTGTCCCCGAAACTGAGGAATTAGCCTCTCTGGCTGCGCATAAAGCTAGTTTATGTCTTTATCTAGCTGCTCGCCATAGTTCAAAAGCACAGGATCAGTTATTAGAACATTATCCCGCGGATACTCCTGTGGCAGTTTGCTATCGAGTGGGTTGGCAAGACGAGCAAATCTGGGTCGTTCCTTTGTCTAAAATGGCTGCGGTGACCAGAGAAAAAGATTTAATTAGAACAACCTTGTATTTAATTAGTCCTGCGCTGCAAAAGGCAGTAACAACTCGTTCCCGTCTCTATCATCCCCAGCATCAGCATCTGTTTCGACCAGGGAAAAAACCTGAACAGGTAAAGTAAAACAGACAAAGTAAATGGTCAAAATCATTAAACAAACGACTTCAATGCAGACTCGCGATCGCGTGAGGCTGGATGCAGATATTTATCGCCCTGAAACAGAAGAAAAGCTGCCGATTCTGCTGATGCGTCAGCCTTATGGTCGAGAAATCGCTTCAACGGTAGTTTATGCTCATCCTCGTTGGTATGCAGCCCAAGGATATATTGTCGTAATTCAAGACGTGAGGGGAAGGGGAACATCAGCAGGAAAGTTCGATCTGTTTACCCACGAAGTTGCTGATGGCTTGGATACGATTAACTGGGTATCAAGCTTACCCAATAGTACGGGCAAAGTCGGGATGTATGGTTTTTCCTATCAGGGCATGACTCAGCTATATACCGCAGCCCACCAGCCAAACTGTTTAAAAGCGATCGCTCCAGCTATGGTAGCCTACGATCTTTACAGGGATTGGGCTTATGAAAACGGGGCATTTTGTCTCTGGGCTAATCTTGCCTGGGCAATTCAGCTAGCGGGAGAAACGGCACGTCTTCAAAAAGATGAAGCAGCCTATTTAAAACTGAAAGCAGCGTCTAGTCACTTGCCCTTGCATGACTCTATTGCTGCTAATCCTCAGTTAATGCAAGAACTAGCCCCTGACTCTTTTTATCATCAGTGGTTAAATCATGCTGATGCTGGTGCTGAATATTGGCAAAAGCGATCGCCTAAATATCTTTTAGACCAGATAGATCTGCCCATGCTTCATATTGGGGGCTGGTTTGATCCTTATCTTCGGGGAACAATGAATCTCTATCAGGCAATGGTCGCTCAATGTCATCAACCCCAGCATCTGTTAGTTGGGCCCTGGGGACATCTTCCCTGGGGAAGCAAACTAGGACAGGTGGACTATGGTATAGAAGCGCAAAACCCCATTGATGAAATTCAAATTCGCTGGTTCGATCATTGGTTAAAAGATATCGACACAGGATTATTAAAAGAATCAACTATCTGCCTATTTGAAATGGGCAGCAATAACTGGAGAGAGTTTGACAGCTTACCTAGGAAGCAAACAATCTTTTATTTAGCCAGTGATGGTTTAGCTAGCATCAGAGAAGATAGCGGGATGCTCTGGCAATATGAAGAAGTTGTCGATCCTTCGCCTCAAGAATTAATCGAAACCGATCTTAGCCAGATCATAACCGAGTTCGCTCATAACATAGATATTTTAGTTCACGATCCTTGGCGACCAGTACCCGCATTAGGCGGACATGCTATTTATCCGAGTGGATCTTTTGAGCGCTCGCTTTTGGACTGTCGTGCAGATCTGCTCACTTACACCTCAGCCACTTTAGAATCAGATTTACACCTAACAGGTGTAGTAACATTGACAGTATTTTGTGCTACGAAAAATCCTAGTTTTGATCTGTGTGCCGTTTTGTCTACAGTAAATCCAGATGGTACAGTGTTTAACTTTACTCAAGGCTATATTCGAGTAGTGGCTCTAGATTCCAATCCCAACCTAATCACAATCCCACTACAACCAACCTGTATGTGTATAAAAGCGGGCAACAGCTTACGTCTTAGTCTTAGTGGGGCTTGTTTTCCTGCTTATCCTCTCAATTCAGGCGATGGCAAATTACCTCATGAATCTCGTCAGATTGATCACTGCATCATTACCATCAAGATTCATTCAGGGGGTGACTATCCTTCTAAATTAGTGATCAATAATTAAAAATTAATCAACGATATCTATAGGCAAAACATCATAACCAGAATGGGGAGATGAACAAAATACTGCTTTTACCCCCCAAATAGATTAGATATTTATGCTTGGCTAATTTAATTTTTACTGACCAGAATCTGCTGGTGGTGCTGCATTAGGATCTGCTGGAGCTGCGCCATCATCCATTTGTGTGGGTGCTTCTCCACCAGCATCAGTTTCACCACCTTCAGGAGTTGCACAAGAAGTGAGTAAACCCAAACTCAAGACAAAAGCAGCAAATAAAGTTCCTAAATATTTAACTTTCATGTTTTTCTCCAAAAAAAAACTTCAATCGAGATAATTTACTGAAGCAAATATATTAATTGCTTCAGGTACAGAGTTAATGTAACCAAATAGATGAAAATTTTTTGATAAGGCAAGCTTAAATTCACCAAACTTAATTACAATTTCATCTAGTGGTTATGAATTTGTAACACAATTCAGTTAATTTATCAAAAATATCGCAAAAAATGTCGCAATTAATACTGTTTATTTAAGCTTTTCTTTCTTTAAAATGTCTTGATTCTTTGGCATGATTACGAGAGAAAAGTTGTAAGAGGCAAATATATGGAATTAATTCAACAATTAACCCAAGGTCTAGGAGTTGATGAAAGCCAAGCTAAAGGTGGTGCTGGACTCATTTTTCAAATGGCAAAAGAACAACTAGGAAAAGGTGATTTTGCTCAAGTAGCTAATGCTCTTCCTGGTATTAGTAATTTAATTGGCGAAGCTCCTGCGGGGGGAAAAGGTATTGCTGGTGCGATTGGTGGCTTGGCTGGCATGATGGGTGAAGACAGTGGCGGAGGACAATTAGCTAATATGGCTGCTTTGGCTACTGGTTTTAGTCAACTCGGTTTAAATCCTAACATGGCAACTAAATTTATTCCCATCATCTTGTCTTTTACTCAAAATCAAGGTGGAGAAGGGATTAAAGATATTTTGGCAGGAGTGTTGCAATAGAGACTAACTTACTCCAATAAGATTTGAGACATTTTCGAGAGCGTCTTTTTTATTGCCATCAATGCAATAGACCACTTTTGTCCCTAAAATATAATTAAGTGTTAAGAAATATGAAATTTATTGTATGGCGATCGCTCAAAAAGCTCAACGAAAATCTCGTGTCATAGTCGTTGGGGCTGGGATCGGTGGTTTAACAGCAGGGGCATTATTAGCAAAACGTGGTTATCAGGTAACAATTTTCGATCAGGCAATTGTGCCTGGGGGATGCGCTTCAACTTTTAAACGGCGTGGTTTTACCTTTGATGTGGGAGCAACTCAAGTAGCGGGCTTGGAGCCTGGAGGCATTCATCACCGCATCTTTACAGAATTGGAAATTGAACCTCCAGAGGCTAGCTATTGCGATCCTGCCTGTGCGGTATTTCTACCAGGAGAAACTGAGCCAATTAACGTTTGGCGGAATGCAGATCGATGGCGACAAGAAAGGCAAAAACAGTTTCCTGGGAGTGAACCTTTTTGGCAGTTATTAAATCGGCTATTTGAGGCAAGCTGGCGTTTTCAGGGTCGAGATCCTGTCCTTCCTCCTCGCAATGTCTGGGATTTATGGCAGTTAGTCTCGGCAGTTAGACCAGATACTTTAATTACAGTGCCTTTTGCCCTGATGACTGTAGCAGATGCCTTAAAGCTATCTGGCTTGTCTGACAATCAACGCTTAAAAACCTTTTTAGATCTACAGTTAAAACTATATTCCCAGGTGGGAACAGAAGAAACAGCCTTACTTTATGCCGCCACTGCTTTAGCAGTTTCCCAAACACCCCAAGGACTATTTCATCTGCAAGGCAGTATGCAGACATTGAGCGATCGCCTAGTAGCTGGATTAGAGAAATACGGTGGTAAACTTTTAATGCGTCATAATGTCAAACAAATCCATACCGAGTCAAGAAAAGCTACAGGAGTTACGGTACAGAACAAAACAGGGGAAACCTGGACAGAATCGGCAGATGAAATAGTAGCAAACGTTACGGCACAGGATTTAGTTAGGCTGACTAACGATCCCACCCTCAAAAACTATCAACGTCGAGTGGAAAAGCTGCCCCAACCATCAGGAGCATTTGTAATTTATTTGGGAGTCAAACGAGAGGCGATTCCCCAAAACTGTCCGCCCCATCTTCAGTTTCTTTATAACCAAGATGAAGTAATTGGCGAAAACAACTCCCTGTTTGTCTCAGTGAGCAAGCCTGGAGATGGACGCGCACCCGATGGACAAGCAACTTTGATTGCCTCTTCTTTTACCAATACAGATTTATGGTGGCAAGACAGAGACTATGAGCAGATTAAACAACAATATACCGATGAGGCGATCGCTCGTCTAAATTCTTATTTTAATCTTTCTCCCGAAAATATTATTTACACTGAAGCAGCAACTCCCAGAACCTTCGCTAAATATACCGCTAGAGACAAAGGTATCGTCGGCGGATTAGGACAGCGGATCAAGACTTTTGGTCCTTTTGGCTTTGCTAACCGCACTCCTATTGAGCATCTTTGGCTAGTGGGAGACTCTACCCACCCAGGAGAGGGGACAGCAGGAGTTAGTTATTCTGCTTTGACGGTAACCAGACAAATTGAAGGGGGGTAATTTTAGCAACCAGAGTCGGAAAACATCTGGACGACTCGATCAATTAATTAGTAGTCAACACAGAAAGTAAAAATTGACAATTGGCAGTTAATCGTCAAAAATTTGATAATTATATTCCTACAAAAGAAAAGTAATGTTTAAAGCCTGGTTATTTGGTGTAGCAATTTTGTTTGTGCTAGCAGAGCTTAGTATGTGGCTTAAGCAGTTTATTTTACCACTGCCAATTTATATTTTAGCAGGGGCATTTTTGGCGATCGCCTCCAATTATGAAAAGGGTTTGATCGCTTTATTTAGAAAGGATACTTTAGTCTCAGATCCCTTAACCCAGACGGCAACTTTAATTGCTCAAGCTAAAGCCTTACCAGGTCAAGAAGTTGCTAATCTACCTCAAGCTGATTAAACGATTTAAGAGCAAGCGGGTTCACAAGTTAGAAGTCACAAGTCACAAGTTTTACAAAACGCGTTGTGATTAACTTAGTTAATTAATCAAGAGCAGAAGTAATAATTTGGGTTAATTCTTGTTCTGTCCAAGGTTTGTGTAGACAAGCATGGAGATTTGCTTGTTTTTTAGCTCGCTCAATCGCTTCTTCATCTGCTTGCCCA
Source organism: Pleurocapsa sp. CCALA 161 (assembly GCF_003003995.1). GTDB lineage: Bacteria > Cyanobacteriota > Cyanobacteriia > Cyanobacteriales > Xenococcaceae > Waterburya. The sequence goes on along the minus strand of NZ_PVWF01000008.1, from coordinate 46,264 downwards.
GTTAACATGACCGTAATCAATTGAGGAAAACGCTGATGAATTTGAATTAAAAACTCATCTCCTTTAATGCCAGGCATCAGCCAATCTGAGACGATCGCGATGACTTGAATTTCGTCTTGCTGTAGCTCTTCAATTACTTCCCAGGCTTCATCGGCACTTTCGGCCACTTCATAAATAAAGCGATCGCCAAATTTACGTTTTAGCTGTTCTTTAAGACTGTCGAGAATAACAACCTCATCATCAACACACAAAATTGCAGATTCGCTCATAATTTGTTCACTGTTCATTGCTCACTGTTCACTGTTCATTGCTCAAAGGTAACCAAACAGAAAACCTAGTATTTCCTGGCTGGCTGGATACGGTAATAGTGCCATTATGCTTGTCAACAATTTTTTTACTAATATGTAAACCCAAACCACTTCCCTCTCCTGTTGGTTTAGTAGTAAAAAAAGCCTCAAATATTTTGTCTTTGACTTGCACAGGAATTCCCGATCCTGAATCAACCACTTCTACTTTAATGCCTTCATTTTCTAAAGCAGTTGTCAGGGTTAGCGTTCCCCCTTGTTTCATGGCTTGAATTCCATTATGAATTAGATTAGTCCAGACTTGAATTAGCTCATCAGGATAGCAGCGAATTTCAGGCACATCTTGATAATGACGAATGACTTCGATATTTTGTTTTAATTGGTTGTGGTAAATCTCCAAAACGGTTTCTAATCCATCTTGCACCTGAGCTAGCCGTTTTTCTTCACTGGCATCAAAACGAGCGTAGTTTTTCAAGGCAAAGACAACTTTAGACGCTTTTTCTACTGAGGTTAAAATGGTTTTATTATTGCTTAACAGGCGAGTTAAATTATAAGCAAGCTCTAGAATCCAGCTAACTTTTTCATGCTGCAAAAGAAGTAAATAGCTGTCAATCTCCTTGATGACCCCAATATCAATCAAAAGATCGGCAATATTGCGCGCATTATCGATCTGGTATTCCTTAAGTCGATCGCTAATCTGCCGTTTAAGAGGGCGTTTTTCACTGGAAGAAAAAATGGGCTTGCTGCTCATTGACTCCTCAATCAGTTTAAAAAACAGAACTTTTTCAGCTGAATTGAGAAATTCCGAGAGCTTGGGTAATTCAGCGATCGCTGCAATCAAAGCCTTATTATTGTTGCCTGCTGAAGCTTGAATTGCGCCCAGTGGTGTATTAATTTCATGAGCGACTCCTGCTACTAATTGCCCCAATGCAGCCAGCTTTTCCTGTTGAATTAGCTGCTGTTGAGCTAGCTTTAACTCTTTGAGCGTAATTTCTAAACTTCGGGTTTGCAGCTTTAGTTGATTAATGTATTCTGCTTGTTGCAGAGCTACGGCTAAATGAGTCGCAATTTGCCTCATTAATTCGATTTCCGAATCTGACCAGATGCGAGTAGATTGATTTTGATATGCACCTAATAAACCCCAAAGTTTTTGCTCCTGAAAAACTGGAACTAACAGATAGGCTTTGGCTTGATACTGTTCTAAAGCTTGAAGATAACAATCAGGAAAACCCTTGGTGTAAATATCCTCTACTGCGGTGAACTTTTGTCCGTGAGCATATTTCCCCCCTTGAGTTGATTGCAGAAAACTATCTTGCTGAAGAATATCTCCCGACGCACCTTTTGACCAATCTCTTAACAGACAGCGATCCTGCTGAACATGACCATTACCCAGAACTTCATAGTTATTTCGTTCGACTAGTAACGAGCTCCAGCCAGCACCGACAGATTCTGCCAGAACCTGACCACTCCAGTCATCATTGAACTGATAGATCAATAAGCGATCGCATTTTAAGACTCGACGCATTTCTTGAGTTGTGCTCGTGAAAATAGTCTGAATATCTTGAGAACAGCGAATTTTCTCAATAATAGTGGCTGCTACTTTAATTTGTTCTATAGCCACTTTCTCTGGTATTGGTGGTGGTGGGATTGGTGGTTGATAATTATTCATAAGTAAACAGCTAGCCAAATAATATATCTAGTTTGTCTTAGCTAATTGCCAACGGCAATACGAAGCCTCAGAGATAGATGAAATTACTTAAACAATCTTTTGGCTCATCTTGAAACTGATCAAAGAAATGATTATTTTGATCGTCATTTCGGGAACTTATAAATACAGTAGAAATTAGCGATCACGATCACAAATAGTAACAATGTATTGTCGGGCATACAATTTACATGGGCAATAATCAAATTAAAAATTCTGCTTGGCAATTAAAAGCTTCGTTAAATACTAATGTTGATGATAGTCGGGCAGCAATTATCTGCGTTGATGACGAACCGGTAATTTTGAGTAGTCTGGGAGAACAGCTTAAACGTTCTCTAGGTCAAAGATATGAAATTGAACTGGTAGATAGCGGAGCAGAGGCGATCGCTCTTTGTGCCGAATTAGTGCCAGAAGGAATCCAGATTCCCCTAATCATCTCCGATCAAATTATGCCTGAGATGATGGGGGATGAGTTACTAATTAAGCTTCATACTCTCTATCCCGACACACTTAAAATTTTACTGACAGGGCAAGCTAACGCTGATGCAGTGGGGAATTTGGTTAATGCTGCTGCTCTATATCGTTATGTGACTAAACCTTGGGACGAAACAGATTTGATTCTCACTGTTGAAGAAGCTTTGCGTCGCTATCAACAAGAGCAACAATTAGCTGAACAAAATCAAGTTTTATTAGAAGTTAATCAAAAATTAGCTGGTGCAATTTCTCTGCTGCAAGCTACCTTAGAAGCTACGGCAGATGGCATTTTGGTCTTAAATGAAAGTGGACATGTAATCAACTATAATCAGAAATTTATTGATATTTGGGGATTGCCTAGCAAGACTGAACTAGATCGCGATCAAATTCTTACCTTGATTTTAGCCGAACTGACTGAACCTTACGCCAACAGTCTCAAAGCAAGATATGCTCAAGACAATTCCCCTCAATTTAATTCTCTAGAGCTAAAAAACGGCAAAGTGTTGGAGTGCTATTCTCAGATCCAGCAACTTCAAAAGCAAACAATTGGACAAGTCTTGAGCTTTCGAGATGTGACCGAACACAAAAAAGCCCAAATTATTATTCAACACCAGGCTTTTCATGATTCATTAACTGATTTACCCAATCGAACTTTATTTGATCGCGAATTAGCTAAAGCCTTAAATCAAGCTCAGCAGGAGAATAAAATGCTGGCAGTAGTGTTTATCGATTTAGATCGTTTCAAAACTATTAATGATACTTTAGGTCATGCAATTGGCGATTCATTGTTAAAAAGTGTGGTGGAACGATTAAAAAGTTGCGTTAGAGAAAAAGACATCATTGCTCGTTGGGGTGGAGATGAATTTACTCTGCTGCTGCCTGAAATCAACTGTCGGGATGATGCAACAGCGATCGCCAAGAGAATCTTATCAGCTCTCAAGCCTGAATTTAAATTAGACAAACACTATCTACATATTACTAGCAGTCTAGGCATCGCTGTCTTTCCTGATGATGGCAAAGATGCTGAGACTCTACTCAAAAATGCTGATATAGCTCTCTATTGGGTAAAAGAAAAAGGTCGCAACAATTATCAACATTACACCTTTAGACTGAATTCCCAAGCCCACGAACTGCTAAGTCTTGAAAATAGCCTACATTATGCTCTAAAAAACCAAGAGTTTGCTATTTACTATCAACCAATAGTAGAAGTTTATACTAACAAAATTGTCAAAGTAGAGGCTCTGCTACGTTGGCAGCACCCAGATCTGGGCATAGTTTCCCCTAATTTATTCATTCCCATCGCCGAAGAAAACGGTCTGATTGTCGAGATCGGCGACTGGGTGTTAAAAACTGCTTGCGCCCAAACAAAAGTATGGCAAAACATGGGCTTATCTGACCTCATCGTTTCGGTCAATTTGTCGGCTCGTCAATTTTATAACAATGACCTTGTACAAACAATCAGGCAAATCTTGCGCTCAACCAAACTCAGTCCTGATTGCCTAGAGCTAGAAATAACTGAAACAGCTACGATGCGAAATACTAACCTCGCCAAACAAATATTATCAAGTCTGCAACAAATGGGTATCTCTCTTTCTATGGATGATTTTGGCACGGGGTATTCATCATTAAGCTATCTGAAAGACTTTCCTTTTAGCACAATTAAAATAGACCGCTCTTTTGTTCAAGATCTCAGTTTTGACTCAAGTAACTTCGCTATTATCAACGCAATTACTACTTTGGGAGCCGGCTTGAATCTTCAGATCGTTGCGGAGGGAGTAGAATCAGAACAATTAAAGAACCTGCTTAAAACTTTGCACTGTAATTATATGCAGGGTTACTTTTTCAGCGTTCCTCTGGCAGTAGAACAAGCCACCGATCTACTGCTCAAATATTTAGGCAATCAAGCTTAAAGCTACCCTAACCGTTCAATTGCTACAAACGAATTTTAGTCACAGAAAATGAAACTGAAACTATCCGCATTCGCATTCCTTGGCGCGATTTTACAGGCAAAGCTGTTTGCCACTGTCACATTTTAGACCATGAAGATCTTGGCATGATGGGAATTGTTAAAATTATAGGCTAACGTAAAATCTACAAATTTCATCTCGATTTCATATTCGTATGTAATTCTAGACTATTGAGTAATAAAATTTGATTTCGATATCTATGCACACAATTCTGACTAAAATTAGATTGCTAACCTTAACATTTATAGGTGCAACGACCCTTACGGTTGCCTGTTCTCCAGCCATTTCTAACCAAACCCCAGCTTCAAATACTAACGCTACCGAAGCTAGTAACAAGCAAGACATGAAACAAGATGGTGGCATGATGATGCAGCACGATATGTCGATGGACATAGGGCCTGCTGATGCGGATTACGATTTACGTTTCATCGACAGCATGGTTATGCACCATCAAGGGGCTGTAAATATGGCGCAAGAAGTACTGCAAAAATCACAGCGTCCTGAAATGAAAAAACTAGCCCAAGATATTATTGCTGCTCAGAAACAAGAAATAGCGCAAATGAAACAGTGGCGTACAAATTGGTATCCCAATGCCGATCAAACTCCTATGGCTTGGCATCCAGAGATGGGTCATATGATGGCAATGTCTGAAGATATGGAGCAAAGTATGATGATGAGCATGGATTTAGGAAGTGCTGACGCTGATTTTGATCTACGTTTTATCAATGCCATGATTCCTCATCATGAAGGTGCATTGGTGATGGCAAAAGATGCTTTGAGTAAAACCAAGCGTCCTGAGATGAAGAAACTATCTCAAGCTATTTTGACCTCTCAACAGCAAGAGATCGACCAGATGAAACAATGGCGTAAAGATTGGTATAACCAGTAAAAAACGCGATCGCTTTACCGCCAATAGTTGACTGAATGTACTTAAAATTCTCCGCCTAAGCGATCGCAGCTAAAACTTTAAAATCAATCGCGGTTATTTTATCGTCGTTCACAAAGGCTGCTCTAAACAATCATTATCACCCCCCAACTTTGTCTCGTTCAGCTGATTCTGCTAAAAAACTCAAAAAATTCCCAAAACCAAATTAATAGTTTCTAGATTAAGTGCTACTTCAAAGCGATCGCTAGAGGAAGTTGAAAAATGAAGGTACTGCCTTGACCCAATTCGCTGCGAACACTTAACTGAGAAGAATGCGATCCCGCTATAGACTTGGCGATCGCCAATCCTAATCCTGAACCACCAGTGCTGCGAGAGCGATCGCTGTGTACGCGATAAAAGCGATCAAATATCTTTTTTTGATGTTCTGGGGCAATACCAATTCCCGTATCTTGAACTTTAATTAAAGCGTATCGGTCATCGCGCTCCAGAATAACCATAACTTGACCAGTTGAAGGCGTATATTGAATAGCATTGACAATTAAGTTATAAACTAAGCGATATAGTTGGTCGCAATCGCCACTTACATTTAAAGGTTTATTGATCTTTATCTGGGAAGTCAGCGTTATTTGATTGGCGATCGCCAATGATTCTAATTCCTCTACTAAGTCATCAACTAAATCGTTTAAACAACAAAGTTGGCGGCGTAAAGGAATAGTTTTTCGATCCATGCGAGCCAACCACAGCAGATCTCCAACCAGTTGAATCAATCTTTTATTTTCTCGCTCGATCGTAGTTAAAATATTTTTTGCTTCTTGTTGCTTTAGATCGACTAACAGTGATGACTCTACCGTTGCTTGCATGGCTGCTAAAGGCGTTCTCAGTTCGTGTGCAGCATCTGCTGTAAACTGTTCGATTTGTTGATAGGAACGGTAAATTGGCTGCATTGCCAAACCAGCTAACCACCAGCTTGCAATAGCTACAAAAATTAATGAAGTCGGTAATCCCAAGAGCAGAATCAGTTTTACTCTACCGAGATAATCTTCAAAGTCTTGAAGGCTTCGTCCAACTTGGAAATATCCCCAATCTTCTCTGGTTTGAGTATGCAGCGAGAAAGAAATTTGATGATAAATATTATTGCTGCTAGTGTTAAGGGTTTGCCAGGGTTCTGTGTTTAATGATTGGGGCAAACCTTCTGGGTAATCTCCAGCAATAGCGATTAAGCGTCCTGACGTATCGTACAAGCGAGCGTAGTAATTGCCTTGATCAACAGCAGAAAGAATATGGCGTTGAGAATTGAAACGATCAGAAATACAGCTAGTTCCAATCAAGCAAAGATTGGGTAGCAGTTCGCCGATAATTGGCTCGATTTTTCCTGGCTGTCTCAATTTTAGTTCTAGACCATCGTGCAGAGTTCCCGCTACAGATTCTAATTCGTTGTCGAGGGATATCCAATGAGCGTGAGAAATAGCTTTATAGACTCCAGATCCCAGCAGACTCAAAATTAAGCCCATTACTCCTGCATACCACAGAGCTAGAGAAATGCGAGTTTTATTAAACAGCTTATTTTGTCTCATCATTGGTCTAGGTTAAACCTATATCCCAAACCGCGTAAGGTTTCAATTAAATTGGAGCAAGAGACTGCTTCTAACTTACGTCTGAGTAAACGCACTTGAGCAGCGACGACATTGCTAAAAGATTCTGCATTTATTTCCCAAAGTTGATTGCGAATCTGCTCACTAGTGACAATTTGGTTCGGACGCTTCATGAAATACTCTAATAATTGAAACTCCTTATTGGTCAACAAAACCTTTTGCCGCTCGCCTTGTGATCTCAGATGATGAACAGTCTGGCTGCCGTAGTCTAGGCTCAAATTTCCCAATTCTAGGTGTTGGGGCTGAATTTGAGGCGATCGCCTCTGTAATGCTCGCAAACGTGCCAATAACTCTGCCATACCAAACGGTTTAATTAGATAATCGTCTGCCCCCGCATCCAATCCAGTCACCTTGTCCTCCATGCGATCTTTGGCAGTTAGCATTAAGACTGGTAAGGAATTATTTTTAGCACGCAACTTTTTAAGTAATTCTATTCCTGACAAACCAGGCACTAACCAATCGAAAATCGCTAGGGTGTATTGCGTCCAATTATTTTCTAGATAACTCCAAGCGTCATTACCATTTTTTACCCAATCAACTATGTATTTATAATGTTTTAAGGTGCGCTCGATCGCAGCACCTAAGTTTGGTTCGTCTTCAACGAGGAGAATTCTCATGTCAAATTAACCATTAAATAACATTGATTTTGAGGAAAAAATTAGGGATGTAATACTAAATTTGTTTCATATAGGTTACTTAAAAAATTGAGTAACAAGTAGCAATTATTAGTTATTCTGATTTCATCGCTAAATTGTTACGCAGAAATTAAACATTACCTTTGCCAAGCGAATTTAGTATAACTATCGCGATCGCTACTTTAAAATATTTTTGGCTTAACCGAGAAGTATCCAAACCTCATGATTATCTTAAATTCCAGGTGCTTCTGTAGTCAAGAAAGCCAATTGACCACCCTGAACTAAATCGGCATCGGCAATAACGCCATCTTCAATACTATGAGCTTCAACACCATGAATAAAACGTGTACCAGGGGATTCATCAAATAATTGAGAAACATCAAGAATCCCCGAAGATTCCCAATTACCCAGATCGTCTGGTTCACTATCAGTTTGACCTTCAGGCACAGCAGAGCGATCCATCTGCGCTACGCGAGATAATTTACCCGATTCTGGATCTAATTCCCAGATAGAACTTTCTTCTCCAGATGTACCACCAAAGTCTTCATCAGAAAAAGTAGCACGGTCTTCCTGAATTAAAATCTTGCCATTATCAGCCCAATCTAGGTTATCGGGGCTGCGTAAACCAAAGTCAGAACCTGCAAACTGACCATTACCTGCATCATCGCCATCATAAAGGATATCAATCTGTCCAGTTAAAGGATCGCCAGATTCGCTAAATTCAGTATCAATTTTATAGGTAGTACCCCAGTTATCACCTGCAAAACGTCCACCACGACCAGTAGAAGCCAAAACTGCTTGCGTACCATCTTCGGGGTTTGTAGCTACATCTTCAGGACGAGAAAATTGAAACCCTCCAGCGTCGATCGATAACTCATCTTGTTGGGCTTGAGTAGCAAACCCTAATTTGTCATAACCCATCTCGTCTTGTATCTCGCCGTCGTCGTTAGTATCCACCGCCGAACCTGCTAAATCAGGTCGATAATAATCCAGTTCTACCCAACTACCAGCTTGACTATTGCCAGTACCGTTAAAACCTGCGGGGTCTGGTGCATTGTCATCATCAACTACTTCACCATCTTCATTGGTAAAAGTGGGAGTGTCGGCAAGCTCACCATCAGGAACCCAACCGTAGAGTTTTCCGTCAGTTAAACCATTGCGTTCCAGTAAACTTGCTCCTTCACAAGTATCTTTTTCACCGACATACATTAATAAAGGTGCAGCTTCGCGGTCATCTCCTACCAAAAAAGCAACTTTATCAGTCGTACCAGTATCTAGTTCAGTAACGTTTTCCCAAGCAGCGCGACCCATCCAGGGAACTGCCTGAAGAGTATTAGTCGCTGGGTCGAGAACAAATTCTGTACCTCCATCAGTTTCTTCTCCAGTAAAGAACAAATTATCTTCTAAACCGCGACCATCACCAAATTGTTCTGCTGCAACGTATTGCGCCGAACACATACGATCTATGCCTTCAAATTCGAGGTCGGATGCTTCGTCTACTTCTTCCCCTGCGCGATTAATAATTTTGTCGTAAGCCAGACCAGAATCTTCTAGTTGTAAGGTTTCTTTATTGATATCGAAGAAACTGACTCGCGCCCCAGTCAATTCTGTACCGTTAGCCAGAGTATAGCCATAACCTAAATCGGAACTAAATTCGTGGTTAGCCAGTATCCTAACTGTGTCGTCATCTAAAGCAAATGCACCTAAACCATCAAGAATACCTGGAGGTGTATAACCGTTAATTTCTTCGCCGACAGTAAAGATCGGATCTACTTGATAACCGTTTAAACCGATCATTTGTGCAGGTTGTTCGGTATCGCCAGTATTAATAATTGGTGTTGGTGTTACAGGAGTACCGCCAAGATTAGGATCGAGATTTAAAGGGGTGTCTAGATTGATTAAGATTGCTTCGTTGTTATCGATGTCTTCTTCTCTTCCTTGAGAAAAGGGATAGTTGTTGTCGTTGGCAACCAAAAGGGTATTTTCATCAATGACAACTACGTTTTCAATAGTCTGAAAAGGAAAATCAAAAGTAGTTTTGCCATCGCCGTTTAAGTCATCGGGGTCATCAATATTTAGTAAATCAACAACTTCTTCTTTAGCAACAAAACCGTTGGCATCCACTTGGGTAATATCGATTTTGAAGATTTTTTTAAATTGTGCTTCTTCTCCCTGGTTGTTATCCCGTTCGATAACTAAAAACTCATGGTCGTTAATTGGCGTAAAGTCGCCAATAGGATTACCATCGGTGGTGGGATAGTAACCAACTAAACCAGTGTAGGAAGCAGATTCAACATTAAATTCATAGATTCTTAGAGCATTTTCAGGATCGCCGTCTACTTTTCCTTCTAATAAAGGATAAAGAGTCTTGCGGTCAGGACTAAATGCTATACCTTCAAAACCTCGCGATGTCTCTAAATTGGGTAAACTATCTCCTAGATTGGGATTTTCAGGAGATTGGACAAACTCGCCTGTAATTGAATTTACTACCGCCACCCCAGTTGCAGGAAAGTCGGTAAAAAAGCCATCCACCCCGATCTCAATTAGCTGTTCAATCTCTCCCTCTGGGGTTTGGGGAGTCCCATCTGCTGCTAATGTTAAGTAAGTTTCTTCGTTACGATGGGTATAGGGATGAACCTGCAAACCAGCAGCGTGAGCATTATCGATAAAAGAGGTTACTTCTCCTGTTAATTGGGTCGTAATTTCGGCATTACCGTCACCATCTCCATCTACTGGTTGATCTAACGATTCACGGAGTAAAATATTGTTTTTCCAAGGGCCAGCACCTTCTGCATATTTATCACTAATTATTTGCAGAAATTCTGCACTATCTAAATCGCGGTAAGTAGTATTGGCAGATAAACCGTTTTCTACCGCATTGACAAAATCTTGACCGTAGATTGCAGCCAAATCGTTACCTTGTTCGAGGTTGTAACGGATGTCATAGGGGACGGAGAAAACGTCGTCAGGATTGGCATCTTTGGTGGTGTCACCGTAAAGCTGAACTAAAGGAATATCTCCCAACCCTTCAGCATCTAACATTCCCTGGAGTTCAATTAAGTTTTGGAACTCAAAAGATTGAATAAAAATGCGATTAGGGTCAGTAAAACCTGTTGATTGAAGAGTTTCAATTAAAGGTGATTCTAAAGATAAACCCTGTTGATCGAAAAAGGTAGGGTGCTTGGTTTCTGGATAAATACCAACTTTAACCCCTGTTTCGGCTTCAGTCTCTTGAACTAGCTGAATAATTTCTTCCAAGGTAGGAATTTCAAAAGCACCGTCAAATTCTTGAGAACGTAAATCATTAGATTGAACCGCTCGTAGCTGCTTAATTTCTGATAAGGTAAAATCTTCGGCAAAATAGGCTGTAACCTCTTCTCCATCAAGGATTTTGGTAGACATTCGGTCTTCACCAAACACCTCAGCCACATTAGTCGTGTCATCTAAAATTGGTTCATGACGAGCAATTAAAACCCCATCTTTCGTAGATACTAGATCGGGTTCAATAAAATCAGCCCCTTGAGCGATCGCAACTTTGTATGCTTCTAATGTATGTTCTGGTAATAAACCACTCGCGCCACGATGTCCGATAACTATTGGGTCTTGACCATTAAGAGTATTTAAATTAGTAACATTAGGAGTTGCAATTGGTGCTTCCAGTAGTTTTCCTTCAGTATCAAAGTGCAATAGGTAAGGGCCAAATTCATCTCCTACCCAAAGCTCTCCATTTTCATCAATTGCCAAGGATTCCAGATCAAAATCTCCCCCAGTTAATAGACGTTCTTCGCTGTCTTCGTTAACAATATCAAAAGGAATTAAATTATCAGGATCGGATAGCTGAATAAAATTCTCTACGTCTACACTGCCGTCACCGTTTTCTACTCCCGTAAAATTAGGATTTGTTTGATATATCCGTAATAAATAATCGGTACTATTTTCTTTTGTACCAAAGCCATTATCAGACAAAAACCAAAATGCCCCTGTATTATCTGGAGCAAACTGTACACCACTGAATCCCTGAACTGGTTGTCCGTCAAACGGCCCTGTTCTGCCATTAGCATCTATGGGATTACCTTCACCGTCATTCCCCCCCGCAGGTGTACCTTCAGCCAGAGTATCTGCTGGTAAAGAAGCAAAACCAACTAATTGGTCAGTCATATTTTTTGTATGCTTGAGTGAAATTAAATGACTTAATTAAGTAAAAATATTGCGTTATAAGTAATCTTTCAAGAAAACTTTTAATCACTTTTTCCTAATTACTTACCAGAATTTCATACTCATATTAAGAGTAGGTAATCAATGATTTAATAAATAATCAAATAAATGAATATTTAGACTATTTTCAAAACTTAGTTTTGATATCAATTTTATTTCTTTAAATCGCTTTTTTGTTCTCTCATACAGACTAAATTGTGACCCAATTCGGCTCGTTATCTAACTGCGGAAAATCATCTCTTCTGGTTTATATTTCAGCTTGAGCTTGTTGCCCTTCGCTTCCAAGGCTGTAGAAAACTTAATCCATCGCTGATCGGGAATGGTGAAGAGGCGATCGCTTCCTTGGGCGAGAGATTCTAAAAATTGTTCCACAGTCTTATCCTGATTCGACGGACGACGGTAAAAGGTTTCTAGTCGTCGCCATAGTTTGGGAAAAATTGGTTCTAGCTTAGCGAGGTTAACTTGTGGTTTAACAGTAAATCCTTGATTCGATGCATCCTCTGTCCATATTCCTAGCTTTTCTTGCCTGGCAGTTTCCACGGCTTCAACCAGGCGATCGCGCAATTCTTGATATAGGGTGTCGTAAAACAGTGGATATACAAAACCTTCTGCTAATAGCTGATAATTAACGCTTTTTTGTAGTTTTTCTGCTTCTAAAATAATCTCTGACCCGTCTGGATCGTCTGGATCGCCCGTAAAAACAAAACAAACAGGTCTACCATTTTTCTCAATTTGGTTAGACAGAATATAACCTGGTTGTCCATTTTCTTCTCCACCCAGTAGCTTAAGATTACGTTTTGTGGCATCAGAGGAGAAAGGTTTGATAGCTGCTTTTTCTAGCGCATCTATTCCCTCATAGCGTAGTTGAACTTCACCATCCGACTTAAATTCAATTTGTCCTTCTAAACGGTCAAATAAAGAGTCATCATCTGCCAAAAATCTGACTGAATCGCCATCTGGAATTCCACTTTGGGGGTTGAAAACACCTTTTATCGTTAAAAATGGCATTGTTTTGCTCTTCTTAGTTTAAGCTCAAAAATTAGTTATAAATATGGGCAAAAAAAGAAACAACTACAGAAAAAAATTAGTATTAATCATTCTATTATGCTGCTGAGAAATTATTTTAGTCTTACCCTAATCTTGCAAATCATTAAAATCCCCTAAGTTAAAAATATAATTTTCTAGTAACCAGAAACATCTAAAATATAGAAGGCGTAAGTAATTAGATTCTCAGTTAAAAGTAAATTTAAGTTAAATTTTTAATTAAGATTTGATTATGTTGACCAAACTAATTATTAATTCACAAGAGGATTTTTTTTTGGAGATTAAATATTTTAAAGAAGAACTCAATCAAGTAAAATAATTATTAATTATTAATTGATAACGTTATCTTAATCTAAAGATAAAATATTGTTTCTTTAGTTGATAAAGTACCACATGAATAAACATTAATTTGTGTAAAGTTAAAATTAAATGAAAACGAAAGTAGTATCTTTTCAATAGAGCAAAAAATATTATACTTGCTCTAATGCGAAATACAACCCATCAAAATCTTATTCCTCAATCTACTGGTTTGTTAAAAATTTCCAGCTTACCAGTGAGTAGAGAACTAGACCTTAAACCACTGAAGTTTTCCCTGATTATTCCTACCTACAATGAGGGAAAAAATATTCAACAGTTAATTCCAATTTTGGTTCAACTTCTAGATAAGATTCTACCAAAAGAATATGAACTGATAGTTGTTGACGACAATAGCCCAGATCAAACCTGGAAATTAGCGTTAGAATTAACTGCCCAATATACCCAATTAAAAGTAATACGCCGAGATGTCGAAAAAGGACTGGCTACAGCGATAATTCGAGGATGGCAAGTAGCAAGGGGTGAAATCTTAGGGGTAATTGATGCTGATTTACAACATCCTCCCCATATCTTGATAAAACTGTGGCAGAAGATGGAAAAAGGGGCTGACTTAGCTGTTGCTAGTCGCAATGTCGATTCTGGAGGAGTTAGTGAGTGGAATATTCTGCGTCGTTTTCTCTCTCGTGGTGCGCAAATGTTAGGGTTGATTATTCTTCCCGAAGTGGTTGGTCGTCTCAGTGATCCGATGAGTGGATATTTTATGCTGCGCCGTGAGGTTTTAATTGATCAATCTTTAAAACCGTCAGGCTACAAGATTTTAATTGAAGTTATAGCTAGAAGTAGAATTCGCTGGATTGGGGAAGTAGGTTATGTCTTTCAAGAGAGAAAAACGGGAAATAGTAAAGTTACGTGGCAGCAATATTTAGAATATATTCAGCATTTAATCCGTTTGCGCTTAGATTTATGGCAAATTAGACGTTTTATTCGCTTTGGGATTTCAGGTGTTAGTGGTGTGTTTGTGAATATGTTTATTCTCTATTTATTACGGGAATATGTCGGTTTGGGATTAACACGTAGTGCAATTTTGGCAGCAGAAGTAGCAATAGTTAATAACTTCTTTTGGAACGATCGCTGGACTTTTAGAGATTTTTCTAAGCATCAAAAAGGCAGAATCAAAACATTTAGAAGATTTCTGAAGTTTAATGTGATTTGTCTTTCAGGTTTGGTGTTAAATATTTTAGTACTAAATCTTCTTTATAATCTTCTGAATATGAATGAATATCTTGCCAATATTATCGCGATCGCTACTGTTACTTTTTGGAATTTTTGGTTTAATCTTAAACTCAGTTGGCGCACAACTGATAATTCCTAAGACTAGATAGGCATCACTTAATTATATTCAGGATTAACTAAGAGTTGAAATTCTGCTAATTTTTTTAAAACTGTTTGATAAGAATTTCTATTAACATTGGGTTCATAATCTAATCCGACAAAAGAATCACTAGCTAAATTAATAACTTTAACTCCAGGTAAAATATTTCCCGTATAATCTCGCCAGTTAGGATAATCTACTTTTAAACCACTGTAATCAGGACAGAATAAAATAACTTCATGCCCCCATTTACTCAATCTTTTTAATCTTTGCAATCCACTAACTGTTACGCCATCAATAATTGGTAGGAAACAAGATGTGATAATGGCAATTTTCATCTGCGATCGCTTTTTTTGACCATCAGGGAACATGGTTGCAATATTATCCCTTTCGCTTCGGGGACATGATGTTACCCTTAACTACCAGTTTGTTATGCGCCTGTTATTTGGAAACAAAATTTTGTATTTACCATACTAAATTAAGTGTATTGCTGCCAAATTTTGAGATCTTCGGGACGATCAACATCAGCTAAAGTAGGTAAGTAATGCACATCTAGTTTTAGTTGTTGAGCAATATTTTTAGTTTGGTTTAAGACCTGTTCTGTTCCCCAAGTAATATTCTGAAAAAGCTGAGAAATAGGACGATTCAAGCCAATTAAATAATATCCCCCATCTTCTGCTACACCCAAAACTAAATCATGGGCTTGTAAAGAGTCAAATGCTTTGCTGAGTATGACTTGGTCAATATCAGGGCAGTCAATACCAATGATCGCGACTCGTTCATTACCTAATCCAAAAGCCCGCTCAAAAGCCGATCGCATTTTATCTCCCAGATCCCCTGAAGCTTGAGGAATATAATCACAGTCTTCTTTTAACCATTCTTTCATGGATTGGATATCACCCCCTGCGAAGTGAACCTCAATCGCTATATTTCGAAATAATTTTAAGGCGATCGCCGTTTTTAAAGTATGCTCTGTCATTTTTCGCTGTAATTTTGCAGCACCCAAAGCACCCAAAGCAGGAATCATCCTAGTTTTCGTCTTGCCAGGCTCAGGATAGCGACTAAAAATAATTAGAGTTTCGGTCATGCAATGAGTAGTGAACAATAAGCAATAAGCAATGGGCAATTATTTTTCTTCCCACTTACTGTAGGGATGCTTGACTAGATAAGAATTAAAATATTTTTTATCCTTAACTTCTCGGTCAATCCAGGAAGGAAGATTAATTTTCTGATGCTCATTTTCTAATTCTACTTCGGCAATAATCAAGCCAGCATTTTCTCCCAAAAATTCATCAACTTCCCAAGTCAAATTATCTATCTTGATTTTGTATCTAAACTTTTCAATTAATGGTTTAAGACAAAGATTATTGAGCATCTCTTGAGCGTCACCTACAGGAATCAAATACTCAAATTCAGCGCGACTATAGCCCACCGCTGTACTTTTGATCGTCAGATAACCCTGCTTCCCAACTATTCTAAGTCTTACAGTTGTACCATTGCTAGTTGGTATATACCCTTGAGAGTATTTTACACCGATATCTGGAAACTGACTTTCAAGCAATTGTTTATGCGATCGCCAAACTGGCTTCTTAACCAAATATTTGCGTTCTATTTCTGTGTTCATTATACGTTACATTTTAATTCAATAAAACTTCGCTGATCTTGCCTGCTTCTACTGCCAAAATTTGGGAATTTTTGATCCAGTCATGGTTTAAACGCGATCGCCGAATACTTCTAACATTAGCTGCGATTCAAATGTCGTCAGTTCGATAAACTCGTTTTCTTGTTTGACTTGACGAATTTTTTTAAGTTAAAGCATTGCGCTGTTTCAGCAGTTGATCTTAATTACTCAAAGATTTGAGTAATTGAGATCAAACAAATTAAAAAAACATCTACTTATTTATATAGTATTTTGAGGCTAAAAAAAATTTTTAATTCCGTCTTTGTGATGAGCAAAACAATATTTAAATTGGCAAAGATATAAGTATCTCACTACATATATATCTGAATAATGTAATTAAATGTTGCAAATTACTTTGGTAAATCGACCTACGGTAAAAATAAAACGAACAAATAATAGTATTTGTTTAAAACCGTTGGTCGCTCGATTACCTTTGATTAGCTGTAAAGTTTGTGTAATTATTCCTGTGCGTAATGAAGCGGAAAATATTCAAGCGGCTTTACTGGCGTTAACAAATCAAGTTGACTTAACAGGTAGACCATTAAACAAAAACTGTTATGAAATTATTGTTTTAGCTAATAACTGTACCGATAATTCTGTCGAAATAATTAGACAGTTTGCGCGAAATCACCCAAATCTAATACTTCATCTGGTAGACAAAAAGATCCAAAGCGATCGCGCTCACGTTGGTTGGGTACGCAAACTTTTAATGGATGAAGCTTATAGACGATTCCAATTACTCGGATATGGTAGGGGGGTAATTGCTTCAACCGACGGCGATACAAGGGTTGCTTCTACTTGGATTGCTGCAACTTTGGCAGAAATTGAAGCTGGGGCTGATGCTGTAGGCGGTCGAATTATTACCAACAGTACAGAAAGAAATAAACTCGACCAAACTACTAGACTATCTTTTCTGCGCTGCATCCGCTATGACTATTTAACTTCACAGTTAGAAGCTGCAATCGATCCTAGTTTTGACTCGCTTCCCCGACACCATTGTCACTATGGTGCAAGTTTTGCCGTCACTGCCCAAATATATGATCGGGTTGGCGGTTTACCGCCTTTACCTTCTTCTGAGGATGTAGCTCTTTATAATGCTTTAATGCGCATCGATGCTCGTTTTCGCCATAGTCCAGCAGTGCGGGTGGTTACTAGTGCAAGAGCAATAGGTAGGGCAAAAGCGGGGTTAGCAGATCGATTATCTGAGTTAAAGATAATGGGCAAAGAGCAGCAGTGTTTATGGGTTGAATCGGCTTTGACCATTGAAACTCGGTTTCATCTGCGCCGCCAGCTACGTTATCTGTGGCAAACCAGAGCAAATAATTCAATTAAAATGATTCTTATGGCTCAAAAGTTGGGTATGGAGAGAGATGTATTAGCAGAAATTATCTGGCGATCGCCTACCTTTGGCAAAGCCATCGAGCAAATTAGCCAAGATCAGGAACAAAATGCCGTTCCCTACGAGCAATACGCAGAAAAGACCCCTCTTGCTCAAGCCGTCGCCGATTTACAGCTTTTAGTTAATCACAGTCATTTAAATCGCTATTATTTGAGTTCAAATACGCTCGAACAAATCGAGCCGATATCGCTCCTGACGCAATCCCTTTAAATGTTTTAACTGACTAAGCTGCAAAAAAGAATCGTGAACTTCATCCCCTGTAAGTGGATAATCTTTAGCAAATAGCGTCCAGTGAACCAGCAAAAGATGTCCTCCGACATGAAGATGTTCGATAATTAACTGTTGAGCGGTTTTAAGATCGTCCCAACTTAAGTAATAACCAACCTCAGATAGCAGAGTTAAATCGAACATTTCTTCAGGATAATCTTGTGGCACTTGGGCAACTTTAAAGCGTACCTGGGGCAAATCTTGACAACGAGCGATCGCTTTTTGTTGAGCTATTGAGGAAACATCAATCGACAGTAAAGAGTCGCAGCGTTGAGCCAGTAAAGCCGTAAGTACTCCAATCGAGCCACCTATTTCTAAGGCATTGCTGTAGCAAGGTTTGGGTAGAGCATTAATAGTTGTCTGATATTTTTGTGCTTCATAATCGCTGGTTTCAAAATCCCAAGGATCGGGATTTGCTCGATACATATCTTCAAAATAGCTGGGCGGTAAAGAATTTTTTGGCTTATTCATAAAAAAATCTCTCTTTAGGCTCGTGTGTATTTTTTTTTACCTATGAAACTAAATGATAAATACAAAATAAAGACTATGGAAAAAACGTTGTTCGATAAAATCTTCCGTGACAGCAATGGCAATATTGTTATTGCTCAACCACCGAATTTACCTATTATTATCTGGGGTGTAGCTAGTTTGCTAACACTGATTTTTACCAGTGGCTCGATCAATGTAGGGTTGGACTTAATAGCTTTTGGCTCTTTGTTTACTTGGGCATGGCTTGAATTATTTCAACAAAAAACGGCGAGGATTCCCCTCTTCTGTCTTTAGACGAAGAGAGGGAGGAATCGCCGACAGGGTTTACGTTATACACAGACCAGTTGACCTCTTAAGTAATTTGGCTTTTGAGACAGAGAATTGACCTAATCTTTTCCAGGTAACACCTTCATATAAACTGACAACTTTATTCTTTTCTGAATACCCTCCGATGTATCCTTTGACAGTATTTTTACCCTTGGTGGCTTGAACTAAATCACCACTTCTAAATCCAAAGGGTGCAACCGTTCCACCTTTACGCTTTCTGATTCCACCTTTTTGTGGATTCTCAAAATGCAACTGTCTTCTATATAGTTGAGGGCGAGCTATCACTTTAAATGGTGCATCAGTTAGTTGAATCGAACCAACCCAATGGTGACCGCGAGAATTAGAAGTATGGAACGCTTTATATTGAACAAACCTACTCGCACCGAGGGCAATTGCGTCATTGCCGTGAGTCGTTACATCCTGGATAGACTTGTCATTTTTGTTCTTTTTCAGTCCTAAATGCTTCCTTAAAATACTGGTTTGCCAGCCTTCTAAAGTATGGGTAGGAGCAATGTCAGATAATTGTTTTAGCATCCATTTTTGACCAACCATAACTGGACTAAATCCTTTATTGCCTCGTGCTTTAACGTATTCGTAAACTATTTCCGTTACGGGAAAAAGCTTGGTTAGTTCTTGAATAATTCTTAGCTCTAGCTGTCGGTTGGCTCGAATTGATGGAGGTAATTTATGATTTCTTCGGTTATTGAATCTTTTTTGTCTATGCGCTCTTTGAGCAAAAGGAATATTTCGATTTATTCTTCTACCACGTCTGGCACGACGCAGTATTTTTTGAGCTTGTTTTCTAGCGATAACCCGCTTGAATGGCAGAACTACATGAGCAGCAAACAATACAGCTTTTTTGCTGACTGCTGCTATACCACTAAACATCTTTCCTGGGTCGATTGAAGCCACTATTTCTTGAGTTTCAGTACCACTTGGTTCTACAAGTAGCTGAACACAAAAGATATTTAAGTCGTTCCACACTGGTTTGGCTTTTTTTGAAGCAATCCATTTCCTTGCTCTCACGCTGGTTGTAGGCATTAGCGCCTCGCCTAATGGCGATAAAACTGGTACTCTAATTTTGCGAGACAGCGCGGTCTTGGGGCGGCGGCTTTTGGGGACAGAATCTTCTGACCCAACGCCGTGGTTGGAGATGCTGGGGTTCCCCCAGCCTCCCCCACGACCAAAACGCGCCTTCTTTGCCCAAGTGGAGCGACTGTCGAGGGTGTTTGTCATTGGGTATAACCCCTAATAATAGTTGTTTGTCTCTTCCTACACTATTGCTATCATGTCCTGTCTTAAAGCACCTGTAATCAGCAGGTTTAGAGATAGACCAGACAAGAGAAGAATCTGGCAGTCTGTAAAAAGCAATAGCTCATGTAGTAGTGCAATTCTCAGAAACTCTGATTAGTTTCATGCCCCTCATGTACGCAAAGCGTCATGAGTGGGTTATTGACGGGGTTAATTATTTTCGCAGGATGCTAGGTTTCGTTGTGTTAGTTGGATTTGTTGGGTTAAAAATTTTTAGCAATAATACAATTTAAACTCTAACCATTTCTCATACTGAGATTAAGACTATTTATACTCCTTCTAGTAAAACCAAATACTACCTACTACCTGTCATCACCGTTTTATATTTAATTAACAGGTCTGAACTGACAAAATAAGGGCTAATCTAGAAAAAATAGTCCTATTCTAGATAGATTTCCCAAGGCTGAGTAAAATTTTGCAGCATTTCGGCGCTAAGGCGGAAACCGGCGGGATCATCGCTGATTAAATCGCTAATTTGCGAACGGTATTGAGCGATCGCCTGTTGCTTTAATTTCAGTACGCTACTAATATCCAATCGCCAAGCAGTTACTGATTCAGAAAAATCCTGTCTTTGTTTAATGTCCCAATCCCAAATTGGATATTCAATTAGGCGTGGAGGATTAGTCAAATTCTCGGTGGCTACGGCAAACAGTTGCCAGCTAGCACGATGATCGGGGTGTGGATCTTTTCGCCAAGGTAAAAAGATTATTGATGGTGTTGTGTTTTGAAGGTACTGCTGACAAAAAGCGATCGCTTTTGCCGATGCACTAGCAAGATTTACTGCACCATCGGGCATCCCCAAAAAAGTAACTGCTTCGGGTGCAACTCCTAAAATAGCCAAAGCAGCCAAACTTTCTTGTTCTCGTAATTTCTTTAGTGCTGGAGGTGGATAAGCAAGCGAGTTAGGATGAGATTTTGTGCCATCACTCACCACTACTATTGATACTGGAAGATTTAACTGGCGTAGTAAAGCGATCGCGCCTCCGCAGCCCAAGGTTTCATCATCTGGATGGGGCGCAACAATTAAAACAGAAGCATTTTGATTAACCAGAGTTTTAATGTCTAAAAGTGGTAAAGACTTTGGAGTACTAAAAAAGCGATTGTCCCTACCTTTACCAAAGTTGATTGACATCATCAATTTCTGTAAGAACGTATTTACCAACACCTGTAAGAGCAGCATCAAAAGCAGGTTGACGCAAATATAAACTCAAATCTCTAATTATGCGTTCCATGGGTTCGGGTGGTAGTAAACCCAAAGTACCAATTGAACGCTGGCTGAGTTGAATCGTATCAATACAAATTTGTTCGATCGCCGTTCGTACCATGTTGGCGTAAGCTACTAGCTTTGCAGCTTGTTCCTGATGATCATCTGGATAACCACCAAACACGGGGGCGTAATTATCGACCAACTCTGCTGCACCTTTTAACCACAGATTGCCACTTTCAATCGCGATCGCCATTTTTCCTAAACGTTCTTGTTGATGGGGATGTCCGCAGCGATCTAACTTTTGTAAATATTGACGACTAGCGTTAAATAAAGCTTCTGCACCGCCAAGCTGTACCGCAGCAAAGCGAATTACACCAGCGCTTAACCAAGGTTGCCGAAAATAGTCTCCAGGTTGAGCAAGTAAGGATTTTTGTTCTACTTCTACCCCGCTAAAGTCAACTTTATAACTCACTGTGGCTCGCATTCCTGCTGGTTGCCACCAGTCAGGATCTACGATGGTTTCAACTTCATCCATCGGCACAATGCACATTTGCCAACTATCGTCGGGTAATTTACCGTTAACAAAAGGACGTTCCACATAACCGCAGCCCGTACAAAAAGTTTTGCTACCCTCTAAGCGATACTTACCATTACTTTGCGGAATAATATTAACTCCATCTTGAGCTTCGGCATTCCACACCCCAAATATTTTATGCTGTCTGGCATCGTCAGCATAAGCTTCGATTTGCTCTGGCGTACCAAAGGTTTGGATCAGTTGTAGAGCGTTAACATGACCTTCGTAAATACGTCCGATCACTAGGTTAGCGCGTCCAATCTGTTTAAGCAGCATTAATAACTCTTCAGTATGACCAGTTTCAAAACCTAACCCTAGTCCACCTAAACGACTACTCAAAGGGGCTATCAACAAACCTGCTGCTGCAATTTGCTGAAACTCTTGGGCGGGAAAGACACCCTGCTTGTCCAAAGAACTGGCATTAGCTGCTGCAAAATCAGCAATCTTTTTAGTCTCAAGCGCGATCGCCTCTCGAGATAAATTCTGATTCGGTGCTGCTTTAGAGAAAAGTTGGGTAGTAATGTCCCTTCTCCTTATTTAATAATTTAATTTAATTAGATTGTCGCGATCAAGATTATGTTAATGCTTCTATCAAAAGATTTAAAAGTAAAATTAGGCGATCGCCTAATTTTCCCAGTAGGTTGCATTTTAATTTAATAAAACTTCGCTGATCTTGCCTGCTTCTACTGCCAAAATTTGGGAATTTTTGATCCAGTCGTGATTAAAAGTGTCGATATGGGTAGTAGTGATAATGGTTTGAAAGCGATCGCCGATTACTTCTAACAGTTGTTTCTGACGATTGGGATCTAGTTCAGCCAAGACATCGTCTAACAAGAGCAAAGGTGGTTCTCCCACCACCTCCTCAATCAACTTCAATTCAGCTAGCTTTAAGGCTAATACTAGAGTACGCTGTTGTCCTTGGGAACCATAATAACGAGCAGGGGTTTGATTAATCGCCAACTCAATTTCATCGCGGTGCGTCCCTACCATTGTTTTACCTTGATACTGTTCCACCATACGGCGTTCTTTAATCTTGGCTAAAAATGCCTGCTGCACGATTACAGGATCATCTTCTAACCACTTAACGTTAGGCAGATAGTTAACCTCTAAATTTTCAGTTTCTCCACTAATACGTTTATGCCAAAATTCAGCAATGGGAGCAAGTCTTGCGATTACCCTGGCGCGTCGGCGCGCTACCCTCGAACCTGCTGCTGCTAGCTGTTCATCCCATAATCTCAACTGTGGTTCAAATGTCGTTAGTTCAATAGACTCGTTTTCTTGTCTAACTTGACGAATCTTTTTAAGTAAAGCATTGCGCTGTTTCAGCACCTGATTATATTGCTGCAAAATACTGGCATAGACTGGCTCTAATTGAATCAACAACCCATCTAGCCAGCTACGTCGAGCGTCTGGCGCACCCCGAACTAAATCTAAATCTAGACTAGAAAATTGGACTGCATTTAGCACCCCCAAAAAGTCTAGCTGACGACGTAAGTTTTCTTGATTTACCGATAC
Source organism: Pleurocapsa sp. CCALA 161 (assembly GCF_003003995.1). GTDB lineage: Bacteria > Cyanobacteriota > Cyanobacteriia > Cyanobacteriales > Xenococcaceae > Waterburya. The sequence continues at coordinate 22,924 of NZ_PVWF01000008.1, read as the reverse complement.
TGTACGCCTTCCCTGCTTACGAAACACCACCTTTAGTTCACTAGTGCCATAAGCTCGTTCTACCCTTGCTTCTATCTGTCCTACCGTGGCAGAATCTAAAACTAATTCGCGATCGCGACTAGTACGGTGACTCTTGAGAGATGCAAGTAACTCTACTGCTTCTAATAAATTAGATTTTCCTTGGGCATTATTGCCTACTAAGATCGTCTTCTGTGCCTTAAATTCAATCTGGCGATCGACATAATTTCGAAACGATCGCAGACGCAAGCTCTTTAAATACATTGATAATCTTGCTGATGAAAAATATGGCGGACAGAATGTTGTGCTATTAGAATTATTCCCCTACGGAAGAAGCAAATTCGGGCTTTTGTTCAACTTTAGCTTGCTTTTCTTTGTCCTTACGACGTTTTTTAGCATATAGCTGAATGCTCGCCACCATGGTAATAACTAAAGCAGCTACCAGCCAAGTTGTAGCATCAAGGGGCAAACTATTTTTAAACACAGCTAAAAGCACAATTAATACCAGTAAAATTGTCGGTGCTTCATTCAAGGCTCTAAACTGTTGTCCTGTCCACTGACATTCACCCAGAGCAAGCTTGTTCATAATCCGCTTACAGTAATGATGATAGCCAATCAGCAAAATGACAAAAGCCAACTTAATATGTAGCCAAGTTGATTTAAGTATTTCTGGTTCGGTAGAAATCAAGCCAATTGCCATGGCTACAGTTAAAATCATCCCAGGAGTAGTAATAATGCTGTAAAGGCGCTGCTCCATGATGCCATACTGCTTCTTGAGGATACTGCGTGCTGGTTCGGGTTCTTGTTCTGCTTCTGCATGATAAACAAATAACCGTACTAAATAAAACAACCCTGCAAACCACACCACGATTCCAATCAGATGAAATGCTTTAAACCAGTAATAAGCCATAGATTAAATTATTAAATTATTGCGCTGTAAAATTTTTGTTCCTATGTAGGGAAGTGTATATTTTCTTCTCTCTTAAATTACATCTACGCAATAAAATTTCAAGGAAAATGAGATAACGGGACTGGCCAGATTTGAACTGGCGACCTAGCGCTTCAGATTGGTGTAGGTTTCCCTACTCTCTGGACTATCCCTTCACCTTGGGCAAAATACCTTTAGGTGGTGGCCGTTATGTTGCAGACAGTTCTAGTAACTAGACCTAAAATTGCTCTTCCCTGCTTTTATATCTGCAACCAGTCTCTGCACCTTCTTTACCAGGAACTATAAAGCTTGGCTCAAGATTACCTTGGTCGTCAACAAACTCGTTAACAACTTTAGGCTTCCTTGAATTTGACCACATTCATTAATGAAGTTTCCCTCATTATGCCCGATGTTTCAGGAGGCACTTGCTCTATCCAACTGAGCCACAGCCCCTTGTATATCTCAAAGTATATCTCAAATAGGATCTTCATCAAGATAAACCAACCAGACCAAGCGAATCCAAATAAAGATATTTTTGTATATAAAACTTAACTAGATTAATAAATATTGCAACATCGATTCATACTTCCTGTTATCTAAAGAAATAAATTTATTATCAGTTCAGGAAAAAAATCAAAATTTAGGAGAAAAATACTGTGACTTATCTAACTCTATTAGCGGCGACTACGCCTCATACCGTATCTTGGAGTCCTAAGGTGGCTTTTGTCATGATTGCCTGCAATATTGCAGCGATCGCTATCGGAAAATTTACTATTAAATATAAAAATGCCGGGCCTCAACTGCCTTCTCCCGCTTTGTTTGGTGGTATGGGACTACCTGCTTTATTAGGTACTACTAGTTTAGGACATCTTTTGGGTGCAGGAATGATTTTGGGTCTAGCTAATGCTGGCGCTTTATAAGGATGAGTAATTTTGCTGAATATTGTAGTTTAAACTAACCAAAGCAAGCGTAAAGCGATCGCTTTACCATTTTCCCAGAAATTCGGCTAGATGGCTTATTTAGTTAAAAATATGGGCGATCGCCTTAACCAAAAAATAATCAACAAGTCGCTCTCAAGGCTTTAGAATCAGCTTTAAGAGCGAACCGCAGTTTGCCCTTACACAAATACCATACTAGGTATAACTTAAAAATCGGCACTCAAGGGAGTTCTGGGGAAAGGAATTACGTCGCGGATATTAGTCATCCCTGTCATAAACTGTACCAATCTTTCAAAGCCCAAACCAAATCCCGCGTGGGGAACTGTGCCATAACGGCGTAGATCTAGATACCACCAGAGATCATCAGCTTCTATATTCATTTCTTGGATGCGTCTTTCTAGGACATCAAGACGTTCTTCCCGTTGAGAACCACCAATAATCTCACCAATACCAGGGGCAAGGACATCCATGGCAGAAACGGTCTTTTCTCCGTCATCTAGGCGCATATAAAACGCTTTGATATCTTTTGGATAATTAGTGACAATCACGGGCTTTTTAAACAGCTTTTCCGCGAGATAACGCTCATGTTCCGACTGGAGATCGATACCCCATTCAACGGGATATTCAAATTTCTGAGTCGCTTGCTCTAATAACTCCACCGCTTTATTGTATGTAACTCGTTCAAACTGATTATTGATAATATTATCGGCGTTTGCCAAGACGGATTTATCCACCCATTTATTAAAAAATTCTAGGTCGTCGGCACAATGTTCTAAGACATACTTAAAAATATACTTGAGGAACTCTTCTGCTAGGTTTTGATCCCCTTCCAAATCGCAAAAAGCCATCTCAGGTTCGACCATCCAAAATTCTGCCAAATGACGGGAAGTATTAGAATTTTCCGCGCGAAAAGTAGGACCAAAAGTATAGACATTTTGAAACGCCATCGCCATTACTTCTGCCTGTAGCTGTCCACTAACTGTCAGGTAAGCTGGTTTACCAAAAAAGTCCTGACTGTAATCTACTGCCCCTTGATCGTTTTTCGGTAGGTTATTGAGGTCAAAATTAGTTACGGTAAATAATTCCCCTGCCCCTTCGCAATCGCTAGCGGTAATAATCGGACTATGAATCCAGAGAAAGTGTTTCTCTTGAAAAAACTGATGAATTGCCGTAGCACAAGCATTTCTAACGCGGAATACTGCCCCTAAAGTATTAGTACGCGATCGCAAATGACTGATAGTACGTAAAAATTCAAAAGAGTGGCGTTTTTTTTGTAGAGGATAAGTCTCAGGATCGGCTGTGCCGTAAACGATTACCGAGTCTCCTTTTAGCTCAATTTTCTGTCCTTTCCCTGGTGAGTCCACCAGCTTGCCCGTAATTTCGACTGAAGCCCCTGTAGCAAGTTGTTTAAGAATATTTTCATAATCTGGTAAATCACCATTAAGAACCGCCTGTAAACCCGCTAAAGACGAACCATCATTAACTTCGACGAAAGCAAAGCCTTTTAATTCTCTTTTGGTACGTACCCAACCTTTAATGGTTACGGGTTCATCTGGTTGACCATTTTTTAGAATGTCTGCAACTCGTCTAGTGACCATATAGCCTCAAATTCATGGATGATATCAGGATTATTTTATCGTTTTGAGAGAATTAGTTTTTAGTTGGTTAGTTTTTAGTTGGTTAGTTTAGCGCGGAGTTCGGATTTGAGGCGGTTGAGGATCGATTTTTCGTCAAGAGAGTCGAGAATTTTTTTTACGACTACTTTAGGACTTTGTTCCCCCCAGGATGCACCGTTAGCCAGATAGGTTTTGGTCACTTGTCCGATGACGTAGGCAGATACCCCCGCCACTCCTCCTTGAGCGATCGCCACCGATAAATAAGGAGCAAGAGATAAGCCTCCTGTAGCAGGAACAGTTAAGCCTAAAAGCCCTTTAACTGAGCTTAAACCTAAAGTTGCGAGTAATTCGCTAGCGCTAATCCCACCCATACTCAGGGCGATATTTTTTAAGAGCTGTACCGCCCCAGCTTGAGTCATATTAATACCATAAAGACGAGACAGAGAAAGGATAATCCCCACATCAATGACTGCCCCAGAAAACAGATCGATCGCTGTGACAGGATTAAGCGCCACCGTCATCGCTTTGAGCATCATACCCTGATTAATTAAAGCATTGGCAGCGCGATCGCGAATTGCTAACTTACGCTGTAGTAGCTGTTCATTGACCTCATCGGCAAACAACATACTGTTGAGTGCTACTAAAGATTTTCCTTCGCGGTCTAATAATTCTAGAATTTTGAGCTTAAGAGTTTCTACCTGAGATGCGCCCCTGACTCTCTCTACCTTAAGTTTACCTGTCTTATCTTTAACTCCTCGGACTTCAACTGGAGAAGCAGCAACCATGATAATTTCATCAGGAGAAATCAATTCTCGGACTCTTTCTTCCTTAATCTTCTGATATATTGCCAGGCGATCGGCTTCAGGATATTGGTCGATCTTGTTAAACACCAACAGCATCGGTTTTCCTGCTTCCCTGAGTTTAGATAAAGCGCGATGTTCAACCTGAGTAATGTCTCCTGAAACAATAAACAAAATCAGATCGACTCTATGAGCCAAATCACAGGCTAAAGCTTCTCTTGCCTCTCCGTTAACCTCATCAATCCCTGGAGTATCCAGTAGTTGAATTTCGCCACCTTGCCCTGTAATCGTAAGACGCTGAAGATTTTCTGAAGTATCAGCAATTTGTTCAGGAGTTAATTTCCAGTTAGCCTGATCGATGGTGCGAGTAACACCATGCAGCGCCCCTGTCGGGAAAATATCTTGTCCCACTAAAGCATTGAGCAAAGAAGACTTCCCTCGCCCCACCATACCAAAAGCGGCAATTTGTACCACCGACTGCTCCAATTTATCCAGCATTTGCGCCAAGCGATCAATCTCAGATTCCAAACCCTCCTGCTCTTCAGCAGTTAGGTCAATATTGCTGATTAAACTGCGCAGAGAATTTTGCGCTTGACGATAATTTAACTCGGCGGTAATTTCCTCAAAGCCAATCAGTGCCTCTTCTAACTCTGAGCGATCGCCTGTTTCTTTTGACAACACAGAATACCTCTTGGTAACTTATCTCTTACTCTTTTTTCTTGACCCTTAATTTATAGTCTGTCTCATTTGTTGAATTTTGGTTTTAGTTTAACGAAAAAAATTAGCCCAATTATCATCTCTCACATAAGATTGGTTCATCAATTCTAGAGTCGCTATATTATTTAATAAAACCAGATCTACTTACTGCATAAACTTACCTGTCATAAATTGTGAATCGTAGTTATCTACCAGAAACAGTCGCCCATGTTCGTATTACCCAACAATCAATCTCAATGGGCAAAATTGAAGGCGAAGTCCAAGCTGCTCAGTATGAATGGCAATTTAGATGGCGTTTTCGCCACAGACACTTATCGGTGCAGCCTTCTCTCGGTAGAGCCTTAATTCAAGAACCTTTAGAGCGCTTCCTCGAACGTTGCGATCATCAATTAGAAGCGGGTGGCGATTATACTTTTACCGTTAGAACCAAGATGTGATTAGTGATTACTAACAAACTAAGAGCTAAAAACCAGTCAATTAATAACGTAGTCTATTCAATTAGATACTGCTTGAAGATATCGTTCAATTAAAATAATCGCCACAAGATCATCTACAGGACGAGGAGGTGTCCTTAGACCTTGAGGAATCAAGCGTTGTAGTCCCTGTGGAGGGTACATTATCCAGTAGCGATCGCGTGCTTCTAGGGTGCTGTTGGTTTCGTTAACCATAGTTACTGGCAGTTTTAATAAGCTAGATTCAATCTTTTGCTGCCACGCTTTAGAAGTCGTACCGTCTCCCATGACGATTAAATCAATGGCGTACTGTCTCACTAGCTGTTTAATACTGGCGATCGCTTGGGTCGAATCAATCACCTGATGATAAAGCAATTGCTGCTTACTATCGACCACCGCAACACCACACTTATCTCTACCAGGATCTAAACCAAGTATATTTTGATACAAATTTAGTTACCGATTAATTAAATTAATTGTTTCACTGCTCATTGTTCACTGCTCATTGCTCATTGTTCACTGCTCACTGCTCACTGCTCATTGTTCATTGCTCATTGCTCATTGTTCACTGCTCATTGTTCATTGCTCAAGTGCTATAGACTACCTTGCCATTTCGCATCACCACAAAATCAATTTTTAACGGCCCCGCAGTATAGGTATTCTCAGTAACTATCGCTCTAATTTCTCTGACAGGTTCGGCAGCTTGAGTAATTTGATCAACAAAATCAATTAGATTTTCTATTTGATTATCGCCTATTTCAATCTCACCCAATGTTCCTGCTCGTTGAGCGCGAAATTTTGACACCGCCAACAACCAATTTAATCTTTCCTCTACTTCTTGGCGAGTAACATTTTGGGAATCAATCGATACAGTGGCAATTTCCTCCCCCGCTTGAAATATTTGTTGATTGAGTGCTACATCAGCAAACACCCTAACTTCTTGTTCTCCTTGAACATAATTACCCGCCGAAATAATTCTCACCACATAGTCTCGACCATCTTGGATCTGTGATTCAAGCTGTTCTACTTGTGACCTAGTGATCTTGACGATCTCTTGTTCGGATTTTGCACCACTAAACTGAGTTGCCTTGACTGCGTTGGTGTTTGCCTGTCTCAATAAACTGTTGATCGCCAATTTTGCAGCGTTGGGATCGATAATTCTCACTACTGCTGAAGATAGTACCTGACTCTTGACCACGGCAATCTTTTTTTCTCTTAATTCTTGATAAGATTCTTCTAAAGCTGCCACGTTTCTCGATAAGAAAGCGAGTTGAGATTCTAGCTGTTCGAGTCTTTTGGTTCTGAGTTTTAAACCAAGTTCGGCTGAGGCGATCGCTTTATCTAATTGGGAAATTGAGCGATCTCTTTCTTGCACTTGGGTTTGCAGTAATTGTTGTTGCTGTTCTAAATCTTGTAGCTGAACTTCTCTTTCTGAGAGAACCCGATCCTGCTGGGTAATTTTTTGCTCTCGTTGCTGAAGTTGGGACTGTAATTCCTGACTTTGCTGTTGAAGTTGGTCTAGCTGTTTCTGTCGTTTTGAACGTTCAGTCAACAAACTATCTAACTCTTGTTGTAGTTTTTTGGCTTGAGTGGAAATTTTTTCAACCTGCTGTTTTGAGCGCTCAAAATTTTGATTAGTAGCCTTTAGGTTGGCTGCTGCTTGAGTTTGTTCCTGTTTAACTTTAGATAGCTGCTGCTGTACTTGCTGTTGTTCCTGTTCTGCCTGTTCTAATTCCGCCTCGGTTTGTCTCTTTTCTTTAAGAATGTCGTCAAGCTGAAAAATACCTCTTCTCAAAGAGCCACTTAAACCAAAAAGAATGCCTAAAGTAAGAGCCGAAATTGACATCCCTGTAATCCAGGTGATGATCATGGCTGTTTGGCGAGGACGGAGGTTAAATAACCTGAGTCTAGCTTTACCTATTTTAGTCCCCACACGATCGCCAAATACTGCAACAATACCGCCTAGAAGAAAAATTGCTGCAATCAGAATATAGCCGCTGGTCATGAAAGGTACTTAGGTAATTGAGTCCAAAAATCAGCTTGGACAAGCTGCTATGATCGATTTAGTCGTCAGCAATGTCGTTAACTATTTCATCTACAATTATTTAAGCAAATTGTTGACTCAGCGCTACAGGATTGTGTACGGTAATCTTTTTTTTGTGAATTGTGACTAATCCCTTTTCCCTCAAATCTCCTAACAATCTGGTGACGGTAACTCTGGTAGAGCCAATCGCTTCGGCGATCGCTTGATGGGATAACTTAAGATCGATCTTAATCCCTTCAGTGGTGGGCGCACCAAAATCACGACACAAAATTAATAAGAAACTAACTAAACGAGAACCCATATCTCGATGAGCCAAGGTTTCAATCATCATTTCTGTTTGCAAAATGCGGGAGGATAATCCTCTTAGCATTAGCAATGATAACTCTGGATTTTCTTGTAGAGCTTTTTCCACCTGTTCAATGGGTGCTGATAAGAGTTCGACGGGAGTAAAAGCCACAGCATGATAAAAGCGATCGCTTTTTTGACCAGTAATTAGAGAAAGCACCCCAAACACTGTATTCTCTCTCAACAAAGCTACCGTAATTTCTTCTCCTGCTTCATAAACGCGAGACAGCTTAACAGCTCCTTTTAACAAAAAGTAAACTCTTTCGGCTGGATCTCCAGGAAAAAAAATAGTTTTGCCCCGATCAAAACTCTCCACAATCGGCGGAAAAGAACCACGACCAAGTTTGCGAAATACTGATGCTAGAGGTTGATTTTGTGTCAATGGTAGTTCCATAGGGCCTAAGCCTAAGTTTAGTTACAAGTGTGCTAAGTATTCTATTAGTTTAAATAGTTATACTTTTTCACAATACAATCTTTGTTTTACTTTCCTTAGTCTAATTTAGTTCTATATTTTCGACCTAAATCAATTTTAATACGGTTATGTCACTTTCCCAGGCAGTTGTAGGATAGATAATTGCAGCTAAAAATTTGGGGAAAGACCGTGCTAGATTTAACTGGAAAAAATGCTTTCGTTACAGGGATAGCCAATAATCGTTCGATCGCCTGGGGGATTGCCCAGCAGCTACATAAAGCTGGTGCCAACATTGGCGTTAATTATCTTCCTGATGAACGAGGACGTTTTGAAAAAAAAGTGAGAGAGTTAGTTGACCCCCTTAATCCTAGTATTGTTGTTCCTTGCGATGTGCAGAATGATGAACTATTGGATTCAATGTTTGCCACAATTAAAGAACAGTGGGGTAAGCTAGATATCTTAGTTCACTGTCTGGCATTTGCTGAACGGGAAGACCTCACAGGGAATTTCTCGGCAACTTCTAGAGCAGGTTTTGCCAAAGCTTTAGATATTAGTAGTTTTTCTCTTAACTGCCTTGCGGTTAGAGCTAAACCCTTAATGACTGAAGGAGGCAGTATCGTTACCCTCTCCTATTTGGGAGGAGTAAAAGTGATCCCTAACTACAATGTAATGGGAGTAGCTAAATCAGCCTTGGAAATGAGTGTACGTTATTTAGCTGCTGAATTAGGGCAAGACAATATTCGCGTTAACGCTATTTCTGCTGGCCCAATTCGTACTTTAGCTTCTTCGGCGGTAGGAGGCATTTTAGATATGATCCGCCACGTGGAAGAGACTGCTCCTTTACGCCGTACCGTAACTCAAACAGAAGTTGGCAACACCGCAGCCTTTCTCTGTAGCGATCTGGCAAGTGGTATTACAGGACAGGTAATCTATGTTGATTCTGGATATGAGATCATGGGAATGTAGGTTTTTTTTAGCTATTAGCTCTAATAGATTAATCAGGAGGAATTATGCAAATTAGCGATCGCGCAGCGTACCCAGAGGGGAATCGCAAAACTCTCAAGAACAATCAGCATAATGCTTTAAAGCAAATAAATTCCAGAATCGCTTCTGTCAGTCGTACCACGGGAGAAACAGACGTACAGGTAGAAATAAATATCGATGGCACTGGTCAATGTAGTGCGGATACAGGTATTCCATTTCTCGACCATATGCTGCACCAGATTTCCTCTCACGGTATGTTTGACCTAAATGTTAAAGCTACTGGAGATATTGAAATTGACGATCATCATACTAATGAGGATGTAGGCATTACTCTAGGGATGGCATTAGCTCAAGCTTTGGGCGATCGCAAAGGGATTGTGCGTTTTGGTCATTTTATCGCTCCTCTAGATGAGGCTCTAGTTCAAGTAGCTCTTGATTTTTCGGGTAGACCCCACCTCAGCTATGGATTGGAAATTCCCACCCAAAGAGTCGGTAATTATGACACTCAACTAGTCAGAGAGTTTTTTGTAGCCATCATCAATCATGCTCAGATGACTCTGCATATTCGCCAGATGGACGGAATTAATTCTCACCATATCATTGAGGCGACTTTCAAAGCCTTCGCTCGCGCTATGCGTATGGCAACGGAAATAGATCCCCGTCGTGCTGGTAATATTCCTAGTTCAAAAGGAGTGCTTTAGCAATGAGCAATGAGCAATGAACAATGAGCAATGAACAATGAACAGTAATTAGTAATTAGTAATTAAACAGTGGAAGTATCTAGTCAGTGGGTCAAGGTAAATAGTCAAGACTTTGAGTTTGATGCTTATTTAGCAATGCCCGAAACGGCGGGGATTTATCCTGGGGTAATTGTAATTCAAGAGATTTTTGGGGTAAATAAGCATATTCAGGAAGTTACGGATAAATTAGCTAGTGAGGGTTATATAGCGATCGCTCCTGCAATTTATCAGCGTCAAGCACCAGGATTTGCTGTGGGTTACTCGGAAAAGGAGACTAAACAGGGTAGAGAATATAAAGTTAAAACTCAAGCCAAGGAGTTACTCGCAGATATTCAAGCCTGCATTGTTTATCTTTATAGTCAGCCCCAGGTGAAACAGTCGGGAGTTGGCACTATTGGCTTTTGCTTTGGTGGTCATGTGGCATATTTAGCAGCTACCCTAGCAGATGTTACGGCGATCGCCTCTTTTTATGGGGCGCAAATTGCTACTTGGTGTCCTGGCGAAAATGAACCGACGATTAATCGTACCAAAAACATCACAGGGAGAATTTATACTTTCTTCGGCACAGAAGATCCTTTGATTCCTAATGAGCAAACTGAACAGATCGAACAAGCATTAATACAACATAATGTAGATCATCAGGTGTTCCGTTATGAGGGAGCGACTCATGGATTTATGTGCGATTATCGTCCTCAAAGTTATAATTCTGATGCGGCTCAAGATGCCTGGAAAAAAGTGCTAGACTTGTTTAGCCAATTGTGAGTACCCTCAAAGTTACTCGGTTTGTGTGTTAATATTCACCTTATACAATACTATGTCTGATTCAACCTCCGTTCCCAACTCATCTCAAGCTTTCTCGATGGCAGATTTTGAGAATGCGCTTCAGGAATATGATTATGAGTTTACTAGAGGTCAGAAAATACAGGGAACGGTAGTCGAACTTACCTCTGAAGGCGCATATATTGACATTGGCGGAAAATCTCCTGCGTTTGTCCCCACCAATGAAGCAGCCTTGGGTTTTGTCAATAATTTAGCTGCAATTTTACCCATAGGTGAAACTAAAGAGTTTCTAATTATTCGCGAACAAGATGATGATGGACAGGTAACTCTTTCTCTGCGTCAACTAGCATTAGATCGAGCTTGGGCTGATATTAAGGAAATGGCAGAAACAGGAAAATCTACTCAGCTAAGAGTGACGGGGGTTAATAAAGGCGGAGTTATGGGGGAAGTCGCGGGTTTAAAGGCATTTATTCCGCGATCGCATCTACAGCAGCGCGACAGTCTAGATTCTTTGGTTGGACAGCTTTTGACCGCTACTTTTTTAGAAGTTAACCAAGAAAATCGCAAATTAGTACTATCCCAACGGGATGCTATGCGTGCTGTGGCGATGAATAGCATTGAAGAAGGGGTGTTAATGCCAGGGAAAGTTGTCAATATCAAGCCCTATGGTGTGTTTGTCGATCTTGATGGCGCGACAGGGCTGCTACACGTTAAGGAAATTAGCGGTGCGAGGGTTGAATCTCTCAATAATCTGTTTGAAGTCGGACAAAAGATTAAAGTTGTGATTAAACAAATTGACGAGCATCAAAATCGCATGTCGTTATCAATTAAAGCTTTAGAATCCTATCCAGGGGAAAACATCGAAAAGCTGGAGGAAGTGATGGCAGACGCTGAATCAAGATGGGAACAAGCACAGCGTCGTAATACTGATGCGCCTTCTGCACCTGAAAACTCGGAAAATTCTGAACAACCTGAAGAAGTAGAAAAATAGGGAGAAAATGATCATGATTGCCTCAAATCTCCCAACCCTCAAGCCCCCAATTCTCCATGTCAATCGACAGCCAATGGCATATTCAACGCAGCCAAGATATCTTACGCCAGTATCCTCAAATCAGAGAATATTTTGGTAACTATCCTCTTTCAATCTTACCAATTGTTTTATTAGTTCTCTCCCAATGGCTGATGGCTTGGCTGGTTAGAGATTTACCTTGGTTTGCAGTCGGCGGGATCGCTTTTTTGGTCGGACAGTTTATCCTGCATTCTTTGGGAGTTTTTGTGCATGAAGCTGCCCATAATTTGATCTTTAAATCCAAGTTTGGTTCTCAGTTTGCCCTGTGGTTGATTATTTGTGGTTCTCTTTCGTTTGGAGAGTCCCTAACTTACATTGGAGTGCATGGTAAAACCCATCATCTTCAACTTAATGATTATCAATACGACCATGAACTATGGGATCGTCATCGTGCCGAATTTGCCAACAATCATCTTTCTTGGCGTATGATTGAAAGCCTTTTGCATCTTCTGCCAGGAGGATTAATTGTTAGCGAGCTAATCATTTCTAGTTTGGTTAAGGCTGATACTCGTCAAGTAAAATCTGCACCCATTGACCAAAAATTCAATTTTGTCCTAATTTTCACGAGTATTTTACTCTACGGGGTTGCCTATTTGGCGATCGCTCCTCAAGCTGCGCTATATCTTTTCTGGAGTTTGACCCTAATGGCAAGCAACTGGGGAATAACCTTTCGCGGACAATCTATTGCCGAACATCATATTTATCATCTAGGCAAAACCTACTCCACCTATAGCTGGACGAATATTCCCTTATTTAATACTGGCTACCACGACGAACACCATACCTTTCCCCAAGTAGCGTGGATACATCTACCTAAAATCAAACGTCTTGCGCCTGAATACTTTACCAACGACAATCCTTATTCTTACTTTCAGTGGTGGTGGAACTGGGCAAAATCGATCTTTGCTCCCGCAGGCTATAACCGCTATCTACCTGATTCAAAAGCGTCAGTCCACAAGCAATTGACGTAAACTCAAAAATAGAAAATTAATGTCTTTCTTTTCTGTTGTTGCATTTCGTTACACTTTTTGTTAATTTTAGTAACAGATAGCTAGCAAGTGTTTCATTTTTGTTGAACGCGATGAAGATCAAATGGAAAGAATTAGTATTTAAAGTTAGTGTTTGGGTTGCCTTAGAGGTTTTCTTTGGTTACGTAGGAGTAGACACCATCGCTGACTACAGTGAATATATATTTGATCGCAGCATAATCACTTCAATTTGTTAACGCAATAATTGAGCTTAATCTCAAATTATTAGCTCAAGCGGATCAAAATAAAACACTTGTTTGCCGAAATTAAGCGCCCAAAAAAACTAACTACTAAATAAACTTGATAACTATGGCTGCTACTTCCGCCGAATCGAGTCGCGAAGTCTATCTAGAAGATAATCGCTCATCAGTGAAACCAACTTGGAAAATCAAGCTTTTGTACGATGGAGAATGCCCCTTGTGCGTGCGGGAAGTAAACTTTCTCACTAAACAAGATGCAGGTAGAGGAATTATTAAATTTGTCGATATTTCTAGTCTCGATTACGATCCCCAAGATAATGCAGGAATTGACTTTGCCACGGCAATGGGGGTAATTCATGCAGTTTTGCCCGACGGTACAATCATCAAAAATGTCGAAGTCTTTAGACAAGTTTATGAACAGTTAGGTCTAGGTTGGGTTTATGCCATAACCAAAATAAAAATAATTGGCGCGATCGCCGATTGGGTTTATAAAATTTGGGCAGACTGGCGTTTAAAAATCACGGGTAGACCACAAATAGACCAGATTATTGCCGAAAGAGAGCAAAAGCTCAATAACTCAGACTCAAGCAGATGTAAATTAATTTAAATTAATTTATTAATTGATTAGCTAAAAGCTGAAAACTAACCGTTTCGCGATTTAATGATTAGTAAACTGGCAGTAATCATTAGTAAAAGATAAATACAGTCGAACTAAAGCAGTTGACGATGTTATTATCAATGTGCCAGTGATTATTATAGGGTAACAATTATGGTTCAAGCACCTGTATCTCCAGTGGTACTAGCTATCTTAGATGGTTGGGGTCATCGCGAATCAACAGAAGCAAATGCTATTGCTACAGCTAAAACTCCAGTATTTACTAGTTTGCAGTACGCATATCCCCATACGTTGATTAAGACATCAGGAAAAGCAGTAGGATTACCCGATGGTCAGATGGGAAACTCCGAAGTTGGACATTTAAACTTGGGGGCGGGAAGAGTAGTTCCTCAAGAGTTAGTGAGAATTTCAGATGCGGTTGAAGATGGTTCTTTGCTGAATAATCAGATATTAATTGATGCTTGTAATCAGGTTAAGGCTACAGGAGGCAAGCTGCACCTATTGGGGCTTTGTTCTGAAGGAGGAGTTCATTCTCACCTCAAGCACCTAATTGGCTTACTTAATTTAGCTAAGGCTAATGATGTTAAAGATGTTTGTATTCATGCAGTTACCGATGGGCGAGATACCTACACAACGGAAGGGATTCAGGCCTTAAACAAGATCCAGGACGCAATTGAGCAAGTTGGCGTTGGTCGGATTGCAACTATTAGTGGTCGTTATTACGCGATGGATCGCGATCGCCGTTGGGATCGAATCCAGTTAGCCTATAACGTCATGACTCGCAACGAAAATATTTATCCTTGTTCGGCTACTGAAGTTTTAGAAAAATCTTATCGTTCAGATATCACCGATGAATTTATCATCCCCACGAGAATCGCCCCTGGAGCAGTCGAATCTGGTGATGCAGTGATTTTCTTTAACTTCCGTCCTGATCGCTCAAGACAGCTAACCTACGCCTTTGTGAACGACAAATTTGATGGGTTTGCACGTAGCAAAATCGATCCGCTACATTTCGTTACCTTTACCCAATACGATCCCAATGCACCCGCAGAGGTAGTTTTCCCGCCCCAAAATCTCACTAACATTTTGGGCGAGGTGATTGCTAATCAAGGTTTACGCCAGTTTCGTACCGCAGAAACGGAAAAATATCCTCATGTCACCTATTTTTTCAATGGTGGTTTAGAATTGCCCTTTGAAGGGGAAGATCGTGAGTTGACTCGAAGCCCAATGGTGGCAACTTATGACCGCGCACCAGAAATGTCTGCTCAAGCGGTAACCGATACAGTTTGTAACGCTGTTAAACAAGGAGTTTATGCGCTAATTGTAGTTAATTACGCTAATCCAGATATGGTGGGGCATACGGGCAATATTGAGGCGGCCGTGAAGGCAATTGAAACTGTAGATCGCTGTTTGGGTAAAGTGATTGAAACTGTTAATCAAGCAGGTGGAACTTTACTGATTACGGCAGATCACGGTAACGCCGAGTATATGCGAGATGAAGATGGCAACCCTTGGACAGCCCACACAACTAACCCAGTTCCCTTTATTTTAGTCGAGGGAGAAGCCAGAAAAATCATCGGACATGGCGCAGATGTTCCTTTACGAGAAAACGGTTGCTTGGCAGATGTTGCCCCCACTATTTTAGAAATATTACAGATTCCTCAGCCAGAAGAAATGACTGGGCAGTCTTTGATTGAGCCAGCGATCTATGAGGCAAAACCAAATCGGACGCCAATCAAGATCTCAATGTAGCTGTAGCTTTTTTTTGTTTGAATATGGCTCTGTCGGCAGCATACAATAGTTATCATTAAATTCAAATCAGACAAATTAAATTTTGATCATGAACGTATATCAAATAACACAGATTATCTGGGCAGTTTGTGGGTTACTTACAATTGTTTTAATTCTGCTACACAGTCCTAAAGGAGATGGTTTAGGCGGTATAGGTGGACAGTCACAGATGTTTACTAGTACCAAAAGTGCCGAGAATGCTTTAAATCGGATTACCTGGGGCTTGGGAATTGGTTTTATTACTTTAACTGTAGTGTTGAGTGCTGGCTGGATTGGTTAAAACTTTCTGCTCAAAATCACTAGCAAACAATCATTAGTAAACAGTCACGATTAATTTTAAAATAAACAATGACCGTAGTTGTCTTTGGCAGTATAAATCTAGATTTAGTAGTCGAAGTGGCTCATCTGCCAGCAAAGGGAGAAACGGTGATTGGCGATCGCTTTTTTTCGTTTGCTGGAGGAAAGGCAGCAAATCAAGCAGTAGCGATCGCCAAGTTGGGTGTTCCTGTCAGTGTAGTTGGGCAGGTTGGAGATGATATTTTTGGTCAAACTTTAATCAACAGTTTGCAATCATCTGGGGTCAACACAGACAGCATTACAATTAATCCTCATACCTATTCAGGCGTTGCGTCCATCGTTGTTGATCGCTACGGTGCAAATACTATTGCCTGTGCAGGTGGTGCTAATAACTTAGTGAGAGAGCCAGAAATTAAGCAGTTTAACAACCTACTGCCCCAAGCTAAAATTGTCTTGCTAGAACTCGGTATTCCTCTTGCCACTGTTTTAACCGCAGCTAGAGAAGCAAAAGCTCACAACTGCTTGCTAATCTTAGATCCTGCCCCAGTTACCTCCAATTTACCCGAAGAACTATATAGCCTAGTAGACATCATTACCCCCAATGAAATTGAAGCCAGTCAGCTAGTAGGTTTTACTGTAGATGGCGTTACTACCGCTAGACAAGCAGCATCTTCTCTACATCAAATGGGCGCTAAAAATGTCATTGTTACTTTGGGAAGCCAAGGCTCACTGTACAGTAACCAACTAGAAAGCTATTGGATTAAACCAATTGATGTACCTGTAGTCGATACAGTAGCTGCGGGCGATGCTTTTAATGGTTGTTTAGCAGCAGGTTTGGCATCAGGCAAGAAAATTGAGGAGGCGCTGCTGTGGGCAACGGTAGGAGGAGCTTTAGCCGTAACCAAAAATGGCGCTCAGTCTTCTTTACCCAATAAAGAAAGTTTTCAGCAGCTATTAAATCAACAAACATTATTGGGTTAGCAAAGTAAAATTAGCGATGACTTGATTATTGATTGGTTAAAGTAGAATATAGGTCAACGTAACCATCTTCCGACACAATCAGCGCCAAACAATTAACTTTACGGCTCATTTCATCAATATAGCGAATGGCAGAGTTATACCTAGCACCCCTAGCCGAACTACCGTTTTTGGAAGCTTGTCCATCTAAAATCACACCAAAAGAATGAATAATTCCTTCTGGCGAAAGCAAAATTGCCCCGTCAATATTAGATAGATGAGAAATAATACTTTGGGAGACAATCACTGGTTCAATCACAGTACTTTGAGCAGCTAATCTATGGGTTTCTGATTCTGCTTCTGGAGTAATCACTAACATCGTACCGTGACGCTGCTCGATCGCCGCTTCTACTGCTTTAACTAACAAATTTGCTGTAGTGGAGTTGACTTGAAACAATTGATCGACATGGTTGCAAAACAGTTGCCGATCAAAGCGCGTTCTAGGTAGTCTTGCCTGTCGATACTTAACCCGCAACATAATATTTTCTGCATGAACCAATTCCCAGGTTTGATGTTCAGCAAATCGAATTTCAAACAAATTTTCGCGACTAGGTTGATAAGTATCCAAAGGCAGTCCTAATCCCCAGACAGTTTCAATATCACAGAGCAAAGCCAGCTTATTACTAGATACCTCCAAGAGCTTACGAATTCCGCGATAATTGTAGATTTTAATCGGCGCAGCCAATTTAACCTTAGCTGCAATATCAGGATGATCTTTAGGACAGATAATTAATCTTCCCTCACTCGCAGCACCTTCATAACGTTCTGCTGCGATCGCATTAGCAAAAGATAATAAATCGACTTGATGCCATTGGTTGATATGCACTTCTATTGATTGCAGCAGACTAGCAGCAGCATCTTCGATCACCCTCTCCGAGTTAGCCAGAGATAAAGTATTCCCTGCGGATAAACTTTGTAATTCCAGCTCACCTTCTTTCAATACCTGATAAATTAAGGCTTCTAAAAAACAGCGATCAATCCGATACTCCTGCATCGAATGCAGTTCGTGGGTTACTTTGTTTAGGCAATATTGACTATTAAAGTCCTGCTGTTGAAGCTGAATTACCGTAATAATCCAGTGATCGTTTTTCTGAATCGGCAAGCTACAAAAGGAAATCTGTTCTCGTTGGAGATCGGCTTGCTGAAGAATTGACTGCACGGCAGAGCGTAAAGCTTTGGGATAAAGTGAATCTCGATGAGCCTGATTAAGATGGCTGACACTCTTAAAAAAGAAGAGTTCAGGATCATTATCAAAGTTCTGTTTTGCCAGAGAAAATACCTGCTCAAAGTCATCAGCAATAAAGCCACAGTTTTCCTGGTGAAATAAGATTTCGGGTACTTTTTGAGTAGCGATGGGAATACCTATAACAAAAATATTTGAGGCGATTGGTAGCTCTAGAATCTCTAGAATATTTTCGAGTAGATTTTTGACCGCAGCTTGGAATGTATGTTGCCAGCGCCACATAAATATTTTGGTTTGCATTGAGTTATCCATGTCATTAGAGATACAGGTTCGCTCTGATTGCTAGTCGAGGCTTATATAAAGTTTATCTTGTTAGATATCAAAGTTTTAAACAACTATTTTTTGACTATTTGCCCAAAAAAATCCCCCAGGTACCAAACTGAGGGATTATTTATAGATGTAACAGAGAGTATCTGTTGCATAGCTCTATCTCTTCTCTAATATGTTCTATTTTCTAATTAAAAACTATGATCTCGATCACAAACCCCGATCGGGTTGCTTATACTAAATCCGTTTCAGATAGGTTGCTTAAAAAATTGAGTAACAAGTAATAAGTAACAAGTTATTCTGATTTCATCAAAATTAGTTAAAAAATGGACAATAATTTATCCCTCCAGCATAAAAATATCTTGATCACAGGGGTTAGTCGAGCATCGGGTATCGGTGCTGCGATCGCCAAAATATGTGTGCAAGCAGGCGCTAACGTCGTAACCCATGGCAATCCGCAATACGATGCCAATAGATCATATCCAGATGCTTCTCTGGATTTCTGTTTTGATTTAGCAAGAGAATATAACATAAAAACAATCAGTCCTAGCGATTTATCTGCTCCCAACGAGCCAAAAAAAGCTATCCAAAATGCTCAGAAATTATTGGGCAAGCTGGACGGACTTGTGCTTAATCATGCCTATTCAGTAAACTCTACTATTTTTGATTGTACGGCAGAAAATATTGACAAGCATTTTAATGTCAATGTAAGGTCTTCTATGCTGATGATTCAAGCATTTGCCCAACAAATTGAGCCAGAGCGAGGAGGTGCTATTACTCTTTTTACCAGTGGACAATATTTAGGTCCGATGATTAATGAAATTGCTTATGCTGTATCGAAAGAGGCAATTCGAGGATTATGTACCCAAGCTTCAGTAGCTTTGGCAACCTATAACATTAGAGTCAATTGTATTAATCCAGGTCCCACAGACACTAGTTATCTTAGCGGAGTTGCTTATGATGAAGTTACCAAAATGTTTCCTTCAGGACGTTGGGGGACTCCTGATGACGCAGCAAAATTAGTTCAATTTCTGCATAGTGACTATGCCCAATGGATTACGGGTCAAACAATAGCAAGTGAGGGAGGATTTCAGCGATAAATTAAAATTTAGCTGAAGATCTTCATGTTTTAAACTAAACTGCTAATTAAGCCTAAGCAAAAACTATAGAGTAAAAATTGGCTCGCCAGGATCGCCAATACACTTAGAGCAATGCTAGGATAGCTGTTCCAATTCAGTTGAAAATCTTTAATTAATAAGCTGGCGATCGCTATTGTTAAAATAGGAAACGCGATCGCTCCCAATAACCCCAAGAAGTTAGTAGGCATCAAAAGAGTATTAGCTAGCTGCACTATCCCCAGAATTAAAGCTACTAAATAAATAGTGTGGGTATGATTAATTTTTAAACCAAGATTTAGTCGAGAGGCGATCGCAATTCCCAAGGCGGCAAAGATTGTTGATAAGCCTAGATTAATTGGCTTAGTTAAGCTACCAAAGGCAAGAGTATGATCCTGTGCAGTCTGTTTTTGATAGTGTTCTGTTGGCCAATTGACAGGAATTAGATCGGCGGCTATTTTCTTAGGGGATCGTTGTCCTTCTCCTGTAGTATAGACACATCCCACCCTGGTCTTGCCTAACTGATTGGCGTTTCTTTGCTGGGCTTCGACTACATAGATATGAGGAAAAACTTGTTCGCCACGACTGGAGATAACGGGAGTGATTTCTGGATCGGTATTGACGGGAGCAATACCTGCTTTGAGGTTAGCATATCTGGAACAGCCATACTTGGCAACGCTTTCGGTTACCTCCGTTAGGGGAAAAAGATTCTTGGGCGTTTTAGCGATCGCCTTTTCTCCTGCTAAATTAACTGCTAAACGGCAGTATTCAGGAGAACCGATTGCATTGCGACAAAGAGCAGGAATTTGTGCTGATGTATTGGTATTGGAGTTGTGATTAATGATTCCCAGCATGGTTATAATCACCGTAGCTGATATCCATATTCCAGGTAACAATAACTGTTTCAACCTGGTTAGAAGCTGAAATTTTGCTAACTTGACTCGCTCTACTGTCGGTGATGCAGGAAGACTATTGCTGACAGAGACAAAGCTATATTCTGTAGCACGATTAGCTTGTTTGATATTCATTTGGGGCATATTTTGAGCCGAGATGGTTTTAAATTCTGCTAAGGTGGCTGTCGGCTCAAAGCAGTAGCAACTTAACCACAGAGCAAATGCATTTCGTTCTCGATCATCAAGAGCGCTAATTTGTTTTAACCAATTCTGGATAACAGGGGAAATTTCTGCTCCTTCATCAACCAAACCCTCGCGAAAATATTTCTCTAAAATTGGCGGTAGCTGCTGTTGATCGCTAGTAGATAGATAATGAAAAAATTTAACTAACCGCATCACTGTTTTACTAGGATTGGCTTTCTTTCCTGTGAGTAACTCTGGGTTACTAATAAAGCAGTATTGAGCTAAATTATTGTGGGCAGAAAAATTAGCAGCTTCAGTGGTATCGCTCAATGAGGCAGAAGTAGAAAAAGTATGAATATCTGTTTCTCTTAAAAAGCGACCATGAATTAAACCCTGATCCTGTAGCAATCCACTATCACCATTACTGTGACTATTTGTTTGAGCAAACTCACCTGTTTGTAGCAAAGTTTTTTGCGACTCATCTTGATCTAACAGTAATTCTGCCTCTCCTGTCGTACCGCTAGTCATTAAGTCAAAGTTGCCAATACCTTCAAGATTAATTTCTGATTCTAAATGCTCTAAATCACCAGTATTTCCATAGGTGTCTTCAATTTCTTGACCTTGGGTAGATAATTCGACAAAGACCTGCCAATTTGGTTCAACTTGATCCAAAGAACGGGTATATAACCAAAAGCTGTTAATTCTCTCTAAAGCTAAGGAAGCGATCGCAGCACCGACGTTTTCTTTTAAAATTAAGTAGTTGGGCTGATAGTCTTTTCTGTGATTGGCGTAGATATGAAGTTGATCATCTTGAACAATGACTTGAAACTTGATATTTCTATTGCCACAGGCAGCTTTTAAGGCTTTAATAATCAATTGCTCCATAACACACCCAATCCATAGCACAGCAGTATTGAGCCTATGATTCCCCAAAACGACCGTTATATTGATATGTGATCTAAGTTAGCTAAAATAACCGTTAAACATTATTCGTTAAACATTATTGTTTTTGCCTAGTTTAAACTTGAAATTTAGTATTCATGCCGAGCAAGAAGAACCTTTTACCAACAGAAATTATCCTAACCCCTGCTCGTCAATGTATTGGCAGACTTAATCTTGATCGTCGTCTTCAGCCAGGTAACTATATGGATTTTGAGGGTAAAACCTACGCCATTTTAGAACGCCACCATTTCTATCAATACCGTGTTGGTGGCTATCGCTTTGACAAGGCAACTCTTCACGTTCAAGAATCTCAACGACCCGAAGAAACTACTCAAATAGGCGATCGCTATACTATTGGTAATGCGAACTGTCGTTTTAATGCGCGTTCAGAAATTATGCGCTGTGCGGTTAATCCCGAAGGCCCTTGTAGCGGTTGCCTCTATTTTGAGCCAGGCGATGATTAAAGCTGTTCTAATTATTAAACAACCTTAAATTTAATCTTAATTTGATCGAGTAAATGGAAGTTATTATCGCCCTGTGTTTAGGAATTACCCTTAGTGCTGCCTGTGGTTTTCGGGTGTTTGTGCCACCTTTGGCAATGAGTTTAGCGGCTCTGTCTGGGCATTTTCCTCTAGCGCCAGGTTTTGAATGGGTTGGGACGAAAGAAGCAGCGATCGCTTTGGGAATTGCGACCATCTTGGAAGTTTCTGCCTATTATATTCCGTTTGTCGATAATCTACTTGATACTGTTCAAGTCCCTATTGCTGTCGGCATTGGTACTGTCATAACTGCTGCTACCTTGGGACATACCGATCCAGTGTTGCAATGGACATTGGCAGCGATCGCTGGAGGGGGAACAGCAGGACTGACAAAAATTCTGGCTAGTTTCACTAGACTAGCTTCTACAGGAATAACAGGCGGACTAGGCAACTTTATCGTTGCCACAATTGAAGCCGTAGGTTCAATTTCTCTGTCTATCTTAGGTTTAACTTTTCCGCTTTGGACTGCTGTAATTCTTTTAGGGGTTTTGCTCGTTGCAGTAATTACCCTATTAATTAGTCCTCCCGCAATTTTGCAACAGGCTAGAGGAAACCAAAAAGTGTCTGATCGCGAATAGTCCCTACACAAAACTATAGCCGTACAAAGTTAGCGGCGCGTTTTGAGTATACCATTTGCGAAGCTTATCCTTTAGGACAAGGGTACAACGTGAAGATTCACACTCAAAAGCCGCCGCAGATTAGGACAAGTTTAGTTAACTGTTCGTGGGTAGTAGGTAGTAGGTAGTAGGTAGTAGGTAGTAGGTAGTCCTAAAGAACACCGCTCCGCATATGGTATAAGCTTCGCAAATAGGTAGTATAGTCATTTTAATTAATTTCCCTATGGTTACTTTGTATTAATGATGATGGTGAATTTTACTTGTTACTTGTTACTTGTTACTTGTTACTTGTTACTTGTTACTTGTTACTTGTTACTTGTTACTTGTTACTTG
>NZ_PVWF01000085.1 GCF_003003995.1 Pleurocapsa sp. CCALA 161 | reverse complement strand
CCACTAAATTTAAGATCCTTGCCCAACAAATCGACTATGATAAAATTCAAGTTGACCAAGGTAATTGTAGTCATAGCTGCACTAATTAAGAAGGCGCAGATCCCCAAAAAAGTTTTTAGTCTATACTCAACCTTGACAATTTTATAAAGAGGTAACAGACAAAGCATACCGATAAATACTGCTAAACTTCCTTTTCCCTTGGAAAGTATGAGGGCTGCAAAAGCTACAATAGCTATAAAGGCTGATTTCCCACGATACTTACGACTATAAAAGCTGATATCCAAAAAAAGCAGAGTTGTCATAGCCATAACAGCAGCTAGCTGGTTTTTGTGCTTAGCAATTCCCTGTAAGGCAACTCCCCCGCCATCATGAATTCGATAAGGCAGACCGTAAGATGGCAAAAGGAGCGCAACTATCAAGCTAATCAGAGTATATGCACCAAATAAGTAAGCGCAAAGCTTTAGCTGCTCTTTGGGAGTATAACGAGATGCTAAATAAATGCCAAAAGCAGTTGAAAACACGATCGCTCTGCTTGAGGCTAAAGTCTCCCCAGGATTAGTAGACCATAGTACTGAAACAACGGTAATTCCCACTGTAACCAGTAGTACGATGTCTCTTGTCGCAACATAAACACAGCTTCTCCACTGCGTAAGAATCAATAAAGGAATTGCTATATAATTGAGTAGAATAAGTACAATAGAAATTGGGCCAGGCAGATTAATTCCCAGGTAAAACGTACACAAGAAAAAAGTAATTCCTAATTCTATATTTCTTAATGATTGTTGTGACAATTTTCACCTCCAGCCCTTAATAATATTGCTAATCATCGGAATTATTTTTGTAGCTTTCTCTACGCATATCGACCAAAGGCTTTTGACCTCTAAATTGGTTGAGGAAATAAACTGCATACTGTTTGATATTCCAGGCATAAATTCTCAAATCATTTGCTCTAACTAAAATATTGGGATTAGGCGATCGCTTTAACAAGGGAGTCTTAGTATATAGTTTTTTTAGATTTGAAGGATAAAAATGACCTGTAAGAGATTTACGACTATATTGAGGATTATTATTATTGTAAGCACCATGAATAGTGTAAGGATGCCAAAATAAAACATCTCCTTTGCTTAAAGGGAGAGCTAGATATTCATAGTTTTTTTCTCGGATTAGGGTAATTATTTTTTTTCGCATCCGCTCGTGATCGTCAACGAGTGCTGCTATACCCTTCTTTTGTGAAGAGAAATTTCGGCGACTAATGACCTCTCCTTTATGGCTACCAGGAAGTACGAAAAAACAACCAGAATCGGGATGGATATTTTCTAGAGCATACCATACACCAATCAAATTTCCTGGGGGATTAGTATCCAGATAATAGTGGTCTTGGTGTTCTACAGTTCCTGGTGACTTATCAAAAAACATGTTTAACCATAAGGAATGGCTGGGTGAGCCAGATAATATACTAAGTACATCAGAAATTTCTCGATCTATTAAGCAATTTAATACGGCTTGGGAAAAACCAGGAAAAAATTTTAAATGAGAAGGTCTTTCTATAGACTGCTCAATAAAACCTTCAGGAGTAATTTTTGGTCGCAAAGGTTGATGTAGGCTTTGGCTATAATAAACAAAAAATTTACTTAGTTTTATTTTTTCATATTGCTCGATCAAGCAATCTATTTTAGAGTCTGCTAAAAGTTTTCTAACTACTACATATCCATGAGATTCATAATGTTTTTTGATTTCGGTTACATCATCAATAGTGAATTTTGAAATTGATGCATTCATCTAATTTTTCTCTGAATATGAATAAAGCCAAGCTGAAGATGATATTTTAATTACGCAAGTCGGTCTATTTTTTTGCTCAAGAGTAGTTTGGGTATTAAATGGTTTAAAGTCTATTCAAATTAAGTGCAGTCTGTTGTCCTAAAGCTTCTAAAATGGTTTGGTAAGCTTTGGGAATTTCGGTTTCCATCGTCAGGGAAAGAGCAAGTTCCCTGCCATTTGCTCCAATTTCACGTGCTTTGTCGTCATTTTGGCGACACCAACTAATTTTTTCAATTAGATCGGATAAATCGGTTTTGACGGGAACATAGTTAATCCAGGGTTTTAAGCTGTTGTAATACCATTGCCTCCAAGGAGATTCGATTTTAAGGACGCAACTACCCGTGAGTAACTTGGTAAATAGTCCAGGCCAAGAATTACTATTGCCATCAATATCAATTACGTATTTATATTTGATAAATTCACTAGTTGGTATGTAGTTATCTACTAAGTTAGCATTGCGTATTAACTGTTTGACTCCACGCTCTTTTGTGGGAGTAAGTCTAGTTATTTTGGCATCGATAAACTGCCAATCATTATATTCTTTAGCTAGGTTACATAGTCTTATTCTGCGGTTATTCTGCCAATTTTCTGTGGTCAAAAGCGAACCACTTGATGCACCTCGCCAATAGCAGATTGGTTTTCTTTCACACCAAGGAAGCCATTGCTGTTTTACTTGCTGACGAAATTGCTCATAAGCTTTAGTTTCTAGAAAAAAATCATCTGGTATACAAAGTCCTAAAGGATCGGTTTTCAGACAGGTAAAACAGATAAATTTTTGGTTTTGATCGACTATATTTTGATTGTTTTTGGGTTTAGGAATATCGTGCCAGGATATTAGAAAAGAACCTTTAACATCAGGATAAGATTTTAAAAATTCAATAAATAGTTTGTGGGTTTGCAATAGTTTTGCTGAAGGAAATCTGGCAAGATGAATATTTACTAGTTGGCGAGGAAACCTGATCGAATAAAATGTTTTTGAATTGCTATAAAAATGATAATATATGCTTTTATCTTGACCATTAAGTTCAACAGAGGCATTCCAAGCATTAAGATGCTCCTTGGCAAACTTAATTTCCGTGTGAATTTTATATTTTTTTTCTAAGTTTTGGATATAGGAAGCATGAGACTGTATTTTTTTAAGATAGGTAAGTTTAGACTCGATCGCTGCTGTTGTTTCTTGAATAGTTTTGAGTTTCATCTTTCTTTAACGTTGTTGGTAGCAGGGTGAATTTGCTAAAGGTTCAAAGTCTTTGATCTCTCTAATCTTTTTCGCTGGTACACCAGCCCATACTTGGTTATTGGGAATGCTTTTGGTAACTACACTACCTGCTCCGACTATGGAATTTTTACCGATCGCACAACCAGGTAAAACAGTGACCCCTGCACCCAGCCAAACGTTTTCGGCGATGATAACTCCTACTTTGGATTCATCCCAAGATAAGTCTCGATAGGGTTTGGTTGAGGCAATCAAGTGGTTGGATGCTACCAAGGATACCTGCTGACCAAGCATCGAGTTTTGCCCAATGGTTATTGCACCCCCTGCTGCTCGAATATTTGCTCCTGAGCCAATAAGAACCCTAGGAGCAATAGTTAGTTTACCTGGGATCTGGCTAAATGGCGATCTAACTCGGACAATAATTTCAGAAAATGCCCCAATTAATGTCTCACTGCCAATGGCGATCGCTTCAATATCATCATATTCCCAAACTATCGGGGCAGAGATATTAGCATCGGGATTTTTATATTGAACATAAAGATTTCTAAATAGATGAACTAAGGGCTTTCTAGCGATCCAAAAAAGTTTTTGCCAGGGTTGGTTCATGACTAAGAAATAATTAATATTGTGCTAAATTTTTGTGAGTGCCATTTTCAGGTCTTGTTCGTGTTTAATTCTGCCAGGGGCATAATCTGGGGCAAAAAACTTATTGGTAATTTCGTTTCCGAAACCGATAAAAGACGGTACGTCAAACAATAATTTCAATGATAAGCAAGCAGAGCTAAAGGCGAATACTTTGATCTGATTGGTCAATTTGAAATTGTCATCAAGAAAAACTGTAGTAAAAAAAACTTCAAAAGGGATAAAAAATAAGTTTTTTTCTGTCAGTATAATAATTTGGCTAAATTCTGCCAGGTTACTGCTTAACAGCTTTATTTTCGCGCTGCTATCCCTTGGATGAGGCTTGATAATTAAAATGGTACGTTGATCGCCATTATCTTCTTGATTCAGCAAAAATTCTCGATATGCTTCTATTTCCTGCTCTAAAGTCATTCTGCCAGCTTCAGAAAAATTTGAGGTCAAAAGAATTGACACAGGAGCATCTCCTATTTGCTGACGCAGTTGGTCGATATAATCTTGAGCTAATAAACTTTTTAACTGTTTAAATATTTTGAGTAAACTGGCATTGTCGGTGACAGTAACGGGCATGGGTGGCTTTTCCCCCAAGATCTCTGGCAGACTAAAGTAACCGCGATCAAAGTCGATCTGCTGGAGAACAGTATAGCCCAAGATCGATTTGGTGAGATTAAGAGATTCCGATAGTTTAGTTAATAATTGCTTGGGCAAACTTTGAGGTAAGAAAAATGCCTGAGAATCTGGGGCAAAGTAAATACCGATGCTATCACCGTAGCAAATTTTCTCGGCTGAACGATAGGCATTAGTAAAAAGCTGATTGCTAAACTGCCAATTGCGAGATAGATAAATCTCGTCAGCCGAATCTGTTCCTACCAGTTCATATACTGTTTGAAAATATGCAGAGGGGTTAGGATTAACTTTACTAGATAGAGCTTCCATCTGTTCAAAGCTAAGATAGGTAATCTTTTTCCAGGTACAGATTAGCTGCGCCATTTCTTTAATCAGGGCGACAAAATCATCGATTTGTCCCGTTGGCGAATTTAGATCGTAGATTACAAGATAGTCTTCAGAGCGATCGCCTGGCGATCGCTCTTGCTCTCGATAGTCAATGACTGACAAGGCAGTTACCAACTGAATACTACCTTGACAAGTGATAATTCTTTTCACAACCCTGCTGGTTTTCATGTTCTAATCTACCAGAATTTTTTTTATTAACCAACAAAAGACTACAGATTTCTCGCACTGCACCATCTAGTGCCAGTAGCTTTCTTGGCAGCTGAATTTTTGTTCATCATACGCCCACAGGAATAGATTTTGAAGACTGCAAATTATGAATATCTAGTATTTCCCGAAGAGTTTTTTCTAGGTCAGCTAAAAACATCATATTAGGACCATCGCTAGGAGCAAGATCGGGATTTTCGTGGACTTCCATAAATAAGGCATCGATCCCTACTGCTGCTGCTGCCTTAGCTAAATAGGGTACAAACTCTCGCTGTCCCCCAGTTTTATCGCCTTTGCCTCCTGGCATCTGAACGCTATGGGTAGCATCAAAAACCACTGGATATCCTAGTTCCCGCATCTGGGGTAGGGAACGGAAGTCTACTATCAAAGCATTGTAACCAAAACAAGTGCCTCGCTCGGTCAGCAGAATATTGTTTGCTCCTGCCGATTCTAGTTTAGTAACTACGTTCTTCATATCCCAAGGAGCAAGAAACTGTCCCTTTTTGACGTTTATTGCTTTGCCAGTTGCAGCCGCCGCTAGAAGTAAATCGGTTTGACGACAGAGAAAAGCAGGAATTTGCAGTACGTCTGCCACTTCGGCTACGGTAGCAGCCTGATGACTTTCGTGAATATCAGTTAAAACAGGTACACCTATTTTATCTTTGACTTTTTGCAAGATTTCGAGTCCCCTATCCATCGGATATCCTCGAAAGGAACTGATAGAGGTTCGATTGGCTTTGTCAAAAGAAGATTTGAAGATAAAAGAGATCTTGAGGCGATCGCATATCTGGCGAATTTCCTCTGCCATTTTGAGGGTAAAATCTTCTGATTCGATCACGCACGGACCCCCAATTAAAGTTAAAGGTTGGCGATCGCCAATTGAGATCGTATCTGTGATTTGAATGTAAGTCATAGTTTTTCCAAAGTTAAATTGAAGATAAGCAAAGATAAAAAGGCGATCGCACTAGAAAAGTTTGGTTTAAAATCTAAATTCTTTCATATTTTTTCACTTCATTGACTGTCAATATTAGCCGTTTAACCAATTACCAAGATCTTGCTGAATTAGATCTTGAAGCTTAATAATGTCCTCTCGATATTCCCCCATTAGTTTGCGCTTAATTAATGGATCGATCTCAGGCTTAGTATTAGTTTGATTTAGTTTTTTCAGTCCTCGACCAATTTTTTTCTGCCATTGAGGAGGTAGTAAAGTTTTTGACAACAGTCTAACTGGGTTAGGTCGAGCAATCAAATTATGAACTGCGATTGATTTTGGTACTTCGGCTACATGATATTTTTTCGTAACATCAGGTACAAAAGTACTATTTACATTTAAAAAAGTAAAGACATCTTTTAATAGCTTCATGGGATCGGACTGATAATCTTCATAGAGATAAACTTTGATTTGGTTGGGATCAAAAATTTCAAAGTAATGCTTGAGCTTTGCATAATAAAATCCCTGATTTTTGTAATACCAAAAGTACTCCCAATTATTTGTTATTCGCTCTGGTTCTGCTTTGAGCGCCTGTTCAAAACTATTTAAAGGTTCGCGACCAGAAGCAAACAAATGTAAAAAATTTGAATACGCTCTTTCGACAGGATTGCGCAGAATAGTAATAATTTTTACATCAGGTAAAATATTTTTGATTCGCTCAGGTGCCTGAGAAGAATATAGATATGATGGAGAACATTCGCCAATTGCGATTTCATCATTAACCCCTGCGAAAAGTTTACAGTATGACCCAAAATCAGTAGTAACCCGTCGATTAGCAGCGAGATCTCCAGGCCCATTAAAGGATAATGCTTCTCCTTCACTAAATGCAAAATATTTGGGTTCTTTGACTGGACTCATATATATTTGCGGATGTTGTCTTAGGTAATTAAATAAGGAAAAGGTTCCTGACTTGGCAGCACCAATCACCAGAAAATTGGGTAATGTCATAAACTAGCTTTGATTAATCATGATTAATAATATTTTTCAAAATCTTCATAACTTTTAAACTACTTTGACGCTATCAATTTATACTTGCTTTTTTTTCTAACTGGCATCTTTTAATGCTGCTTGAAAACCATAGTATGCAGGCTTAGGTTTCATACTCGGACCTTCAAACAAATGGGCAAATTCGTCTTCGGTTTGTTCGCCCATTTGTCCATCATTTAAACCCCAAAGATTGATAAGATCAGCACCACCTTCTTTGGCAGCTTTAACTACGTCATAATAATACTGTCTTTGTTTTTCCCTACCTTGTTTACTGCCATCATTAGCAACATTTAATTCAGTTATGTATACTTCTAATCCCAAATCTTTATACCGTCTGATATTATTCTTTAACCCCTCCCAATCATAGGTATGGTCTACATTTAGATGTGTTTGAAAACCAACGGCATCTAGAGGAACTTTTTGATTAAGTAAATGCTTAACTAATTGATAAAAAGCATAATATTCATGTTCATTAGGAAATTCAATGCCATTGTCTCGCAGTTCTAGCTTATTATTAGTATATTTTCTCGCAATTTCCAATGCTTTACGGATATATACAGGATGGGTATCGCGTTTTTTAGCCGCTCCAACTAAGCCAGATTTATCCTCTTCCCAACCCAGTTGATTCCAAATATTCCAGGTATAATATCTTTCACCAGCCCCCTCATACCAAATAGTTTCATTGACCACATTCCACACGTCAATTTTGTTGCGGTTGTCATTGCTTTGCATGATTGCTCTAATATAATCTTCCATCAGCTCTTCTAATTGCTGCTCGGTGTAGGAGTTGTCTATAAACCATTCTGGGTAGTAGTGATTTGACCCAACTAATAAATGAGCTATTTGTGTTAGACCTATCTCTTCAAACCAATTGACCGTAGTATTAAACTGAGCAAAATCATATTGTTTCAACCCTGTCCAAATTTTCCCAGGGTAACATAAGACAGTTGCAGCATTTAACTCCCGCTGATACAAGTTCCGATAATTTTGTTGACTTTTGCCCCCTGGAGGAAAAAAAGTCTGATAAATACCTACGCTGCCAACTTTAAGATCGGGTGCTGCTAAATCTTTGAGGGTATTTTGACTTAATAATGCTACAGACAATAGTGCCGCGGCGATCGCCATTAAGAACCAATTTACTATCATATTGCTAGCTTCACAGCTTATAATTTCTACACATAGTTAAGTGTTTTGAGAATTTCGCGGAAATCTGTATTTAAAATCTCAACAGTCTCAGGTTTCAAAGCTTTTTGGTGATCTTTTGGTTTGACCTGTTTTCGTTTTGCTGCATTAACTAGCTCTTCTATCTGTTCTTGATCTGGTTTCAAGTTTGAGAAATTAATGATACTAGACAACCAGCTATCAAAATTGTTAATCATATCTTCAAATTTGATCACCATCACGTTAGGTTTTTCAATCAAATTCTGGCAATAGTAAGTATACATCTTGACCCAATCATCTTTAATTGACAAGACAAATTCATCTAGCGTCTGGCTGGCAATTTTACTGCGCCAGTCTAAAAATTTTTTTCTTTCGGCTTTGGCAATCGGCAGCGTATGAGTATATCCAAAGGAATAATAAGCAGACGTTAAAACATCTCTGGGATCTCTTAACATGAGTAATACGCGATATTGGTGTAAATCATCTATCTGTCCCAGAACTTTTGGGTATCTTAAAGCAGCATATAGATAACCCGTTGGTTTGAATGAATTCTTCAGCTTGGCTTGCAAAATAGCATTGTCTCCGTCCAGAATTGTCTTGAGTGATGGATACTCGCTTGTTAACAGATAATTGTCTAAATCGACTGGGATAATATTTGTCTTTTTCGATACCTTTTTGAGAATGTCTTCTACGTATACAGAAGCACATTTATGCATAGTAAAAAACAAAATACTTGGATGACTACTATCCGTCTCATGACCATTAAACAGCATGATCTCATTAGGAAATTTTTTGTTTAAATATATTTCTCTTAGTAGTGAGCTATTGTAAATTAATTCTTTGCCTACGGATTTAATTTGTTGGGGTAACTTCATCATAAATTCGATAGATAATTAATTATTGGGTTTAGGGTAATTGCATTGCTTCAATATAGGCAATTAGCTTTTAAAGATATAATCAAGAGCCAAATTTAGCTATTCTGAGCAGACTTGAGCGCGATCGCTTGTTTATTTCCCCTAGTTAAATTTTTATTTTGGACTTTGGTCATTTATCCAGACTTGATATTACCTCAAGTAGACCAGGAATTGAAAATATTAGCTAAACGATTTAGGTTGATAGTCTACTGAAAATTTGCTTTTGGACTAGCTCAATGCTTGGGAAGTATTTTATTTAAAGTAAGACTGGGCTTTTCCATCTTCAAGTATTAAACTTAGTTATCAAAAAAATTGTTACAAGTGATACTATAAATATAATTGATTGACTACAAGATTGAGTAAAGATAATCTAGATAACTTCTAGATAACTTATTTACTTTTATGTACTGTTGAAAAAATAGAGTATTTGAGTATATACTTAGCCGTAACTCCAAGTTGTATTGATTTTTTACTACAGTAAAATAAACATTCTGGCCCACAGATTACATGACTGATCAGAAGCGCAAGAAGATTCTGCCAAAGTCTCAAGATTTATAGTATTTGTTAACGACTCAGGTAAAGCCTGAGAATATTTAGGCTTCTTAGTACTACAATGAACAAGACATATCCGAAAATTTCAATTGTCACTCCTTCTTACAATCAGGGGAGATTTATTGAATCAGCTATTCAAAGTGTGCTGAGTCAAAATTATCCTAATTTTGAGCATATTATTTTAGATAATTGTTCTACAGATGAAACAGTTGAGATTTTGCAAAAGTATCCTCATCTCGTTTGGAAGTCTAAACCAGATAAAGGTCAAAGTGATGCCCTCAATCAGGGGTTTCGGCTAGCAACAGGGGACATAATTGGCTGGCTCAATGCCGACGATTTGTATTTACCCAAATGCTTTGAACAGACCGTAAAATCTTTTGCCAATTCTGCTGAAAGTAGTATTGCTTACGGGGACTACCGTTGGGTAAATGAACAGGGTCAAGTTATTCAATTTAGAAAAGAACTGGACTTTGATTGGTTTATTCTTAAATATTTGCACGTTTTATACATACCAAGTACATCCACGTTTTTTAAGCGCAAGATCTTTGAAGAGGAAAATTTTTTGGATACTTCACTTAAATATTCGATGGACTATGAATTTTTTCTCCGCCTAGCTCGTCAGAAATATCATTTCGTTCACATTAATTCTTATTTGGCGGACTTTAGATGGCATCAAGAAAATAAATCAACGATCGCCTATCTAGAACAGAAAGAAGAAAAAACCAGGGCTTTATTACGCCACGATAGTTTCTTACAAAAAATTCCACCGCATATTCAATCGCTCATCAGGAATTTACTAGAAATACTGGCTAGAGGAAAGCGTTATTTTTTGAAAGGTTTTAAAGGTTACTACTTTAAGCAGTGGCAAACCAAGTCTAGTTGAACATCAAGCTGCCAAGAATTAAATAACTAACGATTGTTGACTTAAACCGTCGTTAGATCCCAAATTTGCTTGATTAAGACGGCAGAAAACTAATAGCTCAAACTTACAACAACAATTTATCTACTTCAAAGAGTTAAGTAATATGAGAATTTTGATCACGGGTGGCAGAGGATATGTAGGTCGTACTTTAACTAGACTGCTGATGCAGGATCATTCAGTTTGCGTAGTTGATAATCATAGATACGGTTTATCTAGATTTGAAGCTCAGGAATTAAAGCATTTTCAGCTAAAAAACATCGATATTCGCGATCTCCAAAAGCTAGAGCGAGTTATCCAAGATTTTCAGCCAGAAGTTATTATTCATTTAGCAGCAATTCACTATATTCCTGAATGTGAGACACAGCTTAATTTAACCTTATCAACCAATATCGAAGGGACGGTTAATCTATTGTCCTTGTGTCCGCCCGACTGTAGATTTGTATTTGCCAGTAGCGGCGCAATCTATAGTCCTCAAGACACACCTCACAACGAAGCCAGTTCACCTACTGAACCTATGGATGTTTATGGTTTTACCAAACTTCAAGGGGAACACTATGTTAAGTATTTCGCCAAAAGAAGAGGCTTTGCTGCTGTTATAGTGCGGTTATTTAATGTAGCTGGTCCTGGTGAAACTAATCCTCATCTTTTACCAGAAATTTTTGCCCAATTAAAATCATCTCAGCGCACTATTAAATTAGGTAATTTATCTCCCAAACGGGATTATATTGACGTTCGCGATGCTGCTAGAGGTTTTTGGGCAGCGGCATCTCGGGGCAATGTACCGCCAAAATCTGTCACTACCGTTAATTTGGGAACAATGAAACAATATTCGGTGGTTGAACTACTAGATAGAATCAAAGTCATTAGCGGAATTGAATTTGAGATCGAACAAGATGTGCAACGCCTGCGCAAAGTAGATCGACCCTATCTTTTTGCTGATATTTCCCAAATTGAAGCTTTATTTGGCTGGAAACCAAAATTTAATATCAACGATACAATCAAAGCAATGATTCATGAGCCAGATCTTCCCGTTCATTTGGTTAAGAAATATTCTTTATTGACTGTTGCACCCCTCAAGTCTGAATTATATGCCAGTTGATAAGCGAGGCTTGACTCGCTATGTTGTTTTGTTGGTCTGATTATAAGTACTCACAAACATTAGCCTACTATTAATACCTATGAAAGTTCTAGCTGCGGTGATTATTCCTCCCCATTTAAGTGCTAGCGGTGCTGCTAATGCTGCCAAACATTTAAGTGCCTCATTAGCTAACTATTGCGATATAGACATTGCTATTCTTTCATTGCAAGAGGTAGCCAGCAATTTTGGTAAGGCCAGGTTATTAGCGAGGAAGTCATCTAATATTTTGTCTTTTACTAAAGGTTTCTTGCCTAATAAGTTTCGCACTTTATTTTATCGAGCCGATATTCCTACTTTAATCAAAAATGGTAGCTACGATCTGGTTCATCTACACAACGTTATTCCAGCCTTAGAAACAAAACGTGTTGCTCGGGCTTGTGTGAAAAAAGGAATTCCTTACGTTATCTCAACTCATGGTTTTTTTGAGGCGACTTCCAGCGGTAATGCCTACTCGCTCAAATATATTCATGAAAAGTTAGCTTGGAAATTTTTGATCGAAAAGCCCATTAATTACATTGTTGAATATGCGGACAAAATATTTGCTCTATCTCCCTTTGAATACCCTTTGTTAAAGAAACTTGGTATCGATGAAGCAAGGATAGAGGTTGTTACCAATGGTGTCAGTCAAGAATTTTTTGCGTCAAGGGAATTAAAGGAAATCGATTTGGTTACAGAGCGATTGAATTTACCAAAGTTATCTGACCAAGAAATACCCGTAGGTATTTTTTTGGGCAATCATACCAAAAACAAAGGGGTTGAAATTCTTTTAGAAGCATTTGATCTCATTAAAAAGCCATTTATTTTGATCGTTTGCGGTCAAAAAAGAAACAATATTGACTACAATAAATTTTCTACCAACTTAAGCTCCAAGCAAAAAATAATTTTTACCGACTGGATTTCCGACGAAGATATTATCTCTCTGTTTCATTATGCCGATCTATTTATTTATCCAACTCAATCAGACACATTACCCCTAGTGGTTTTGGAAGCAATGGCTTGTGGTCTACCAATTCTTTCTACCAAAGTAGGGGGAATTCCTTATCAAGTAGATCGAAGCTGTGGCGTTTTAGTCGAGCCGAGAAATCCTCAAGCCATCAAGGAAGCATTTGAGCAAATGACTCAAAATAAGTCAGAATTATTGAAGATGGGGCACGCTGCCCATCAAATTGTCAAGCAAAAGTTTAATTGGGAAAGTTCTGCTCAAAAGGCTTTTGCGCTTTATCGGGAGATATTAGAAATAGATCAAGCTCAAAAATCTGACAAAATATCTGTCGTCTCTGTTAGCAGATAGTGGAGCAAAAGTAGTGAGCAGCAAATCCCCTGATAAAAACCTAAACTAAGTTTGAGAGAAAACTTGCCACTCAAAGCCGATCATTTGCCAGCCCGAAACTTCGACTTTACAACTTCTTAAACTTTGAAACTGCTTCCACCTCAAGTTGGGACTGAGCGATCGCTTTTTGACAGCGCTCAAGGATAGAATCTCCCGCTATAACTATTCTTTGCAACTCATTAGTAAGCTCTATTATGTGTTGATCTGGCAACCAAGGGAAAAGCACTATATCCCCTGGTTGGGAAAGTAAAGAAATAAAGGTAGAAATTGACTTTTGCACAAAAAACGACTCTTTAAGCACCACCAAATTCTCAGATTTATCAATTAACCAGTCGTGATCCCAATCATTAGAGGTAATTGCTATTGCTAAAGAAACTTGCGGTATGACTTGATAAAATTGTGCAGAAGCAGTATCGCCGTAAAAGACAAAGTGCTTGTGTCCCAAGCTGTACCATCCTTCAGACTGAATTTTGGCTTTTAATAACAAATCATCGCTAACTTCTAGCTTTTGGTTCAGTTTAGTTGACAGTGTTGGTTCAATGAACTGGGTTGATTTGGAAATAATTGAGACAATTTCCTGCTTTGAGCTGCTTGCCGGTTCTGACGCTAAAGTAGTATTCGGCACAGATATTTTGGTCGGTTCTAAAGCTAAACGAATATCTTGTCGAGTTATTTTTTCACCCTGTTTAGCTCGCTCAATTAATTCATTGCGGATTTTTTGCGGAGTGGATGGGGAAGATAATTGATAAAGAGCGGATGCAGCTATGCTTAGTTGTGCAACAGTTGCACGTTCGGGAAAAGCTTCATAAACTTTAATAAAATTATAAGCTGTGCGTCTACTCCAACCAAACTCTGCTTTTAACCAACTGTCGAAGTTACCATACTCAAGTTGAGAACGAACTTCAAATATCTTTTGCCCTATTTCCCAAATATCTTGAGCAGAACGCTTTAGACGTTCTTTGATTTCTTCGGTTCGCTGCTCGATAAGAGAACGTTGTTTGAAATCTAAAGTATTATAGTTAAATTTATTGAGGATTTGAGCGTCCTTTACTCTGTTTTTCATTATTTTTGTCGACGATTCTGTGCCAAGAACTATGTTTTTAAGGATTAATACCCTATCAAATAATCTATTTTACCCTTTCAAGGAACTAAAAAAGAAACTAAACTTCTTGAGTTTGATGTGTATGCTATATTTAAAGCGCCTTTATTAAGCTTATTATTTAATATAGAGCAAAATAGAGAATACCTCAATCAAGTCAGCGATTGTAATTAATCGAAGTTTAAATTTTTTAATAACGGAATAATAGAGATAAATTGCTGAATTTAATATTTAAAATGAGAGCAACATCTCAGCAATATTGCTTAAGTAATATTGCTGAAAAGTACGGTGTGGCAACTTTTGTTTATAATATCCATCTAAAAAAATTAACAGCTAAATATCAGCGGAATTGAAGTAAATGTGGTTGTTTGTACTGCGTTGTTACCATCCAGCTTTAATTCTAACTTCGGCAAGCCACCCTGTCTGATCTTGACCAGATTTAGCTCAGCAATCAAAGCAAAAGTGTTACTTAATGATGTTGAAATATTAAGGGTAATTTCTACATTCTCGATTGTTATTGTTTGTGAGTGATAAGCTAATAATCTCTCTTTAACTTTAGATGTATTGTCAAGCAAACATTCACAGGTAAGGAAATTAGGAACAATGCAGCAAGCTGGCTCTTCTAATTTATTAATATTTTTTAGTGAAAAATTAATTTGTGAAGCTGGCTGTCTACTATTGATCAGTTTATTCGGTTGAGAGTGGCGACGTTTCGATTGATATTTCGAGCTAGCTGCATAGCGAAAAACAAAGCCGAAGGGAACAGCTTGATTTTGTTGCCATCGAGTACGAGAAATAAAATCGATGCTGGTCCTAGCTGCATACTGAGTAGCCAACTTGAGGTCTTCGATTCTAATTAGTTCAAGGTTAACGTTTTTAAAAAAGAAAATATGAGATACTGTTCCTTGTTCGTAATTACGTATGGCAAATTCAAAATGGTGAAAATCTAATTCGCGTAAATTGTCAATTTCTGAGATTTTTTGCACAAATATTGCTATGCGATCTAACTCTATGTCGAAGCTGTTGACAGTAAATAGCCGTTGCGAATCTGTAATTTTGTTTACCATAATATAATTTGCTATCCTTTATAATGTTTTGGCTTCATTGAATTTTAAATACATGAGAAAGGTATTAAGGTATAGAGTTATAAAAAAATCTGCTTAAAAATGTCTTGCTGGTAAGATTGATTATAGTTGCGGAGTATATCGCTTAAAAGCTGAGAATTAGAAAACCCTAGAAAATCTTAGCAGATTTTTCAATCGCGCTTTTGCATTAAGTTAAGTAACATATTTTGATTATGCTGTTTACTCCAAACAACGTTTCGGAAACAATCAAAGACATACGCGACCCAAAAGTAATAGGAATCAATGCTCGAAAAGCTTGGTCTTGGCTACAAGCTATTTCTACTGCTTTGTTGGACATCATAGCGATCGCTTTGGCTTGGACAATAGCTCAAAAGTTCAGTACTGTAGATAGCTATCTAGTGATTGAGTCCCTTCAAGAAGAACTGAATATTCTTTGGTTGATCGTACCCATAAACTTCTGTATCATGGTGGCATCAGGAATTTATGAAGATAACGAAAGCAGTAGCTATAGTAATTTATTAAAAGCCATATGTTTGGGGCAAATTACCGTTTTATTAGTTATTTTCCTGTCTGGAATGGAATTCTCAATATCTCGTTGGACTTTTATACTAGGCTGGGGATTAACCATAGTATTAGTATGTAGCGAAAAAATCGTAGGGGATTTAGCTACAATTCAAATCAAAAGTAGATTTGATTTTTGGGGACGTAGAATTCTACTACTAGGAACCAAAGAAGATACCATCAAGGCTAAACAACTAATCGACCTGACCAAAGCCTATAAGATACAAACTATTGTCGATCTGTCTATTTGTCAAAATCGCCAGGAGTGGATTAAGATCTTGAATCAAACCGAAGGCTACCAATTTGATGAAATATTTCTTTGTTCTTGGGAAAAAGTAAAAAATCCAATTTCTTTATCTTGGGAATTAAAGTCTGCGGGAATCAATTGGAGAGTTTTAGCAGTCAATTTAAAGTTGCCTAGACAGTGGTCGCAAATGACAATGTTAGGAGAAATGCCGACCGTTCGCTTTGGCTCATCTGCTATTGTAGGAATTGACTTTTGGTGCAAACGTATTTTCGATCTGAGCGTTTCCGGTTTATTATTAGCAACCTTGGCTTTACCAATGCTGCTCATCGCTGTAGTAGTGAAACTGGATTCTCCAGGCTGCATTTTTTATAAACAAGATCGTGTTGGTCTTCGAGGGCAACATTTCCAAGTCTGGAAATTTCGTACGATGGTAGAAAACGCTAATGAATTACAAAAAACCTTAGAAATCAAAAACGAAATTAAGGGAGGAATTTTATTTAAAATCAAAGATGACCCCCGCATTACTAAAATAGGTAAATTTCTTCGTCGTCATAGCCTAGATGAACTACCCCAATTAATTAATGTTTTGCGAGGTGAAATGAGTTTGGTCGGTCCTCGTCCGCTACCACTCCGCGATGTTGCCAGACTATCTCCCTGCCAACTGCTACGTCATGAAGTATTACCAGGCATTACTGGCTTGTGGCAGGTAAGTGGTCGTTCCAATACCGATTCAGAAGAGGTTTTTAACTTAGACTTCGTTTACATTCAAAATTGGTCTTTGATTTTGGATCTACAGATATTGCTGAGAACAGTTCAAACTGTGCTTGACAGCAAAGGAGCTTATTGAACTATTTATTGTTAGTCATTTAAACCCGAGTAAAATCATGATTCCTACCATAGTTCCTAGTACCCATGAAGAACAGATTGATTTTCAAAAATATTGGCTTGTTTTGAAGCGTCGTTGGTTGCCAGCAACCATGATTTTTACTGGAGTGACAGGTATTTTTGTTCTGTCAGCACTATCAAAACCACCTACTTATATGGCAGAAGCTCAGCTTTTAATTAGGATAGACAAATCTTCTCAGCTAGTTGGATTAGAAGAAGAGCGAGGACAGATTGAAGTTATAGGTAAAGATAGCAACCCTGTAGTAACCGAGGCCGAAATTTTGAGGTCTAGACCGATTCTAGAAAAAGCGATTAAGCAACTCAATTTAAAAAATGACCAGGGCAATTTTCTTAAGTATCAAGAAATATTAGCAAATCTTGAAGTAAAGCCCATTGTAGGAACAGATGTTTTGCAAGTTTTCTACCAGGATTCCGATCCAAAACGAGCAGCATCAATTGTCAACGAAGTAATAGATCTTTATGTACAAGAAGACACTTTAAGTAATAGAGCAGCTCCTGCTTCAGCTCGGGAGTTTATTAAAGCGCAATTACCCAAAGTAGAATTGACTGTTGCTAAAGCAGAAGAAGATTTACGTCGATTTAAGACTAAAAATAAGATTGCTAATTTAGCTCAAGAGGCTAGCAACAATATTAATGCTACAAAATCTTTAGAAAGTGAAATTGATGCAGTTAGGGCTAATTTAAAAGATGTCAATGGTCGATTTGAGCAACTGCGCAGCCAATTAAATATTAGTTGGGAAGAAGCTGTAGCTATTAGTTCTCTGAGTCAATCGGCTGTACCACAGTTGATCTCAGAACTTCAACAAGTAAGAATAGATTTAATTGAGCAGCGGGATCGCTTTTCTGACAATGCCCCGCAAGTCAACAGTCTTGTCAAACGAGAAGTGGAACTTGAGGCCCTCTTAGAAAATCAAATCGAGCAAATTCAGGGCGGTAAACAATTGGGTTCACTAAAAAGCAAACTTTTAAGCATTAGCGATGGTGCATCCGAACAAAAAATGGTTGCCGAATATGCCAATCTGGGAGTTGAACGTTCTGGTTTACTCGGCAAATTAGCAGAACTTGAAAGTAATTTACAAGTTCGCCAACAAAATCTGGAAAAATTGCCTCTACTAGAAAAACAACAAAGAGAATTAGAACGTCGTGTAGAGGCAACACAATCTACTTATCAAACTCTTCTAGGACAGCTACAGGATACTCAAGTCGCCGAAAACCAAAATGTGGGTAATGTCCGAATTATTGCTGATGCTATTGTACCTGAAAAGCCAACTAGTTCGACGCAAAAAAAGCTAATTACCCTGATAGGTAGTGCAATGGGTGTTTTATTGGCTACGGCATTCGCCTTTTTATTGGACTTTAAAGACCGCTCGATCAAAAATAGTAAAGAAGCAGAGGAAATCTTTGGCTATCCGTTGCAAGGAGTAATTCCCGATAGCGGTTATTCAGCGGAAACTACTGTTTCCAGAGGAATGCAGGAATTAAGTTTTGCCACCTCGAGGGACAACAACTCTTCTCTTTCTATTCCAGATTTAAACTTGGCTGCTGTGAGATATAATGAGGCATATAATATGCTACAGGCTAATCTTAAGTTTCTCACTACCAATTGGGATCGTAAGGCGATCGCCGTTACTAGCTCAGTTCCTCAAGAAGGCAAATCAGAAGTAGCGTCTAATTTAGCTAAATCCATGGCGGATTTAGGCAGAAGAGTTTTGTTAATCGATGCAGACCTGCGCCGACCCACTCAGCATCATATTTTAGGACTATCAAACACAGCTGGTCTAAGCAATGTGTTGCTGAATGAAACCGAATGGCAAGAAGCAGTGCAACGAGTAATGCCCAATTTAGATGTATTAACTGCTGGAGTTATACCAGATAATCCCTTACCGT
The DNA here is from genome assembly GCF_003003995.1 of Pleurocapsa sp. CCALA 161. Taxonomy (GTDB): domain Bacteria; phylum Cyanobacteriota; class Cyanobacteriia; order Cyanobacteriales; family Xenococcaceae; genus Waterburya. The sequence goes on along the minus strand of NZ_PVWF01000085.1, from coordinate 2,533 downwards.
TACTTCGTTTACAGCGGATGAAAACTCTAATTAATTCCCTATCAAATATATACGATTGCATTATCGTAGATACTCCACCCTTGACTGGTGTAGCAGATACGACAATTATTGGTAGTGTAGTTGATGGTATTTTATTAGTAGTTCGTCCTGGAGTAGCCGATTACGATAGTGCGATCGCTGTGAAAAAGCTATTGGCTAATACCGAACAGCACGTACTGGGAATCGTGGCCAATGGGGTGAATCTGAAAAATGAGCCTTACACTCAAAGCTATGTAGAACATTATTAAGCGCGAAAAACATTTATTTAAAAAATAATTAATATGCTTACATACTTCTCCAAAGTATTGTATGTCCTAGAAGGCAAGAGAAAAGGGCTGGTATTACTTTTATTTATATTTACCTTAACTTCTGTATTAGAAGCTTTAGGAATTGGATTGATCGGCCCTTTTTTGAGTATAGCTGGCAACCCAGAATCTATCCATAAAATTTCCTCTCTAAATTGGGTTTATCAGCAGCTAAAATTGCAGAGTACTATTCAAGTAGTCCCTATCTTGGGGATAGGAATTGCCGCCATATTTTGCCTTAAATCACTGTTGTATTTTTTGTCCTGGGCCAAGATATATCAGTATTCTGCCGACCTAAACCAGTCCCTAATTACTAAATTATTAAGCGCTTATTTGACAGTTCCATATACTTTTCATCTTAATCGCAACACTGCTAACTTGATTAAGAATATTTTGATCGAAACTACTACGTTTACTGCATCTTGTATCCTGCCACTTTTAAAAGCAGCTGTTAATCTGATTGTCTTACTCTGCTTATTTTTATTACTTGCCAAAACCGATTTATTGCTGCTAGCAATGATTATGGTGATTTTACTCCCCATATTTATCTTGTTTAATCTGCTGGGGAACAAGTTCAAAAAATGGGGCAAAATAAAATCTGAATCCAAGCAGGAGATGGTTCGCATTCTCAATCATGGTTTAGGAGGATTAAAAGAGACGCGAGTTATCGGTTGTGAATCTTACTTTCAAGAACAGATGGCAAATAAAGCTCAACAATTTGCCCAAGCGGACAGTTTATTCAGTACCTCTCAGATGCTGCCTCGCATTCTCATTGAGACTGCTTTAATTGTCTTCATTATGCTGTTCATATCTCTATCTATAATTTTTTTAAAGCAAGATATGCAAGAAATAACTGGAATTATGGGGGTTTTTGCCATAGCTTCCATGCGTCTGATTCCAGCAGCGAGTCAGTTATTTTCCTCGATCAACCAACTAAGAAACTCCAACTATGCTGTGAATATGCTTTATTTAGACCTCAAAGAGATAAGTATACAAGGAGTCAACCAGCTCGCTCAACTTCCAGCTGATTCTTCAGCAAATAGTGCTGTCAATTCCAGCAAAGAGCGAGCTAAAACATTAACTTTTTCTGGAAGTATCGAACTCGATCGCATTACCTATAGCTATCACAATAGTCCTAAGTTGGCAGTTGAAGATATCTCTTTAAAGATTAAAAAAGGTCAGTCGATCGCTTTGATTGGTAAATCTGGCTCTGGTAAAACTACGCTAGTAGACATTATTCTGGGGCTTTTAGAGCCAAATAAGGGAGATATTTTGGTAGATGGTAAATCAATATACAATAATCTTCGTTCTTGGCAGAATATGATTGGTTACATCCCTCAATCAATTTTTCTCATTGATGATACGGTCGAAAGAAATATTGCTTTTGGCGTAAGCGATCTAGCTATCGATCCAGTCAGAATGGATAAAGCTCTCCAAGCTGCTCAACTAGAAGAATTAATTACTCAATTACCTAAAGGAATTAAAACTGAGGTGGGGGAACGAGGAGTACGTTTGTCTGGAGGACAAAGACAGCGTATCGGGATTGCTCGCGCACTATATCATGAAAGAGAAATTTTGGTTCTCGATGAGGCTACTTCAGCCCTAGACAACGAAACAGAGCGTTTGGTTAGTGAGGCAATCAAATCTTTAGCTGGAACTAAGACCTTGATTATTATTGCTCATCGTCTTTCTACAGTCGAGCATTGCGATCGAGTTTACTTGATGGAGAAAGGCCATGTAATCCAGTCAGGCAGTTACCAAGAAGTAGTTGTAAGCAAGATGGGTGCTTAAACACGATTATGAACTTAGCATAGCATCTGGTAAAAAATTAGAGAGAGAACTATACATGGAGAATATCGACCGACTTCGATGAGTTCAGCAAAAACAATTAGCTAATATATGTATACTAATGATTGCTCACTTTGTAGACTGCCCTGAAAACTATGGCGACCTTCTCTATCCAGTAGTATTTGAAAAAATACTTCGCAAAATGCAAGTAAAGGAAGAAATACGTCAGTTTTCTTTTTTAGAAGGGGATGCTCCGTTAGGAGCAGGCTATTATGTTCATCCTATCAAAAGTTTGTTTAATCAAAATAGCGTTCGTCCAAGAGTACTAGTTATTGGGGGCGGTGCATTACTGAAAGTCAGACAGAATAAAGAGCAAAGCTATCTACAACTGTTTAGAGACC
>NZ_PVWF01000240.1 GCF_003003995.1 Pleurocapsa sp. CCALA 161 | reverse complement strand
GCTGATAGGTAATCTTGTGTCCCTGCCAGTTCCAGGTTTGTGGTTCGATAATTGCGCTCGCCGTCATATTTTTTGATAATTATGTTTAATATGTTGATATGTTTGATTTAGACTTGTGGCTAGTTAACGATCTTGGCGCTTGATGCGATCTTCTAACAGAACTTCATAGCTGCTTTTAACCGTTGCTGTCTCTTGCCAAGGGGGATGCCAATAGGTTTCTTGAATTACTTTCTTTGTTCCCGACCAGTTAAATCTGACGAGGCTGAGGTTATTTCTGCCGACAACTTCTGTCCCGTCCTGTAGCCAAGGATTACGCCAGAGCAATGTTACTATGCTGTTCCAGATTCGCTGTCCCAAGGTGGGTGGAGCTTTAGTTATTTTTCGCGCTCGCCAAGGCATCGTCTGATATGGCTGTCGTTTAATCCATTCAATCCGATATTGCCAATCAGGATAAGGATATTGCTGGGATTGCTTCCCCCACCACTTTGGTTTGAGTAATTTAATTTGTTTACATGACTTGTTCCAACCCAACCAGCGTTGTGTCGGTTCAGGTAGTAGTGATTTTAGCCTAGTATGGACGACTCGCGTTGCCAATTCTGAGTTTTTGATGGCGCTAGAAGTTAACTGTACAAGAATAGAAGTCTCCTGAGTATGATAATTCCAGTGGACGATGCGTACCGCGCAACTATAGTGAATGTCTCCTGAAAGAATGATTACGCGATCCCGTGCTTGACAAAGATTGAGCAGCAAAGTGACAAAGGCTGTTTCGTGGAAATTCCAGGAGTCTCCTACATCATTACTAAATACGTGCTTCCGACTCAGTTCATATTGCTGAATGCGATCGATAATGCCTAATGCCACTAGATTAGTTGGCAGCACGACTATAGTTGCTTCAATCTGGCGCGATTGATCGGCTAATGGCTTCTGTAGCTGTTGTTTGAAAGCAAAAGGTGAGAGCAGCATTGGTGGCTCAAGCTTAGATTTTTCGGGAGGATAACCGCGCCAGGTACGAGTATCCAGCACAATCACTTCGTGACTTGTTCCCATAACTGTATAGTGCCAAGGAATAGCCTCTCGCTCCCTGGCTAAAATTAAGACATCTTGGTCTGATTGATATTGAGGTAGTTTGCTACGAGGATCGTTACTGGGAAGACCTAAATAGCGATCGCATTTTGCCTTTGCCTCTAGATCTTGCCCTGCTGAGACTAGCCACTGACTAGCCAGCTGAAGCAACTTATCTCCGCTTGTGCCTGGGGTAAAGTAATGGGGTGTATTACCCCAGGCTTGAAAGAGCGCGTAGGTTAATAAGGCATTTTGAACCGTTCTTTTACCCAGAGGTTTGCTTAAGACGCGATCGCACCATTCACGATTTAGGTACCAATCATCGCTCACATCATGGTCGTCGCAGATGGTATAAACAGCGATATTGGCTAAGGCTCGGCGCACTAGATCTAAATCCCGCCAAAAGCTTTCTATGCCTTCGATTTCACTTCGCCATACTTTTGCCTGTTTACGGCTCAAACCCAGACTGGCACTATCAGGAAGGCTGCTGGGTATTAACACAGGCGACCAAGCAATTAAATAGGCAGCAGCGTATTCACCAAAGCTGAATAAATGGCTTTTAGCTTTGTCTTCTTTGCCTCGCAGCATCGCCGTCATCCCTGCCTCAATCCGAGCTATTTCCGTTCTTTGTCCTGGAGGTAACTCATCATTTAAAATACTGCCAGACTCTAGAGGCAATTCTTCTGACCAACCAAATAATAATTGACTAATCCCCTGACATAGCCAGAGCATCGGATCGGCAACATCATCACCATAAATTTGATCCCCTGTCATAAAAAGCTGATGAGGTCTTTGATTGGGGAGGGAGGCAGCATCTTGAATTAAACTATCTAGACAAGATAAGCTATCTTTGCCTCCACCATGAGGCTTACGACAAGAGCCATGTACAATGCGTAGCTGACTTAAATCTTGAGGCGGTAAAGAAAATGTGGGCAGTTGATGAGCAAAATAACTAATTCTTGAGCTATTTGCTTGACTATTAATAGCTTGAACTAAATTAAAATTTGCCTGGTGAAAATAAAGATCGTAGGCATATACTTGACCTGGAATCAAGACGGAATCTAGTAAGGGTAATGCTGTAATTGCTAAAACGTGGAGATTTTTGCCCAAAGAGATCGTCTGCTGCTGACTCTCCAAAATCGGGGTTTCTAATTTTGAGCCATTACCTTCCTCTGTTGTCAATACTCTTAGGGTTACTGTATCAGGCTGTTTCAAGGCTAACCAAACAGTAACCGCATTTGTTTGCACATGACGCAGAATTGGACCCGTAATAATCAAAGGAAGCTGTTCTAATTCTGGGAGAAACTGAATAGCTGGATTTAGTTTAGCCAAGAGAAAAATACGCTAGCTTGTTTGGTAAATTGCTTTAATTGTGATCCTAGCAGAAAGAAACTATTCAAGATATCAATTACATCATTGTTGAATCAGCTTAGATATTCAAGTTAAAAATTTTAGATTAGGCAAGCCTATTGGCTCCGATCATCTACCAATCATCGCCGAGCTGCTGATCTGATCCAAAATAAGTAGCTGGGTGGAATTAAAGATAAAATAACGGATTCTTATTTTTCTCCCCTATCTCCACTACTCCACTACCTCACATCAATCTTTAAATTAATTATGCCTAGCTACTTATTGATGCGCCACTTCAGCAAAAGTCCGATGTCAAATAATTATTTTTGCCAAATATTTTTAACTATTTGAAGAAAAAAACTGAATTTACCTCTACAATGGCGCACATAAAACTCCTTCGATGCGCCCAATTCTATGCTGAACTTTCAAATCCAGTCAGATAGTGAAGTACCCGCTTCCAAACAACTGTTTGCTCAAATTCAGTTTGCGATCGCTTCTGGACAATATCCCCCTGCTCATCGTTTACCCAGT
>NZ_PVWF01000084.1 GCF_003003995.1 Pleurocapsa sp. CCALA 161 | reverse complement strand
AATAAGTTCTAAACTTGGGTCAGCTTCAATATAGTTTTTAATAATTTCTTGAACTGTCTTTTGATCGTCTACTATTAAGACTTTGATCATTAGCTTGTTGTATTTTATTGCAATTAAAACTATATAATAATGCCATCAAATATAACAGATGACTTACCAAAAGTCACATCAAACTATGAAGAGATTACTAAAAACTATGAAGAGGCAACTAAACTGATTAAACTAACAACTAGTATAGTTAGCACTTCAAAATTTAAAATTAGATGAAATCAAATTATTCTGACATTTTTGTTACCCTTTCTACAGATAAAATACAGTTAATGGTAGATTTTTATAGTCAGCTTTTAAATCAGCAACCAACAATATATCAGCCAGGTATTTATGCTGAATTTCAACTACAAGAGCTGAAAATCGCCATTTTTCAGCCAAAAGCTGAACGTTTAGCAGAATTTAGCAATCAGAGTAGCAGCATGAGTCTATGTTTAGAAGTTATTAATTTAGTCGAGGCGATCGCCCATATTTCAGATTTAGGTTATCCACCTCCTGGCGAAATTATTGAAGCATCCCACGGTAGAGAAGTTTATGCCTATGATCCTGGAAACAACCGCTTAATTTTACATCAATCTTTAGTTAAATAGCTTTTATTAGGTGATTCTGTAGATTAATCTGAAATAAACAAAAAGTCAAAGCCTATTACGCACCAGTTAAAATGCCCAATTTTCTCTACATCAACACTTAAACTAACGCGATCGCTCTTTTGGCGATCGCCTTGCTAACATTGAGTAATTCTAACAAAAGGGAGAAAATAAGCGGTTAAAGTCTCGCCTAATAACAACTTTTCTGGCTCGATCAACCAGAAATTTTAGTTAAAGTCTCTTGCAATCTAGTTTTGTCAGCACCTAATTGATTTAGCAGCAACCAAGTTTGAGTTAGATCTGGCCCATGTAGTTCTCCTGTTAAACTCGCCCGTAGCGACCGCATAACCAAACCTTTTTTAACTTTCTGGCTTTTTGTTACCTGTTTAATCAAGGCTTGAGCATCTTCTTCCGTAAGTGCCTCAGTGCTATTAACGCCTGCTACGATTTCACTGATTACCTCAGCCACTCCTGCTTGCTGGAGTAAATTCATGGCTTCATCGCTATATTCCACCTTATCAGCAAAAAAGATGCTGGTTTCCTTAATTACATCAGTCAAGCGGTTGAGAGTTGGCGCAGTTAAAGCAGTTAAATTTTCCAACCAAGAGCGATCTTGATCGATTTTATAGCCAGCCTCTTGCCAGTAAGGAATCAAAAGATCGGTTAATTGATCGACAGGCATTGTATGGAGATACTGACTATTAATCCAATCTAGTTTATCCCAGTCAAATTTTGCCCCAGCCTTGTTGACTCGATCTAAATCGAATTCTGCTGCTGCTTCCTCTAAAGTAAAGATCTCCTTAGTTGAATCAGGAAAAGTCCAGCCTAACAAGGTCATATAGTTAACTAACGCTTGAGGTAGAAAACCCATTTTGCGAAAATCATCAATCGAGGTAACGCCGTCTCGCTTTGATAACTTGCGTCCTTCTTGATTCAAAATCAAAGGACTATGGGCAAAGATAGGAATTTCTGCGTCCAAGGCTTCATAGAGCAAAATTTGTTTAGCAGTATTAGCAATATGATCTTCACCCCGAATTACGTGGGTGATCTGCATATCGATATCATCAACTACCACCGCCAGATTATACAAAGCCTGTCCATAATGCTCGTAATTCTCAGCAGCGCGGGCAATCACCATATCACCGCCCAAATCACTACCCTGCCAACTGACAGAATCCCTAATAGCATCTTGCCAAATTATCTGGCGATCGCTATCAATTTTAAAACGAATTACTGGCTTACGCCCTTGCGCCTCAAATGCCTGTTTTTCTTCAGGAGTCAGATGGCGATGGCGATTATCATAGCCAGGTGCTTTACCTTGCGCCTTTTGAGTTTCCCGCATCTCGTCCAATTCTTCAGGAGTGCAATAGCAGGGATAGGCAAAACCTTGATCTAGTAAAGTTTGTACTGCTTGCTGATATTTATCTAAACGTTGAGTCTGAAAAAAAGGTCCTTCATCCCAAGTTAATCCAAGCCACTTTAATCCTGACTTAATATTCTCCGTATATTCAAGACGCGATCGCGCTGCATCTGTATCTTCAATTCTTAAAACAAAAGTTCCTTGATGATGGTGGGCATATAGCCAGTTAAACACTGCTGTTCTTGCCGTGCCAATGTGTAAATTACCTGTTGGGGAAGGAGCAATCCTGACTCTAACACTCACAAAATACCTCTTGTCTGCAACTAATTTTTGTCTGTGAACCGTATTTTATTGTAGCGAGATTGGGCAACTTCCAGACGAAGGTAGTTCAGCATTCTAGAGCAAATTACCAAAGCGATCGCCCAACAGCAGCTAAAAATTAGTCAAATCGAGATTTAGATAAATATCGCAGCATTTAGCTCAGTAATTGCTCCCATAGCAGCTTAATCTATTTTAATAACTGTGTTATATTACTGAAGAAAATATTGGGCGCAAGACAATACCGTTGTTGCAATTTAGACATCTTAATTTATTTATTGTTAGGGCGATGTAGCCATATTTATGTTTACCGCCAGTCGTGGCAGAAAAAAAGTAAAGTGCTGCACGATTCAACAAACAACAAAGTTATCTGAGTAAGTCAAAACATCGCCACTGTACCAGCGTCCGATTGTAACTATTGAGGTTGACGAGTTGCCAAGTATAGGCTTAGGTAAAGTTTCTCGTACCAACCGTTGAACCACAGTAATTTAGCTAACTAAAGGATTTTATGAATACGCAAGTTATCACCAAAGACAAAACCAGTAAACAAGACTATAAAGTAGCTGATATTTCTCTAGCAAATTGGGGACGCAAAGAAATCTCTATTGCTGAAGGAGAAATGCCCGCATTGATGGCAATTAGAGCCAAATATAGCGAAACTAAGCCTTTACAAGGGGCAAAAATTATCGGCTGTATTCACATGACCATTCAAACGGCGGTTTTAATCGAAACCCTCATTGAATTAGGTGCTGAAGTTCGTTGGTCTTCTTGTAATATCTTTTCGACTCAGGATCATGCTGCTGCGGCGATCGCTGCTGCTGGTATTCCCGTCTATGCTTGGAAAGGAGAAACTGAAGAAGAATACATTTGGTGTATCGAACAAACTTGCTATAGTCCCAATGGCGAACTTTGGGATGCCAACATGATTTTGGATGATGGTGGTGACTTGACTGGTCATATTCATCAAAAGTATCCTCAGATGCTGGATAAAATTCATGGTGTTACGGAAGAAACCACCACTGGAGTTCACCGTCTTTGGGAAATGCTCGAACATGGGGAGTTGAAAATTCCTGCGGTTAACGTGAATGATGCTGTCACTAAAACCAAAAATGATAACAAGTATGGTTGTCGTCACAGTTTAAACGATGCGATCAAACGTGGCTTAGATCACTTGATGGCTGGTAAAAAAGCCCTCGTAATTGGTTACGGTGATGTCGGTAAGGGTTCTGTTGCTTCCCTACAGCAAGAAGGCATGATTGTCAAAGTTGCCGAAGTCGATCCTATCTGCGCAATGCAGGCTTGTATGGATGGTTTTGAAGTTGTATCTCCATACATCAATGGTGTTAATGATGGTACTGTAAACAGCATCAACAAAAACCTTTTGGGTACTTTAGACATGGTTGTTACTGCCACTGGTAATTACAACGTCTGTGATGCCAATATGCTATCTAGCCTCAAAAAAGGTGCAGTAGTTTGTAACATCGGTCATTTCGATAACGAGATTGACACCGCTTTTATGCGTCAAGAATGGCGCTGGGAAGAGGTTAAGCCTCAAGTACATCAAGTGTACCGTAGCGACGATCCTCAAGATTTCTTACTGCTTTTATCTGAAGGACGTTTAGTTAATTTAGGTAATGCCACTGGACACCCTTCCAGAATTATGGATGGTTCTTTTGCCAACCAAGTATTAGCTCAAATGTTCCTATACGAACGTAAGTTTGCTGATAAACCAGCCAGCGAGAAAGCTAATGCCATCACTGTCGAAGTGTTACCCAAGCATCTAGATGAAGAAGTAGCACGCTATATGGTTGCAGGTTTTGATGGTGTGATTACTCAGCTGACAGAAGAACAGGCGAAATACATCAATGTTCCTCTTAATGGTCCTTTCAAAACTGATGCTTACAAATATTAAAAGTCAGTTCGTTTAGCTCTGCCAAAATATAATTCTAGATTTAGGTGGGCTTGTCTCACCTTTTTTTTTGCTTTTTTCAATTTTTTCCTAGTGGGAGGCTTAATTTTTTGGGGTGGAGAATCTTTAAAAGTTTGGATTGAGAAATATTTTGATTGGGTTGCTTGGGGTTTTTTAGCCGTGTTAGCTTTAGGATTTGTAGCTCTTAAATTTTTATGATCATTAGTAATTTGTTTTTGGTATTATTAAGTTTAATAACAATATATTAAATACCTAAATTTTTAAATCAAATGGCAAAACTTTCTGTTGAATTAAATAATTATTTTTTTGCAGAAACCAGAGCAGAAAAAGTAACTTTAGCCGATATTTTAAATTTAACCGAAGAACGAATCTTTGGTTTTTTAATGGCAATTTTAGCTTTGCCATCTGCTCTTCCTTTACCAGCGCCTGGATATTCAACTCCATTTGGCATTGCGCTCTTAGTATTGGCAGTGCAGTTAATTATTGGTCGCGATCGCCCTTGGCTACCAGCCAAAATCCTTCATGGCTCAATGAAGCTAGAAACAGTCCAAAAGTTCGTCAAAATGGGAACTCCTTGGGTTCAGCGCATTGAAAAGGTAACTAAACCGCGTCTAGCATATATTTGTACTAGCCCGATAGGGAAAGCAATGTTAGGAATCGCGATGGCTTTGATGGCGATTTCGATGATGATTCCGATTCCTTTGACCAACACTCTTCCCGCAATGGGCATTTTTGTGATTTCTTTTGGCTTATTAGAAGAAGATGGCTTGATCTGTATTGGTGGATTATTTCTTTGTTCCTTAGGAGCTACCTTGACCACATCCGTGCTAGTTTTTGGGGTGGTTGCGGTAGAACGCTTTATTGGTTTGATTAAAGATTATCTGACTAACTTACTCTAGTTAACTGGTTAAGGGGGATCGCACTTTATTTAAAGACCTTTCTCATCTTGGTGTTAAAATTAGCTAGGCAAAAGCTTGGAAAGGATTAGAAAGATAATCGGCAGTATTTTTTACTAGCGCGATCGCATTTTCATACAGCATTCTTTTTGGTCCTAAAATACCGACGCTACCGACGGGAACGTGATCTTGATAGTAATTGGCAGAAACCAAAGTACAGGTTTGCATCGGTTCTAGGCTGTTTTCCATGCCGATTTTAATGCTTACCCGCTTGAGCGATTCTAATTCGGGAAAGGTAAAAATGATTGGTGATAACTTTTCTTGCTGTTCTTCTAGTAAAGATAAAAGGGTTTGTACTTGCTGCAATTGCGAAAATTCAGGCTGGCGCAAAAGTTCGGCTACGCCATGAATTAGCATCGGACTAGAGTTATCACTCTGTAGCGCAAGTTTCAACTGATTGAGAAGTATTTTTAAAAAGTCTCTATATTGAGCAAACTCGCTGTCTATTTTAGTCCATTTAATACCCTTAATATCCGCCAGACAGCATCCTTTTAACTCACGATCTAAGAAATTTGATAAACGCTGTAGTTTATGATTGATAGTGTTTTCGTCTACTTCTTCTGCTAACGGCGACTCCATTAAAATTGACTGGGTTTGATAAGAATCTGTCACCACAATCAGCATCACCTGATTAGCAGCCACTGGCACCAACTGTATATGACGTAGAGTACTATTCAGTTTTTGCGGAAAAGTAACCAAGGCAATATAGCCGCTAAGGGTAGCCAGAATTTTAGCCGCACGCTGTAATAGGGCTTCAAAATTAGTTCTGGCAATTTGTAACTCTTGCTGGACAATTTTTTGAATTGCTTGGTCAATATTATCGTTAGGAACAATCAAATGATCGACATAGGTACGATAACCCGAATCAGATGGAACTCTCCCCGCAGATGCGTGAGGTTGATAGAGTAATCCTGCTGACTCTAGACGTCCCATCACATTGCGAATTGTGGCGGAACTAACATTAAAATCGTACTGCTGTGCCAAAGTCTTAGAAGCTACTGGTTCAGCCGTGGCAATATAGTGTTTAATAGTGGCTTTTAGTATATTTTGATGTCTAGCGCTCAGTTCTGCTTGATTAACCATTAAATATATTGGGGTTAATAATTATGTAAAATATTTAAGATAGTTTTAAATTTTTGGATAAAGTATAGCCTGTTCGAGATCATAATTACAGTCCATTAATAACGTCTAATGTTGGAATCTACCATCCGCGAATAGGCATCAATTCCTCCACTCACGTTTTTGACCTCGCTAAACCCCCTCATCGCCAGCCATTGACACAGTTGAGCGGATCGCATTCCATGATGACATATAACAATTGTTTCCGCCTCTGGTTTGAGATCGCGCAGAATTTGTTCTGACCACTGTTCAAACTCGCTGAGAGGATAGAGAGTAAAACCTGGAATCTGGGCAAGATCTACTTCACTTTTTTCTCTCACGTCGATTAGCTGTAATGATTGATTAGAAGCTAACAAGTTTGCCAATTGGTTAACATCGATTTCGGGGATTGGAGAATAATACACAGTTATTTAAATACCATTATTAAAAGAATCTGTTGATATTTCATCTTCCCTTAGTTTGATCCCCATCTGTTGTTAATTTTTTTACAAGTCAAGATTAGGGTCGAGGTCTTGTCTTGTCCGTAGAGAAGTCAAAAGGCTAATTGCTACAGTGATTGATAAATGATTGATCAATAATTATGCTGAAGATCGAATCAGCAACAGCTTTAAATTGAGGGAATATCAATATTAAGTTTAAGCGCAGGGTTATTTTCCCAGCGATCGCCAACGTGAGTATAGATGCTGGTAGTACGAGGATCGCTATGACCTAGTAAATCCTGTACCTGACGTAAATCTGCACCCGATCGCAGGGCTAATGTTCCCGCCGTATGCCGTAAACTATGGGCAGAAATAGTTCTTCCAGGAGTATGTTTTAAGTTGGCTAGCTTAAGATAAGTATCAACAATAGTTCTAATCCCCCGACGAGAAATTCGCTGACCCCGCGAATTATTACCCGTAGAGATAAATAAAGGTCTTGTCGGTTGCAATACTTCCCCAGTAATTTCCCGTTGATGTAGATATTCCACCAGCAGACTAGCTAAATCAGGAGTCAGAGGAACTACCCGAATGCTTCTTTTGCCCTCAACTCTGATGCCTAAGTTTTTTCCTTGTCTAACAATGCTGGCAATATCGGCACGGTGCAATTCCACGGTACGTGTTCCTTCTAATGCCATAATTCCCAACATGAGACGATCTCTGGCGGATTTAAGCGACCCATTGCTAGGAATCTTCTCTAATAAAGCTTCGACTTCTTCCTGTTCCAAAAAGGTAATTTTTTCTGCTGGGTCGAACTTTTCTCTTGGGGGCTTAACTCCAGCTGCGGGATTCAAAGAAATCAGACCCTTCTCCACCGCAGCCTGATAAAAACGGCGGACTACTGCTAGCTTGAGGGCGATGGTAGCGGGCTTATATTGCTGCTGCTTCACCATCCAATGACGATATTTTTTAATGTCATCTTTGACGATGGTAACAGGATTTAGCTGATGGCGATCGCACCATTGTAAAAACTGATATAGCTGTCTGGTATAGGTCTTAAGAGTGTCGGCAGAAGCATCTCCCGCACTCACGTCGATATCGAGAAACTCGGCAAATACTACTAGAAGGTTGTTAGTGGTAATAGCGCTAATCTGTGGGACATTAGAAGCAGCTAGCATCGATAATGAACGCCTAATTTCGCATAATCATAGCATAAGCTTCAGCTGAATTAGCTATCAGCTTTCGGAAACTACTTGACTTTTGTATGGGTAAGGAGCTGCCTTGTTCTCATCTGGACTTTATTATCATTGTCGCTGTCGGAATACTTCATAAAGAGCGATCGCTGCTGCCACCGAAGCATTAAGACTGGGAGTTTTTCCTACTAGAGGAATTGCTACTAACTGATCGCAATTTTTTTCGGTTAGCTGGCTTAAACCGCTACCCTCTGAGCCGATAACTAATCCGACAGCACCGCTAAAGTTAGTTTTGTGCAGTAGCTGATCTGTATTGGTAGTGGTGCCGTAGATCCAAAAACCAGCTTCTTTTAATGTGGCGATCGCCTGATTCAAATTGACGACTCTAGCGATCGCCATATTTTCTAAAGCCCCTGCTGCCACTTTCATTACTGTGGAAGTAACACCGACTGCCCGACGCTGGGGAATAACTACGCCTTGGACACCCAAAGCTTCGGCAGTACGAATAATTGCCCCTAAATTGTGAGGATCTTCGATGCCGTCAGCAATCACAACCACTGGCTCATGAGTCTGTTTTGCCTGGTTAATTAATTCTGCTAAGTCCCAATATTCATAGGGTGCAACCTGGGCAGCAATGCCCTGATGATTGCCCCCTTGCGTCAACTGAGACAGGCGCAGAGAACTTACCTCATCAACAATTGTGCCGTTGGCTTTGGCTGCTTTAACCAGAGGATAGAACTGTCCATGAGCGAGTAACTTATCTGTGAGCCAAATACGATTTATTTGGCGATCGCCCTTTAAAGCAGCTAAAACCGCATGACGACCATAGGTTAAATCGATTTCTTCTGTTGGTTGTGGCGTAGAATCAGTAAGAGAAGCGGATGTCGGTTTATTTCTCTTACCGTGGTGAGCAGAAATTTTTGGTTTCACTAGAGCGATAATCCCCAAGAATGAATCAAACAAAGCGGCGACAATTCAAAGATGATCGATGACCTAAGATCATTAACAACCCCAATTAATTTTAGAGAATAAACGGCTCAATTGCTAACTGAATCAAAATCTAATTTACTTAATAATTCTTGTAATCGAGCAGGATTGGTTAAGTGAAGATATCCAATCAACGCTTCTAAGCCTGTAGCTTGTTGATATGTTTGACGAGATAGACGGCGTGGCTTGGTAACACAAGCATTGCGTCCACGACGTAAAATCTCTTTTTCTGCATCTGTTAGATCTGGCAACAGCAGTGCCAAATGAACCGCCTGACTTTCGGCTCTCACCTGGGTAACAACCTGACTATGATAACTAGCCATGCGTTTGGGAGGCAGGAGAAACGTAGTACGAACATATAGTTCAAATACAGCATCTCCAATATATGCTAAAGCGATCGGCGATAGCCTTTCAATCTGAATTAAGCGATCTGCTAGGCTGAGATCTGCCATTTTCCCTTGATTCGCCCAAGTTTGAACCGTGTCTGTTGGCGCATTGTTACTATTATTTGGCTATTTTAGTTGACTCAAGTAAATCTACATCCAAAAAAGAACGTTATTTTTTGATATTTTCTAGCGCTATCTCCACAGAAGGCTGGAGAGAAAGAAATTTCTCTAAACGAACTAGCTTAACGGTTTGTGTGACTCGTGGGTTGGTGACAACCTGCAAGCTTCCACCAGCAGTTTGCGCCTGTTTGACGAGCTGCACTAAAGCGCCTAAACCAGAACTATCGATAAAATCAATTTGTGCTAGAACCAAAATTATGTTATGTGGTCCTTCCTCTATACAATTACCAATGACTTTACGAAATGCAGGTTCAGAAAAGGCATCTAGTAATCCAGTAAGACGAAATATTTGGTGATCTTCCCTGACTTCGCGAGTGCCTCTTAAGCTCACAGTCAGGTTTAGCTGCTCAGGAATAATCCCCTCCTCAACTGTACCTTTGGTTTTCTACAGTAAAACAGTAAACATTACTCCACAAGGGTGTTGTGATACTGTTGACTTTGTCAATGGTAAAGTATAGCCCATTTTTGCGGGTAATGTTAACTATCGAATTGAACATTTTGAATTGTCTGATTATTTTAAATTTTGGGTAAGTAAACAGTAACTCGATATTTGGCGATAAAAAACCCCACTTTTTTGAGTCAAAGTAGGGTTGCAGAGCAAGAGGAATTATGTTTATGAGTTTGTCTGTATCTATGGAGCTGATAGTAATTTAGATAAGATTTTTTCTTTGATGTAGGAAAATATTATCGTTCTAAAACGATAAATACATTAGTGTAAACACTGAAGTTTAGCGATCGCTATCACTTTTTTGGTTATTTATACGTAATACGTAGTTTTTTAGCGATCGCCTTTAGAGTAGGCGGGCTTCGTTATAAAGTAGGCATAAATCCTTTAAATCTAGGCAATATTTTTACTTGGTTAACTTAGAAATAAAAAATATAAATAATAATGTCAATTTTGCAATTAAAGTCAACATTTCATTACAATCGTCTCAAGTTAATTAGCATCAACCGTTGGTTAATTGTGTTGCTGGCTCTTGTTTTGGTCATTGGGATGGCAATTTTGCCTGCCTGGACACAACAGCCGATCCCCATTACCACTTTGATTAGGGCTGATGAAGCGCAACAGCTACAGCCTTTAGTGGCTAAATTCAATCAACAGCATCCTGAGATCGAGTTTAAGATTATTGAAGCCCCTAGTGATACTAACCAGGTGGAAGATTTATATACATCTTCTTTTTTGCTAGGAAATTCTCCATATGATCTGGTTTACATGGATATAGTTTGGACTCCCAAATTTGCCGCAGCAGGATGGTTAAGGGATATTAGCGATCGCCTTACTCCAGAAGCAGCGCAACAGTATCTAGCAGAGGATATTGCAGGAGGAACATATCAAGATAAGCTTTACCGTCTACCTTTTCGTTCTGATGCGGGAATGCTTTATTATCGTCAGGATTTGCTAGAACAAGCAGGCTATGAACCTCCAGAAACTTTTGCACAATTACTGACTATCTCCCAGGATCTCCAACAGAAGGGATTGGTAGATTGGGGCTATGTCTGGCAAGGTAAACAATTTGAAGGATTGGCAGCCATGTTTGTAGAAGTCTTAGAGGGAAATGGTGCTTATTGGGTTAACCCAGACACTTTGGCAGTAGGGCTAGATCGACCAGAAGCGATCGCCTCAGTCGAATTTTTACGTACAGCGATCGCCCAAAAAATTTCTCCTCCTGGAGTTACAACCTATGCTGAAGAAGAAACCCGTCTTTTATTTCAAAATGGCAAAGTTGCTTTTTTAAGAAATTGGCCCTATGTCTATAGTTTGGCAGTAGATTCGGCGATCGCTGGCAAATATCAGATCAAGCCCATGGTTCATGCTGTCGGTAAACAGAGTGGTGCTACCTTAGGAGGTTGGGGACTAGGAATTTCGACCACGACTAAACATCCTGACGCAGCGTGGCAAGTAATAGAATTTCTCAGCAGCGCGGAGTCTCAACGAGAATTTATTCTAGACACTGGTTTTGTCCCCAGTCGGGTGGCTTTATTTAATGACCCTGAAATTGTTGCTAAATACAACTATTATCCTCAACTACTAAATGTAGTACAAAAATCTGTCCTACGTCCCCCCATCGCCCAGTATGCTCAAGCCTCGGATATTCTTCAGCGCTATCTTAGCGCTGCTATTACTGGCAAAATGACTTCAGCCGAGGCGATGCGAAATGCAGCTAATGAAACGAGAAATTTGTTAGGAAGATGATTCAACTTCAGACGGAGTTGAAATTTCTGTTTCCAATTCGACTTCAACTACGGGTTCTTCGATAATTCCTTTACGGCGATCGCTTAAGCGACGCAAGACACCATTAATAAACCTAAATCCATCCTCATCAGAGTAGCGTTTGGCCAATTCTACTGATTCATTGATGGCTACCTTTTCAGGCACTTGTAAATAGAGGATCTCCGCCACTGAGATTCTCAGGATATCTCGATCTATTTTAGGTAGTCGGCTAAGCTGCCAGCCAACTAAGACATTCTCAATTTCTGCCTCAATTTCTTGACGATAATCGTTGACAGTGACAATTAGTTCTGTAGCGTACTGTCTTACCTGTTCTTTATTGGTTAGCTGCAAAAACTCGGGAAATTCAATCGCCACACCGACTCGATTGATAGCGGCTTGGGAAACTGCCAAAGCCTCTTGAATCATTACCTTGGCACTATCCAAATCACTAGCGCGAGTTTCGCTATTTAATAGACGTTCTTCCCCCCGCTTAATCTCTCCTGAAGCAGCTTCAAGGTTATCTTGAACTTCGATGGTCAAAGTACGAATAGCTGCTAAAACAAGGCTATCTAGATCTTCTGTAGTTAGCTTACCTTGTTTAGTTTTGACCTGACTAATACTCAGCAATGCTAATTCGCGAGCAATACTTCGGGGTTGTTTACGTAGAGCCATGTTTTAGCAGTAGTGAATCAAAATATAGATGCTTAATAATTCCATCAAGCTCAATCATTATACTGTCTTGTTTCGACTAACTTTCTTCTTCTACGGAAATTAATTCAGACGGTTCAGCACAAAAAACACAAACAGCATAATTTACACAACTTCTGGTGACGGTTTGGGAATAGAAATTGTCGGTTTAACCTCTGGCATTCCTGGACTCACAATTCCTCCTGAAATTAGCACTTTAAAAGCATCTTCAATAGAAATATCAATATCGATCACCTCGTGTTGCGGAACTACCGTATACCAGCCAGAAGTGGGGTTGGGAGTAGTCGGAATAAAAACGCTAGTCATCTCTTCTTGAAGATGAGTTTGCAGTTGAGGACTAACTTTACCTGTGACAAATCCGATCGTCCAAACGCCCTTACGGGGGTATTCAACTAACACCACTCTTCTAAATTTAGTTTTAGAATCACTCAAAAGAGTCTCAAGAATTTGCTTAAGCGTTTTATAGACCGAACCAGCTAGAGGAATTGCTTGCAGAAACTGTTCTCCAAAATCCAATAGCCAGCGACCAGCAATATTTCTTGCCATCAAGCCAATGATCAAGATGCTCAATAGCGGAACAGTAAACCCCACAGAGAAATTAAGCACATCAGTCAAAATTGGATTTAACCCATCAAAAGGATTAATCTGCTTGGGAATACGAGTAAACAAATTAATCGCCCACTTTGCTGTCGAAACGGACAGCCAAATAGTTGTTGCCAGAGGGATAACTACCAGTAAACCAGCGATTAAGTCGCTTTTTAAATCTTGTTTTAAACGTTGCAGCACAGAGCAACTACTCTCCTTACAACTAAAATTGTATTATTGCACTTTATATATTAGTTTTAAAGCTTATGAATAACTGTTGCAAGTGTTGACATCAACACAAACAAATAGAGTAGGCTGAGTGCTGTTAAATAAATAATAAATATTTAATAAATATTTCTTTGACCTGGGGAAAATTAAGATGGCTGCTATGAACCGACATGTAGAAATTTTGGCTGATCAATTTGCCTTAATTGAGCGATCGCGTAAAATCGTGGTTGACCTTATACATGAGGCAGTCAATGCTAGCGATCGCTTCACCATCGCTTTATCTGGTGGCAGCACTCCTAAAAATCTCTACGCAGCTTTGGCAAATGAATCTTTGCCCTGGTCAAAAATACATGTTTTTTGGGGAGACGAGCGCTATGTACCCGCTACCCATCAAGATAGTAATCAGTTGATGGCGCGTCAAGCCTGGCTAGACAAGATTGAAATTCCTGCCAGCAACATTCACCCGATGAATACTACGGGGGCAGATCCTCAACAAGACGCTCAACGTTATGAAGTTGAATTGAGAGAATTTTTTCAAAAGCCCCAGGGTTTTCCTGCTTTCGATTTAATTCTTTTGGGTATGGGAGATGATGGACATACCGCCTCACTGTTTCCCCATACAGATGCTTTATCAGTGGGCGATCGCCTAATCACGGTTGGCAACAAAGATGGTCAACCTCGTCTTACCTTCTCCGTCCCCCTAATTAATCAGGCAAACTACGTTTTATTTATAGTTGCAGGGGCAAATAAACGTCCTGCGTTAAAACAGGTTTTTGCTACTCAAGGAGACGAAATGCAATATCCTTCTCGTTTGATTCAACCTCAAGGAGAATTATTATGGCTCTTAGACCAAGCCGCAGCAGCAGAACTATAAAGCTTACAACCGATTGACCAACAACGTAGTGTCTTAACTAGGACTTACGCACCTAGTTTTTAATCGAGACTGGTAAAAGGTTAAAGGATTTATTTTCCCCTTTGTCCCTTTCTCTTTACCCCTAATAAAACCTTGATTTTTCGTTTCACTGTGTAAGTCCTATTAACTTGACACCAATGGGCATGAATATTTATATTTCTGAAGTTTAATCCAAAATCTTCACAGCTTCTTCAGATTTAAAAACTATATTTAGATGAGATTGAAGCATTGGCTGCAATTTAGTAAATTTAACATTCTTTAATTTAAACATCGAATACGCTTACTATCTTTATCAAAAACTTGGTTTAAACAATTATGAATACTCTAAATAGCTGTCCTTGCTGCTCTAACTCATTAATACATCATTTTACTAATCACCGAGAATACTGGTTTTGCCGTCATTGTTGGTCAGAGATGCCCAACTTAAAATCTTTTCGAGTGAAAAAAAATCAGGAGTCAGCGAACGTTATTAACTTATCAACTAAATTTTCTAAGTTTCGTAAACCAGTATTAGTTAGTTAGTTAGTTGGCGAGTTGAGCTTTACAAACAATTTAAAAAGTTGAGCAAATGTTGGAAATGATTAATTATTAGTCGTTAGTTGTCAGTTGTTAAGGTGATATTTTCTAATTATGACTAATGATCTTTTAAAATTAATTACCCAAATGCAGCAGCCCAGTTTTTATCCTCATGCTGTAGCAAACATTGAATTAATTCAAACTCATGCTTCTCTAGTTTTTTTGACGGGAGAATATACTTATAAAGTTAAAAAGAGTGTTGACTATGGTTTTCTTGATTATTCCACGTTAGATAAGAGAAAGCATTTTATCGAAACAGAGTTTAAACTTAATCAGAAGATCGCTCCTGAACTTTATCTAGAAGTTATTCCCATCAGCAAACTTGATACTCAGCTAGTTCTTAATAGTTCAAAAAACATTGTGGAATACGCTTTAAAAATGCGTCAATTTCCCCAGGAAAACCTATTTAGTAATCTTTTGAAAGCAGATAAGTTGTCAAGCGATCGCTTTATTGAACTAGGTAAGATTGTCGCTCAATTTCATATTTCTGCGGAGACTAATGATCACATTAGCAGTTTTGGTACGGTAGTCAATCTAAATGCTGCTTTTATAGAAAACTATCAACAATCTCAAAAGTACATCGGCACAGTTCAAACCAAAAAGCAGTTTGAAGCCACCAAAGCATATACTGATTCTTTTTTTGATGAGAGAAAAAACTTATTTCAAGCTAGGCGCGATCGCCATAAAATCAAAGAATGTCACGGAGATTTGCACCTCAAGAATATTTGCTTGTGGCAAGACAAAATTCAATTATTTGATCGCATTGAATTTAATGAATCTTTTCGCTTTGTTGACACTATGTATGATGTGGCATTCACCGTTATGGACTTAGAAGCGAGAGAAAAACCAGAGTTTGCTAATGCTTTCTTAAATAGCTACCTGGAATATACGGGAGACTGGGCAGGATTACTGGTATTGCCTTTATATTTAAGCAGACAAGCTTATGTTAGAGCGAAAGTAAACTCATTTTTACTCGACGATCCTCAAATTAGTGAAGCTGAAAAACAAAAGGCTGAACAAACTGCCAGTGATTATTATCGCCAGGCTTATCAATATACTCAAAGAAAATTGGGCGGTTTGATTTTAATGTCTGGCTTATCAGGTTCTGGTAAAAGTACGGTGGCAAAAAGGATTGCTCATGATATAGGTGCGATCCACATTCGTTCTGATGCCGTCCGCAAACATTTGGCGGGAATAGCTTTAGAGAAGCCAGGAACAGAGAGCATTTATACTCCAGAGATGACACAGAAAACCTATGAGTGCCTGTTAGAATTAGGTACAATGCTAGCTAAAGAAGGATATACCGTAATCCTGGATGCCAAATACGATCGCCTTGCTTTAAGGCAGCCAGCTATTACTGAGGCTCAAAGTTTAAATATTCCCCTCAAAATAGTTCACTGTACTGCACCAATATCGGTGTTGCGCGATCGCTTAAACCAACGTCAACATGATATCTCTGATGCAGGAGCAGATTTAATTGACAGTCAAAAAGCAAATGCCGAAAATTTCACCACAGAAGAACAAAGATATATAACTACTGTAGATACATCTAGAGCGGATTGGCGCAGCGAAGCGATCGCTCTTGGTTTAGCTTAAGTTTTTGCTGGAATTCGTCGTAATTTTCAATTGATACAATAACTTCACTCTCAGCCCACAGATTTTCGTTTTAATATTAATATTATTAATATTTGTATATTATGTCTGATGTGAATTAAGAAATTCAAAAAACTTCATTTGGTAGCGATAAACCATAAACTATTCTTTGAGTATGATGCTAATTAATTGGTTCAAATAACTGATTTAAAAGCTAAAAGTTGTCCTAAAGGATTCCTTAAAGGGTATATCCACAGGTGTCCCTAAAGGGATATGTTATGCCCTTGTGGTACACTTCGATATATCCTTTAGGACAGCTTCGGATAAGCTTCACGTCAGAGCTTCTTAGCTTCGAATCAATTCATTTGAACGAAGCTAATTCACATTTCCATGGCTTTACTAGAGCTGACGGTTGGCATATGGCAACCCATGTAGCAGTATTTGGTATTACCGTATTTGCTTATTGAATACCCATGAATTCTCATTTAAATGTTTCAGGCTTGAAGGGAGTATCCGAAACTCTGTTGACCACGCTTTATCTTAGAAGTTTAGAAACTAAAAGGAAAGATGGAATTATTAAAGATGACTATTCAGTTGAGATTGTCAAAAAAATTAATTATAATTTTGCCGTAAAAGATTCTCAGTTTACTCAAGCTCTTATCGCTATCAGAACAGAAATTATCGATGAATTAGTCAAAAAATTTATCAATCAATATCCTCAAGCCACAATCATTAGTCTAGGCACGGGTTTATGTACCAGATTTTTCCGAGTTGATAATGGTTCAATTAACTGTTTTTGTGTTGATTTACCAGAAGTGAAGCTGGTTTGGGATAATTTAATTGATGAATCAGCACGGCTAGATTATTTAGGTTATTCCGCTTTAGACTTTCAATGGATTCAAAAGATTCAAGCAACAGCGCCAGATAAAGTATTAGTTATTGCTGAAGGTTTGTTGATGTATTTTTCCGAGATGGAAGTAAAGCAATTATTTAACGCTATTAAAAATAATTTTGCTCAATCAGAAATAGTATTTGATTCATTAGGTATATTTTTAGCACAACGTAGCCGAATTAATTCTGGCAAACTAAATATAGATGCGTCCTACAATTGGGGTATCAAGAATTTAAAGGAAATCGAAACTTGGGATCGGGGAATTAAATTACTAGAGCAATGGCATTATCTTGACATGCATAAAGAGCGACTAGGATTAATGGGCTGGCTAAGTTATTTGCCCGCGATCAGAAATCAGGTAAAAATAGGTCACTTTCAATTTAACTGATCAAAAATAATGTAAGAATGTAAAGATGTACTGGCATCGGCTCAAAAGCTAGCTTACCAATATACTTTTGCAGTTGCCTGCATGAGCCAAGGATGTCCCCACCAAAACAACATCACAAAGGCTGCTATCCCTAAATAGGCTGGGCGTAAATATTCCTGCCATTTAATTGTTTGACGACCATCCAGAATCGCCAGAAAAGGAACTACAGAAGTTCGCGCCTTAACCTTGGCAAAGGCTTCTCCATATCTTGCTTGTAAACGGCGATCGCCATGCCAAACAGCAAATAAATGATGGGCAATTAATCCCACTGAGGTCACGATGGTAAAAGTCGTTCCCAACCAGAGAGTATGAGCAATACACCAGATAACTTGCCCAACCATTTGAGGATGACGAGTGATGCGAATAATCCCTGTTTCAAACAGATATACCTGGGGTTTTTGCACCGCAGCAATTTCTAAGAGGTTGAAGGTTGCTGGATAAAGAAAGACAAAAGAGATCGCCGATAAAGTCCAAACCAAAGCTTTAACTCCTGGAACTCCCTGCACCTGCCATAACTGCACACCATCATAGCGATGATTAAAAAAATAAATGATTAAAATAGTGGCAAAAGGGATGCTGATTAAAGCAAAAATTACTCGGTATAACCTAGCGCCGATTTTAGTTTCTGCCCAAGGGCGTAGGGCAGCCATCCCACTATGGGCGATCGCAAACCCGAGCAGCAAGCCCACCATAATTAGGTGACTGTTATTTAGCCAGTTAAAATTGCTCAAAGAAATAGTCATATATATATATTATTAATCACTTACCCTGAGGGCAATAATTAAAAGTTAATTGCGTACCCTAATCGTGATACTGTGCAAATAAAGAACACGAAAATTATTAAATATATAGCAGTATTAATAATACGTTTAAATAACGCTCGATTGACCAAACTTTTTTTATAAACTTGTTACTGGGATTGGTATGTCTGATATTCCTTTTACTTTAGATCAACTTCGAATACTTAAGGCGATTTCTACAGAAGGAAGCTTCAAGCGGGCTGCCGATAGCCTTTATGTTTCTCAACCCGCTGTCAGTCTTCAAGTACAAAATTTAGAAAAGCAATTAAATGTTCCTTTGTTTGACCGTGGTGGAAGACGAGCCCAGTTAACAGAAGCAGGGCATTTGCTTTTGAGTTATGGCGAAAAAGTGATTTCATTATGCCAGGAAACCTGTCGGGCAATTGAAGACCTGCAAAATCTCCAAGGTGGCACGTTAATTGTGGGAGCATCCCAAACTACAGGCACATATTTAATTCCCTGCATGATTGGTTTATTTCGCGAAAAGTATCCCGATGTTTCAGTACAGCTTCAGGTTCATTCGACTCGACGAACTTCCTGGGCGGTGGCTAACGGACAGGTTGACTTAGCAATTATTGGGGGCGAAGTACCGACAGAGTTACAGGACGTACTCAATGTGATTCCTTATGCTGATGATGAACTGGCTTTGGTCTTGCCACCTAATCATGCTTTGGCGCAAGAGGAAGCAATTCAAAAAGAGGATTTGTATAAGCTGAAGTTTATTACATTAGACTCACAATCAACAATCCGCAAGGTAATTGATAAAGTTCTCGCCCGTTATGAAATCGATCCCAAGCGCTTAAAAATTGAGATGGAGCTAAATTCGATTGAGGCGATTAAAAACGCCGTGCAGTCTGGGTTAGGAGCAGCTTTTGTCTCTACTACGGCGATCGCCAAAGAACTAGAAATGGGAGTTTTGCATCAGGCAAAGATTAAGGAAGTTGATATCGGTAGAACTTTAGCGGTAATTGTCAATCCCAATCGTTATTGTTCCAAAGCGGCAGAAGCATTTAGCAAAGAAATTCTACCTCAGTTTACAACTAGAGAAGAGTTTAAAAACCTGGATAGTCTGTACAAAAACATTATTGAAGTAAGCTAAAATCTTCGGCGATTTCTTAAATCCCTCAGTACAATGAGCAAATAACTATTTAACAGTGACTAATAACAGTTGTGTTGACTGTAGATTAAATTTCTCACTGACAATTGCTCGCTGCTGAAGATGGAAATTATTTGTACTCGCCCTAGTTGTGTAAAACCGCTCAATTCTTTCCCTGATTTGGATACAGAAGCGAAAATTAGGACAGTACAGCAAAGATACTGTAGCGCTTGTGGAATGCCCTTATTGCTCGCCGATCGCTATCTCCCTTCAAAGCTATTAGGACAGGGTGGATTTGGTGCTGCCTTTTTAGCTTGCGATCGCTATAAGCCGAAGTTACCTTTATGTGTTGTCAAGCAGTTTAAGCCTTCTAATGACCTTGATGCCGATGAGCGAGCAGTTGCCCAAAAGCTATTTGAAACAGAAGCCGTTGTTTTAGAAGAGCTTGGTCAAAAACATCCCCAAATTCCCAATTTATATGCTTTTTTTACCCCCATAGTCCAGAATAAGCAGCGGACAGGAGAAGAACAATATTTTTACTTGGCACAAGAATTTATTGATGGACAGGATTTAGAACAAGAATTAGCAGAGAAAGGTAGGTTTTCCGAAGCTGAGGTGATTGAAGTTTTAACCGAGATTCTCAAAATATTAGAGTTGGTTCACGACAACAATACCATCCATCGAGATATTAAACCCTCTAACATCATGCGTAATAAGCAAGGAGTTCTATATCTGCTAGATTTTGGTGCAGTCAAGCAAATTGCAGCAGGAGGGGGTAACCCTAAAAAATCTACAGGTATTTATTCAATGGGTTTTGCTCCTCCTGAACAAATGTCAGGTGGGCAAATATATCCCTCAACTGATATCTATGCTTTGGCGGTTACCTGTATTAATTTATTAACAGGGAAAGAGGTAGAAGAACTCTACGACTCATTTAACAATACTTGGCAGTGGGATAGTTTTGCACCGAACATTAGCGATCGCTTGAAGCAGATTCTGAATAAGATGCTGCTGCCAACTCCTTCTCAGCGTTTTCATTCGGCTCAAGAGGCTCTAACAGCTCTGGTGGTGCAACCAAACCAGGTTAATTCTATTTTGCCACTTAAGTCTAGTCCAAATATTACGCCCACCAAACCAATCTTAACTCCTAAACAAAACCAACCATTGATATCTACTGTGTCGAATTTTTCCAATTCCCCCACTCCTTTTAATACAGTCATCCCCCCAGTTCCTGTTGTTCCTAATACGTCTGCCAAACCTGTTCGTCAGGCAAGAACAAAACATCCTTTTACCCTCACAGAAGTTCTTGGTAGTGCTGCTTTTATTGGTTTTGAAGGAGCATTAATCTCCATTGGCTTAATTAGCTGGTTAGCTTTTTCGGGAGAGAGTTTGGGAGTGATCGGTGCGATTATGGGGGGCATCACTTTTGCGCTTTATCGTCGCATTATTGAAAAACTCGATCTGGTGATTTTTGCCCTCATTACTGCTGGAGTGGTGATTTTCATGCCTAAATTACAGGGAACTTTCACAATTCAAACTGTCTTGATTATTGCTACCATATCAGCTGCGGGAGCGATCGCCATTACCGCTTTTTTCCGTCTCGTATATCAACTACTATCTCGTTTCCTGTAAAGACTAAAAGATAGTCACTAGTAAAGAGAAAATCCCAGCACTTAATATTGCAGCGACAGGCAAAGTTACAATCCAGGCTAAAGCTACAGATTTAATCGTCTCCCACTTAACATCCTGATTGCGCGAGGCTAAACCAATCCCGATCACGCTACCAACTAAAGCATGAGAAGTAGAAACGG
>NZ_PVWF01000083.1 GCF_003003995.1 Pleurocapsa sp. CCALA 161 | reverse complement strand
GAAACAGAAACCTAAGTCGTGAGTCTTAGGAATCCCCCACTATATCGGTACTCCGATTAGTGGCGGGAGGATGTCAATAGATAAGCTTTAAGATCAAATAGTAATGACTTTGCCATAGTTTACACGATCCATCTTCAGCTAAAATTTATTCCCAAAAATCATGTAATACTACTGATTTGCATAAGTATTATGCTCTTTTTTAGCTATATTGCTATATTGAAGCAGGATAAAAGCAACAATACACAGATAACATGAGCAAGAAGCGGGTATTATCAGGGATTCAGACTACTGGCAATCTACATCTAGGCAATTATTTAGGGGCAATTCGTAACTGGGTAGACATTCAGCAAGACTACGATAATTTCTTCTTTTTTGCTGATCTTCATGCGATTACAGTACCTCATGATGCCAAAACCTTAGCCGAAAATACCCTGAAAATGGCTGCTGTATATTTAGCCAGTGGGATTGATTTGAACTGTTCGACTATTTTTGTGCAGTCTCATGTGTCGGCTCATAGTGAGCTTGCTTGGTTGCTCAACTGTGTAACTCCCCTCAACTGGTTAGAAAGAATGATCCAGTTTAAAGAAAAAGCCGTTAAACAAGGGGAAAACGTTGGTGTTGGACTACTAGACTATCCTGTCTTAATGGCGGCCGATATCCTACTTTACGATGCGGATCGAGTACCTGTAGGGGAAGATCAAAAACAGCATTTGGAATTAACTAGAGACATTGCAGCTAGAGTGAATGATCAATTTGGTAAACAAAAGCCTGTCTTAAAAGTGCCTGAGCCAATGATTCGCGAGGAGGGAGCGAGGATCATGAGTCTAACTGACGGTAGCAAGAAAATGTCCAAATCCGATCCTTCAGAGCTTAGTCGGATTGAGCTGCTCGATTCTGCCGAGGCAATCAAACGCAAGATTAAAAAGTGTAAGACAGATCCCATCAAAGGTCTTACTTTTGATGATCCCGAACGTCCCGAATGTAATAATTTGCTAACTCTCTATCAGATTCTCGGCAACAAAACCAAAGTAGAAGTAGCAGCAGAGTGTCAGGATATGGGATGGGGACAATTTAAGCCTCTGTTAACAGCAACTACGATTGAAGCACTCCAACCAATTCAGCACAAATATCATGAGTTGATGAACAATCGAGATTATCTTGATTCAGTCTTAAGAGAAGGGGCGAGCAAAGCTAGTGCTGTGGCTAATCAAACATTAACTAGAGTTAAAGATGCACTAGGATTTTTACCACCTCTGTAAACTAACTTTAGGCTGGATTAGCTTAACATAATGGGAATAATTAAACATAACCATCCAAAGCCTAGATTTTGTAGTTAAAAAATACCCATAATTATAATTAACCTTGTATCACATGACTAATAATCTTCGACAGGCAGTATTAGATAAAAAGTTCTTACTGACGGCGGAAGTTGCTCCACCAAAAGGGGGAAACCCTGCTCGAATGATCGAGGTAGCATCAAAGTTAACAGATAGAGTTCATGCAGTTAATGTTACCGATGGTAGTCGTGCAGTATTGAGAATGTCTGCGATCGCTGCTTCGACAATTCTCTTACAGCACGGTATTGAACCAGTATGTCAAATGGCCTGTCGCGATCGCAACTGTATTGGTTTACAAGCAGATCTGATGGGTGCTTATGCCCTGGGTATTCGCAACGTTTTGGCACTGACAGGAGATCCAGTTAAAGCAGGAGATCACCAAAAATCTCGAGCAGTATTTGAACTAGAGTCGGTAAGATTGCTCAAGTTAATTAGTAAACTCAATAGCGGAGTCGATTTTAACGATCAAGTTATGCCCGATGATGCCCTCAATTTATTTGCTGGTGCAGCGGTAGATCCTCAACTAAAAAGCTGGTCAAGTCTACAAAAGAGATTTGAACAGAAATTGGCAGCGGGGGCGCAATTCTTTCAGAGTCAGATGATCACTGATTTTGATAAGCTAGATAAATTTATGACCCAAATTGCCTCAATTAGCGATAAGCCAGTTTTAGCAGGCATTTTCTTGTTGAAATCAGCTAAAAATGCCAAGTTTATCAATAAATACGTGCCAGGAGTAGACATTCCTGAGGCTATAATTGACCGTTTAGCCAAGGCTGAAAAACCACTCGAAGAGGGGGTTAAAATCGCAGCAGAACAGGTTAAACTAGCCCAAGATATTTGTCAGGGAGTACACCTAATGGCAGTCAAGCGTGAGGACTTAATTCCCGAAATTCTCAATCAAGCAGGAATCGAACCTTTATCTATTGCAGCAATTCAAGCTTGAAAATCAGTGAAAATCAGTAATTATAGCTTGACCCAATCATGAGAGATCCAGTCGAGGTATTTAGGTTCATCGATTAACTCTTGAGCCAATAAAAAGCTAGATATTGTCCAATTCTGATACTTTCTAGCTTCTTTCCCGACCAGACGACCGTTTTTACCATCATAATACTCTACCCATTCGTCTTTATGTAAACGTTTGGCTGCAACATCAATTGCTCTTTGCGCTAGATCCGAACGATTCATTTTAACTGCTGCTGCGACAAAAAAGCCTAATAGAACAGGCCAGTTGCCCCCATTATGATATGACCAAGGACGATTTTTGGGGTCACAGCCAGTCAGAATTTGCCAGTCTCGGTTCTTGAGAGCAGGAAAACAAATTTTCATCGGCATCCAGCCAATTAAATCTTCCCATTTTTGCTCAATGGTGTGTAGAATAATTTGTCCCTGTTGCAGTGTTACTAAAGAGGACAAAATTGACATCATATTGCCTAAAGCGAAAAATCGACAGTCCAAGTGAGAAGGACCTAGATTGCCTGCCAAATAACCGCCTTGTTCAGGAAACCATTCACTTAGTTCAGCATAGGGAATTGATTCAGCATAAATATTAAACTGATTTAAAGCATCTTCCCCATATTCTTCCGCATGGTAGCGATAAATGACGTTGAGCTTTTCGGGATCTAGCCAATAATTATGACGAATATGGCTAGTTAAGGGAGGAATACGATTTTCTATTGCCTGAAGAATTTTGGCATTTTCCTTGTTGTAGAGCAATAGTTCTTTGGCGCAGCGCAGAGTAGTATGAAATAGCGCCTGAATCTCCAAAGGATGTCCATTAATACCCATACGACGATCAATCATACAAGCTCCATCAGGAACTAATAAAGTTGGGTACATATCAAATCTTGCCGAGAGACAAAGCTCAATAATCAATCTAATGCCCTTTTGCATTTCAGGACTGTGAGCAAAAGAACTTTCTCCCGTTGCTTTGACGTAAGCTCTGAGCAAAAAAGTCCACCACAGACAAGAATCTACAGGAGTAACTCGACCAATGGCATGGTCGCCAAAATCGGCTTTCAGAAATTCTCCATCTCCCTGATGCAGTACTTTAAAGCTAGCTGGCATTAATCCACGTCCAGGCTCCAAAAAATCGAGCTGCTTTTCTTTGATCTGTAGTTTAAGAGTCTCAAGCAAAAAATTACGGACAATTTCTGTTCTGCCTCTAGTTAAAAATATTAGCGCAGCAGGCACAAAATCTCGGACAAAGCACTGATCGTAATTTAAAGCAGGGGAACTGTAGTCACATGCAGCTAAAGTGCCAATAGGGTTTCCTCGATAGTAAATAATAGATGATTCGAGAGCTTGCCATGCTTCGGCTGCAATCACATAACTTTGTTTGACACTCAATTGTATAAAACCCCTGTTTTTCGATAATCCGCTGATTTTAAGCGAGCCTGGTAATGAATAGAATAACGAGACTTATCTCTAAAGATTTATCTGTTATTATCTACTACTTTATTAAGTTTCTCTGAAACTTTTGCTTTTGTTGATCGTCAAATATACTGAAGAGTTAAGTAAACATGAGGCATTAACCATAATTATCCTCATAATTTTTCTACTCATCACTAACTATTTCTGCGGAAATTAATCAAAGAGTCATTAAGATCTATGAATTTAAATCAGCATTTTAAAACTTTAGTTTCACTAGCTACTATTCCTGGCGCGATCGCTTTTTTAGGCATCCCGACCAAGGTTAATGCTTTGGATCTTAAAGGTTTGAACTTTGGTAGTATTCACCAGTTACGCCAAGTCATTTCTCAAAGCCGACCGCCTGAAGTTATTATTGACCAACCAGGATCTACTTCTCCTTCTCGTACTAATCGTAGCACCACTCGTAATACAGATACTCGATTTAGCTGCGAATTAGTTAATGGTGAGTACACTGTCATGTACTATCCCGAAAGCCAGCCCGATCAAGGTTATGCTTGGGCAATTCCCAGTGCCTTGGGTGGTGGCTGGACTCCTCAAAAACGTTGTGATGCTATTACCTCTCGCTTTGAATCCTATCGTGAGGATGGACTACTGGAGTTAACTACAGGAGCAGAAAATGGCTACAATACCATCTGTGTTACAACCGAAGTAGACCCTCGAGACTGTCGGATTGTCCTGACTGTTCCCCCAGGACAAGATCCACAACTAACTCGCGATTTGATCTTCGATAATCTCTTGGTTGCTGATGATGGTGGTTCAACTCAAGGAGTATATACCTTTGGAGATCGCCAGGGAGGAGGCAGCGATATCTTAGGCGAAATTGGCAAGGTCATTAATGGCGGCAGTAGAAACAGCAGTAATAACTCCCGTAAACCTTCACCTGAAGACATTAATCTAAAACCATTTTTAGACCCCGCTGACGGCGGTACAGGACAATACCTCAAAAGTAATGCTGCTGCGCCAGCACCAGGTAGTTCCGAACGTAAGCCAGACTTGTTTAAGTAAAATAGCTTTTAGCTTTTAGCTTTTAGCTTTTAGCTCAATTAGAAGAGGCTTTAAACCTCTCCTAATTGCTCACTGCTCACTGCTCACTGCTCACTGCTCACTGCTCATTGCTCACTGCTCACTGCTCACTGCTCACTGCTCACTGCTCATTGCTCATTGCTCACTGCTCACTGCTCACTGCTCACTGCTCATTGCTCATTGCTCATTGCTCATTGCTCATTGCTAAGCGTGTGCTAATAATTGATCTGCTTGCTTGGCGGTTTCAAAGAAATAGCGGACATTATCTTCAGGAGTTCCAACTAATACTCCGTGTCCCAAGTTAAGGATGTGTCCTTGATTACCCGCTTTGCGAATTGTATCTAAAATGCGATCGCGAATCACCTCATGAGAACCAAACAAAACCCCAGGGTCAATATTTCCCTGTACTTTCATCTCTTTACCTAGTCGCTGTCTGGCTTCAGCCATATCCACCGTCCAATCTACGTTGACAATATCTGCCCCTGAAGGAGTCATACGCTCAAGCAAACCAGCACTACCGCTAACTAACAAAATCAGTGGTGTATCAGGATGAGTCTGCTTTACTTTACGAAATACTTGCTGTTGATAGGGTAAGGCAAAGGCTTCATAATCTTGGGGACATAATTGCCCCGCCCAAGAATCAAACATTTGCACTGCTTGAGCGCCACAGTCAATTTGATAGCAGACATAAGTGGCGATCGCATCTGCTAGTTTGCTCAATAGCTGATGTAAAATCGTTGGGTCGGAAAATGCCATTCCCTTGATATTCGAGTAGGTTTTTGAACCTTTACCTTCTACGGCATAAGCAGCTAAAGTCCAGGGCGCACCAACAAAACCTAAGACAGTAGATTGATTATTTACTTCTGAGCGCAAGCTTTCTAAAATAGTTTTAATAAAAGGTAAAGACTCTTCTGGTTCTAAAGCCTGTAGCTCATCTACTTGCTGCTGTGAGCGAATTGGCGAACTGATAATCGGCCCTTTCCCTTCGGCAATATCCATTTCAATACCCAAGCCAGGAAGAGGGGTAACAATGTCGGAGAACATAATTACGCCGTCGGGTTGAAAAGCTTTCCAAGGCTGCAAAGAGATTTCAATTGCTACTTCAGGAATCTCAGAACGTTCACGAAAGCTAGGATATTTATCTCTGATATCACGATATGCTTTCATATATCTTCCCGCTTGGCGCATCATCCAAACAGGAGGACGCTCTAATTTTTCGCCACGGGCTGCTCTTAACAGCAATGGCGTTTCCTGTACTTCGCTCATTTTATTAATTCCTGTTTAATATTTTTTTTTAGTGCAACTGCTAGCTTACCATTCCACAAGGGTTTGATTAGCTTGAAGGATTGTTTAATTATGTGAAGCTAACTCGGATCTTTGACTTACAAAAAGTTTTGAATCTGTGAGCGAAAATTCTCTTCTTGTAGGTTACTACAAAGTTCAAAAACTTTATTGTTGAAACTACCTCAAAAATTCAACTAAACTGATATTAGGGTTGATTAACAGTAAAGACCCTAAAAATTAAGGTTGAGCGAATATGTTGGGAAATTTTCAGCAAAGCAACTTGCGAATTGAAGTTAACGCTTCAGAGCAAATGATCAAGGACAGTTTACTCGAAAGCGATCGCTTGAAGCAATGGATGTGGCCCCAAAGCTTTGCCTCCCTATCTGGCAAGTTAAGTCCTGGAGATACTTTCGTTAGCTCTTGGGGATTTGTAGAGATTAATCACAAGGTGGATTTTGTTGACGATCACAGCCTCCGCCTCATACTGAGCAAAGGAATTGATGGTTTTCATGAATGGCACTGGGGCGATGGTTGGTTGCAATCTCGTTTGGAAGGGGTGTCGATTTTACCTCTCAACCTTGGTCAAACTTTAAGCCTATTCCTTTTACGCCAATACCTTAATGTCAATAAGGCTTTATCTTGATTAAAAACTGCCTAGGTGTAAAAACTAGGTATAAAAAGACAGCCAGTTACAACCAGGGCAAAAAAAGTAAGACATTAGAACAAGTAATCCAATCATTTAAAGCGAATTATTGGGGTAGACATTAGAAACATTGCTCATTGCACTTTTTAATTCTTGATAATGCCTACTCCAATGATTTAATCAGTAGATCGATCAAAACTCACTAATTTCTGGCTTACCATCGACGATTTTTCCTACTAAAATAAGATCTGCTACCCCAACAAACAGACCATTTTCCAAGACCCCTGGCAGATTATTAATTTCTTTTTCCATTTCTCCAGGGTTTTTGATGTGGTCAAATTTTACATCAATCACTAAGTTTCCTTGATCCGTCACTACAGGACCTGCTTTTCTTACACCCATTCTCAACTCTGGTTTACCACCTAATGCTGCTAAACTACGCATTACAGGGGCAAGCGCCATCGGAATTACCTCTACTGGTAAAAGAAAGGTCGAACCAAGTTTATCAACCAATTTACCTTCGTCCACTACAACAATAAATTCTTTAGCCAGACTATCTACTACCTTTTCACGGGTATGGGCTGCACCACCACCTTTAATCAAGTTTTTTTGCGGATCTACTTCATCAGCACCGTCGATCGCAATATCGATATGATCGATCGCATCTAGAGTAACTAAGGGAATTTTAAATTCTTTGGCTAATACTTCCGCTTGAAACGAAGTAGGAACACCCTGAATATTGGTGATTTCTCCCTTAGCCAAGCGATCGCCGATATACTCAATAGCATAGGCAGCAGTAGAACCAGATCCTAATCCGACAATAGAGTCCGACTTGACTCGCGCTGCGGCTGCTCTACCTACTTCTTGCTTCATTGTTTTGACAGGATCGCTCATGAATTTAATTTCCTTATCTAGTCTTATATTTGTTTAATCTAGAGTTTATTTTCTCAGATGTTTGCCCCAAAGCTTGAAAAAAGGCTATTTAAAATTTACTTGTTTAACTCATTCTGGATCGTTCTGTTCACCAAAAATAATGGTGACAATTACCCCAGATTTCTTTCCGAGTTATTATCACCGTTATTAATCAAGTTAAAGTTTTACTTCTGACAATTGAGTTGATAGCCTATAGCTAAGGGCGTCACTCGTTTACTACGATATATTCCCTCATGAGCATTAGTTATTGGCTGCTGCCAACATTTCTTTGAGCTTGGCTAATTCATCTGCCCAACGAGGATCGGGCTGAATACTACCCTGTTGTTTTTGAGTATTGGTACTGGGTTTTTTGCCACTGCTGCGTTTGTTCGCAGTTTTACGCTTAGGTGCATCGGTATTACTGCCACCACCATTATTACCTTCGGGTGCTGCTTCAGCATCTTCACTCTTAGAACGAGGTAAGGCTTTTTCGATTTTGATGGGACTGTCCATAAAAGACTGACCGTTATATTTTTCAATAAACTGATCGGCTAATTCATCGGTAGGAACAGTAACAAAAGCAAAACCACGACATTTACCTGTTTTGCGATCTTTGATTACTTTAGTTGAAACTTGCTCTCCTTCATCAGCAAACATAGCTGCTAAAGTATCGCGTTCAATTTCCTCTTTGGGTAGGTTACCCACGTACAAACGAATAGACATAAAACTATAATCTCCCAAGCTGATTGAATTCCAAAAATGTGTGCAGAGCGAACGCTTTTTTAGTGGCAGTTAAGCCAAGATATAAATTGATTATCGAAAAAGTTTTTATCGATGGATTTTTTTTTGTAGACAAAATCGACTTATTTCTATGCCAGATATTCTATTGAAACAGCTTTGCTGACATTGAAATGAGCTAGCTAGATAACCTCATCTGGCTATTATTAGCCATAGTAGTTTAGTCATAGCCCAAGGCAAATTTTACCGCAAAACGGCAGAATAATCTGCGATCGCAATATCGATAAAAAGAGCGCCAGCTAATCAAAATTATCAGTTAAATTTAATTTCAAAATTGCACCTTATGCTAATTATTACAGAATGTTTACGCCCTTAGCCAGTTTATTCAATTTATTTACGTTTCTTCTCCTAAATTTCTGTCTTAAGAAAGAGCTGGAATTTAGCTTAATAGTTGACAATCGGATATATTAGTCAATATAACTAAGTAAAGTATTTGTCAAGTTAACGTAATAATAGCTTACATCTAACAGGACAAATGAATTGCTAATCTCAAACTAAGGAGTGTGGTTTTATGTCAGATTCAATAAAGCTGTCTTTAGAGCAGAAATTTAATATTCGCTCTTTCGAAACTCAAGTAAAATCGATGAGTCACGAGCAGGCTCAAGATTTTTTGGTTAAGCTTTACGAGCAAATGATTGTCAAGGACAATATGTATCAGGACTTTATTCGTCATCAGTGGGGGCTAGATTCTCCTCCTAGTGTATAGGTCACAAGTAAGTGCTTGGTTAAGCCTCCTTCTCTTGCTAAGTTCCAGTAAAATAGCTGGGGATCTGGGGTTGAAACTCAAGAAAAAATAAGAAAATTAAGATTACAGCAACGATTTAACCTTTTTTTGCTAGGGTAAAAAAAAGAAATTTGCTATTTAGCCTGTATGTTTCAAAGCTGCTTAATCTGTACAGATTTTACCGATGGTTTATCTCGTTTAGCCAACTGTGTGCCTAACTTGGCTCAAAGTGGTCTCAAAAAAATAGTTTTTTTTCATAGTGTTCCCCTTTGGGAAGAAGGAGAAGTGCCACGCATCAACGATGAGAAAGTAGAACAAGCCAAGCAACGACTACAAAAAGCTCTAGACAACGCTCCAAATAACCTAGATGTTCAAGTAGAGGTGCTTTCAGGAAAACCTTTAGACACAATTCCCAGAATCTTAAAAAAGCATCCTGTAGAGGTGCTAATAACAGGAACTCCCATCAGAAGTTCGTTACAAGAAAACTTTTTTGGCAGTACCAGTAAAGGTTTAGCAAAGCTCACGAGTCAGCCCTTAAATATTATTCGCCCTGAACTGATTACCACTTATACTTTGGAAGAACTAGAACTTCGCTGTAGTCATTTGTGGCGTTGTTTATTAATTCCTTACAACAACAGCGAAACTGCTCGTTATTTAATTGAGCAAGTTAAAAAGTATGCTCAAAATCGTCCCGATAATTCTTTAAAGCAGTGCATGTTGGTATCGGTGGTTGATGACTGTGTTCGTCAGTCTGTTTTAATCGAAGAGCGAGTCAAAGAAGCTGAAAATAGTTTGAAGTCGGTAAAGCAAGAATTAGAAGCGTTAGATCTGGAGATAAATACTTTAGTAAAAGTAGGCAATCCTGTACATGAGATCACTGCTGCTGCTCTAGACTATGATATTAGCGCGATCGCGATCGCCACTGATTATCGTAACAGTCTGGTACAGTGGACAGTTCGTAGCTTTGCCAATGACATAATGCGCAGTAGTTGGTTTCCCATCCTCTTGTTTTCGCCAAAGAAATGATTAATGATTTGAGTAGCAAAATTATCTAATCCTTCCAGATCTTGATATCTTTTGTCTTCTTGGTAATTCTTTGTCATCATCAAGTACACTATCTAAGGTAAACAAGATTGAGCAATGCTGCTTGAGCCGAGTGCTTTGCAAGTTGCATGTTTGGTTTTTAAGGGAGAGAAAGGAGCACAGATGTCCTTGCCCTACCCGACTTATTGACTTATGGAGAGGAGAAGAGGTTGGCTACTCGTGTAATTATCGTTCGTCATGGACAAAGCACTTTTAATGCCCAAAAGATAATTCAGGGTCGTTGTGATAAGTCTATTTTGACCGAGAAAGGAATGAGGGATGCACGAAGGGTGGGAGAAGCTTTGAGTGGTCTTAAAATTGATGCTTTCTATTGCAGTCCTCTACAGCGTGCCAAACATACGGCAGAGATCATTCATCAGTATTTAACTAATCCTCCCGTCTTACAGCCAACTGAGAAATTAATGGAGATTGATCTTCCCTTATGGGAGGAGATGAAAAAAGATACGGTGATCTCTAAGTTTGGGTCTGAATATCAACATTGGCAGACAAATCCTCAAGATTTCAAAATGCTCGTCAAAGGGCAAGCATATTATCCTGTACGTTCTCTTTATCAACAGGCACAAGAATTTTGGCAACAGGTAATCGCTCAAGACCAACAAACTATTTTAATTACTGCCCATAACGGCATTAATCGCTGTTTAATTATGAGTGCCATTGGTATCAGTGCAGATCGTTATCACTCGATTCAACAGTCCAACTGCTGCATTAATATCCTTAACTTCACAGGTGAATTTGGCGAACCAGTACAGCTAGAATCTCTCAATCAGACTTCCCATGTCGGTATGGCAATTCCTCCAGTGCGCCCAACTCATTCAGGCCCTCGTTTACTCTTGGTACGTCATGGTGAAACCAACTGGAACAAAGAATCTCGTTTTCAGGGCATTAGAGATATTCCTTTAAATGATAACGGGCGATCGCAAGGACGTAAAGCCAGCGTATTTTTACAAGATATTCCCATCGACTTTGCCGTTTCTAGCTCGATGATGCGTCCCAAAGAAACCGCCCAAATCATCCTCGAACACCATGATGGGGTTGAATTAACCACCACCCCAGAACTAATCGAAATTTGTCATGGCTTATGGGAAGGAATGCTCGAAACGCAAATCAAAGCCGAATATCCTGAATTACTTCAGCAGTGGAAAGACAAGCCCGAAACCGTTCAGATGCCAGAAGGAGAGAACCTACAGCAGGTCTGGGATCGCGGAGTTTCCGCCTGGAATAAAATTGTAGCAGCTCATAGCAATACCGACACCTCCGCAACAGGACTAGTGGTGGCTCATGATGCAATTAATAAAGTAATTATTTGCTATCTGCTTGGTCTAAAACCTGATAATTTTTGGAATATTAAACAGGGAAACTGTGCCGTCAGTGTGATTGATTACCCTCAAGGTGCATCGGGTAAACCCGTACTCCAAGCAATTAATCTAACTAACCACCTAGGAGATGGCAGCATTATCGATAAAACAGCAGCAGGAGCGTTGTAGAAGATCTAGATATTAGATAAATTCAGCTAGAGTGCGAAACCCTAAAGGACTAAACTCGTGTTGCTAATCTAATCCTTTAAGGCAAGATATAGCGATACGCACTTATATTAGGACAATCATTACTCGTTATAGTCATTTCAAATAGCAACCAGTGGATCTTATAACGAAGTAACAAGTAACAAGTAACAAGTAAAATTCACCATCATCATTAATACAAAACTACCATAGGGAAATTAATTAAAATGACTATAGTAAGTAGCAAATAAGATTTGACCTTATTATCAATACAAAACTACCATAAGGAAATTAATTGGAATGACTATACTTGTTACTTATGAGCAAATAACTTTAATATGTCCTAACCTAATCTTGCACCGCTATATCTGCTTATGCAGACACGGATACTGGCTCTTGTTTTGACTGAGGTGTAGATTCTTTCCCTGGCTGAGGAGGATTAATTTCTAACTGTAAAGAAGTATTGATGGTGATTAAACGCGCTCCTCTTCCCTGAGTAAAGTAGTTCCACGCCCACTGAATCATGACGATTAGTTTATTATCAAACTCAATCAGGTAGTAGATGTGAGCAAACACCCAAATAATCCAGGCGATAAAACCAGAGAATCGAGCAAAATTAAGATCGACGACGGCTTTATTTTGACCAATTACTGCCATGCTACCCAGATCTTGATAGCTAAAGGGTTTAACCTTTACGCCAATTACTCTTTTGGCGATTAAATTTGCCACGTATTCTCCTTCTTTCATTGCTACAGGGGCAACTCCAGGTAAAGGACGTTCACCTTGATGAGGGAAGTTAGCTAAATCACCAATGACGAATACATCAGGATAATCTTTGATACTTAAGTCAGATTCAACAACTACTCTGCCAACACGATCTAATTCTGCTTTTGTGCGCTCGGCAAGCACTTTACCCATAAACGATGCTCTAACTCCCGCAGCCCAAAGAATTGTATGAGCTTTAATAGTTTCGGTTGTTTCACCCTGACGATAAGTTACAGAATGATCGGCAATATTGGTTACTAAAGTCTTAGTCTGAACCTCTACACCGAGTTTTTCTAATGACTTTTGAGCTTGGACTGAACACTCTTCAGGATAGGGAGGTAGGATGCGCTCCATCCCCTCAAACAACACAATTTTTGCTTGGGTAGTATCAATATCGCGAAAGTCATCTTTAACTGATTGATGAGCAATTTCAGCGATCGCTCCAGCTAACTCTACTCCAGTAGGACCCCCACCAACAACAATAAATGTTAATAAAGCTTGACGCTTTTCTGGGTTTGTCTCTTTTTCTGCTGCCTCAAACGCCGTAAATATCCGACGACGCATTTCCAAAGCATCCTCTACGGTTTTCAAACCTGGAGCATCATTCTGCCACTGATCGTTACCAAAGTAATGATGACTTACACCAGTTGCTACCACCAAGGCATCATAATTTAATGCTTCTCTTTCTTCTAAATAGACTTTTTTGGCATCAGGATCGATATCAACAACTTTATCTAATAAAACCTGAGTATTTTTATGTTTACTCAAAATCACCCGCAAAGGAGAGGCAATGTCGGCAGGGGATAGAGTACCTGTCGCCACTTGATATAGCAAAGGTTGAAATAAATGAAAATTACGTTTGTCAATTAACGTCACTTTGACGGGGGCATCTTTAAGAGATTTAGCTGCATAAAGTCCGCCAAAACCACCGCCGACTATTACTACATGAGGGAGATCTGTCTGCTTGGTTTGAGTGTTTTTCATAGAAAAATTAGGGAATTAGAATTAGTATTACTGCGCTTAATAAATTTGCTTATATATCAACAATCAGATAAGTCGAAAATTTGTTTTCTAGCAATTATATACTAATATTAACTTTTGTAAATCAATCTCCAACAAATCTCGCTATTTATGTTGTCAAACGCATAATTGTTTTAGGGTTTCAATACTAGGTTTAGCTTTTTTGAGGCGATAATGATGTAGCTAGAGCAACAAAATCTTGCTTAATGTTACAAATACAACAAATAAAAGTGATTAATCACTGCAAACGATGATTTTTGAGGGCAGTGTTAATATCCTAAATTCTGTTGAGTTTTTAAGAGCTAAGTAGCTGGGTGGAATTAAATATAAAATAACGGATTCTTATTTTTCTCCCCTACTCCCCTATCTCCACTACTCCACCACCTCATATCAGTCTTCAAATTAATTATGCCTAGCTACTTAAAAAGGATCACTATCGTTGCTATCAAAATGTAATCGTCCCGCACCTAAGTACATCCCGCGAGCTTTGTCTCCTCTAGGGTAAGCCGTGACACCAAATAAATACACGCCCCCAAAGTCAGGATTACTTCTCGGCTTTAAGCCAATGGTGATGCTATTACCTGGGGGGATTGGCTGGTTAAACTGCACTGTAATCTTTTCTGTAGCTTCATCTGTCTTAGCGATCGCCTGTATGCGCTCTGCTTTATCGCGATGACTACCTAAATACACCTCAGTTTCTTCGGGCTTAAATTTAATTTCGTCTCCACCACTGCGTTGTTGAATTACCACCTCTTGCAAGGGTTCACCAATGTCATCGGGCAATTCAAGATCAAAATAGTATCTTGCTTGTCTGACTCTAACTCCACTAAAAGTAGTATAGGCATCGAGCAGCAATAATCCTGATTCAAAAGAGACTGTGCCATCAGGTGCTTGAACTGCTTGGGCGGGAAGCTTAATTGCGCTGCTTAAAGCGATCGCCATTAACCCATATCTCCACCGATAAAATGTTTTAGTCATGTACTCCATAACTAATAAAAATAAGTTTCTTTAGTTATTTTAGCGATTCCAACTTTGAGTAGCCAAAGTGATTTTGGAGAATTTCTGACTTTTAAGAAGGGGTGGTTTTGCTCTAAACTGTGAGTTGGCTCATTATAATTCAGGATAAATTCATAGCAATGGAAATCGGGCAAAAGGTAAAAGTTTATCGGCTCAAAGATCGAGTGAATAGGAACGTTGCGGGAACGTTAGGAAAAGTCGGCATCATTAAAGAATATAAAATGACCGATGGTAGTGGCGTTGGTGTGGTAGTTCAATTTGACGATCGCACCTCAACCTGGTTTTTTGAGGATGAAATCAAACCCGTAAACTAGTCATAATAAATTAAATCCATAACAGACTAAAATTTTCACTAAATTCTTAAATATGTCCTTGATCGTCACCTTTTTAGGTAAAGGCGGTACGGGTCGCACCATTAGCGCGATCGCAACTGCTAAAAAACTAGCTACAGAAGGGAAAAAAGTGCTTTTGATGGGGCAAGATCCTACCCCTGCTTTTGGTTTAATCTTAGGCGCAACGCCGACTACCGAACCCCAAGAGATTGGTGCTAATTTTGCCGTGATGCAGTTAAATTCTGCTGTCTTGCTAGAAAATAGCTGGGAACAAGTTAAGCAAATTGAAGCCCAATATTTGCGATCGCCAATTCTTAAACAAGTATATGGTCAAGAGTTGGGTGTCTTGCCAGGCATGGATCGGGCGTTGGCCCTCAATACCATTCGCGAATATTATCAAAAAAATCAATATGACGTAATTGTTTATGACGGAACGGGAGGCATCGATACGCTGAGGATGTTTGGTTTGCCTGACATATTAAGTTGGTATTTTCGCCGTTTTCGCGGAATTTTTGCTGAGTCTGACATTGTAAAAACTTTATCTCCTTTCGTCCAACCTGTAAGCAGCGCTATTTTAAATACTTCTTGGTCGGCTAACGATCTTAGAGGCAACACCAATAATCCTGCCACCCAAATGCTCGAAGATGGTACAGCAGCATTAAGCCAGGGTAAGGTGATGGCTTATTTAGTCACTACAGCCGATCCTGTGGCGATCGCTACAGCTAAATATCTCTGGGGGAGCGCCCAACAGGTTGGTTTGGGCGTTGGAGGAGTATTGCTACGAGGAGAAACTGAAACGACTGAATTTGAACCTCTACCAATTACCTCTATGCCGAATTACGACGGTAGCAACTGGCAGCCTTTGATCGATCAATTGCCAAAAATGCCAGCAAGTGTCGATATTCCCAAAGCAACAGAATTCATCATGGCAGAGCGTAAGATTAAAGTATTCTTGCCAGGATTTGACAAAAAAGATGTCAAGCTAACGCAATATGGACCAGAAATTACCATTGAAGCAGGGGATCAACGACGCAATATTACCCTCCCTCCTGCTTGGAGTGGTAACTCAGTTACAGGGGCAAAATTTACCAATGGTTATTTGGAAGTAACGTTAGGTTAGTTAAGTAGGGGCGAATAGCTGTTCGCCCGTATAAGATCTAGGTAGGGAAAACAGCAGTAAAAGAGTCAAGAGCAAATAAACGTTTATATATCATCATGTCTGATTCCACCAAGAATCCCGAAAAACTAGATAATTCAGGTAATTCTAAGGCTCGTCAACTGCTGGGAATGAAAGGCGCAGCAGCAGGAGAAACATCTATTTGGAAAATACGTCTTCAGCTAATGAAGCCGATTACCTGGATTCCCCTGATCTGGGGCGTTATTTGTGGTGCAGCTTCTTCGGGCAATTATACCTGGACAGTTGAAAACTTCTTACTTTCGGCAGCCTGTATGTTACTTTCAGGCCCATTGATGACGGGGTACACGCAAACCGTTAACGAGCTATATGATCGCGACATTGATGCGATTAACGAGCCTTACCGACCGATTCCTTCGGGAGCAATCTCTCTTGCCCAAGTGAAAGTGCAGATTTTTGTCCTGTTATTGGCTGGGATAGCTTTGGCTTATGGTTTAGACCTAGCAGCGGGTCATGATTTCCCCACCATCCTCTGTATTGCCTTGGGTGGATCATTTATAGCCTATATATACTCCGCACCACCATTAAAACTGAAGCAAAACGGCTGGCTAGGTACTTATGCCTTGGGTTCAAGCTATATTGCCCTGCCTTGGTGGACGGGTCATGCCTTGTTTGGGGATTTAAACTGGAAAATCGTCATTTTGACTTTAATCTATAGTTTCGCTGGGTTGGGGATTGCCATTGTCAATGACTTTAAAAGCGTCGAAGGCGATCGCGAATTAGGTCTAAAATCTTTGCCTGTCATGTTTGGGGTAACCACCGCAGCTTGGATTTGCGTAATTATGATTGATGTATTTCAAATTGGCATTAGTGGTTATTTAGTATCAATCCATGAGAATCTTTACGCCACCATTGTCTTTTTACTGGTTATTCCTCAAATTGTTTTTCAGGATATGTATTTTTTGCGTAATCCTTTGGAAAATGATGTTAAATATCAAGCCAGCGCCCAACCATTTTTAGTCCTTGGGATGCTGTTTACAGGGATTGCTTTAGGACATGCAGGAATTTAAATCAATGAACAATGAACAATGAACAATGAACAGTGAACATCGATTGCTCAATGTTTAACGATCGCGCGACTATTGATAACGTGAAGCTTAATAGACAATATCTCATTCAAAAATACTCTTTGTGAACAAAACAGACTAAGAGATCGATGAGAGAATAAATATTCTGTTATTTATCTGCATATTAGAAAGGAGAACTAAATATAATGCTAGAAGGCT
The DNA here is from genome assembly GCF_003003995.1 of Pleurocapsa sp. CCALA 161. Classification (GTDB taxonomy): domain Bacteria; phylum Cyanobacteriota; class Cyanobacteriia; order Cyanobacteriales; family Xenococcaceae; genus Waterburya. The sequence goes on along the minus strand of NZ_PVWF01000083.1, from coordinate 4,269 downwards.
ATAGAAAACACGCAGCAGAAAGAGCAGCCTTGGGTATTCCTGCTTTACCTTTAACGGCGCAACAAACTTCAGAATTATGTGAAATTTTAAAAAATCCCCCTGCAAGTGAAGAAAAGGAACTTTTAGGGTTATTGCGCGATCGCGTCCCCCCTGGTGTAGACGATGCAGCCTATGTTAAAGCAGGTTTCTTAACTGGTGTAGCCAAGGGCGAAATTAACTGTCCAGTTATTTCGGCAGTAGAGGCAGTATATTTATTGGGGACGATGATTGGTGGCTATAATGTCCATTCTTTGGTGGATTTGCTCAAGTCTGATAATGGTGCGATCGCCGAGCGTGGAGGGAGTTCAATCGCTACAGAAGCAACTACAGCTTTAAGCAAGACTTTATTAGTGTTTGATGCCTTTAACGACGTATTAGAACTGGCTAAAAGCAATTCATTTGCCCAGCAGGTAATTGATTCTTGGGCAGATGCAGTCTGGTTTACTAGTCGTCCTCAGCTTCTTGAAGCGATTACTGTAACTGTATTTAAAGTACCAGGAGAAACCAACACTGATGATTTGTCTCCTGCACCTCACGCCACTACTCGCCCCGATATTCCCCTCCACGCTTTGGCCATGCTAGAGTCGAAAATGCCTGATGGCTTGGAGACTATTGCCCAGTTAAAAATTAAAGGTCATCCTGTCGCTTATGTTGGTGATGTCGTTGGTACTGGTTCATCTCGTAAATCGGCGATCAACTCCGTGTTGTGGCATATCGGCAATGAAATTCCCTTTGTGCCTAACAAAAAAGCTGGTGGCTATATTTTAGGTAATAAAATTGCACCCATTTTCTTTAATACAGCAGAAGATTCAGGAGCATTACCGATTGAGTGCGATGTCTCCCAGATGAAGACAGGAGATGTAATTACCATCTATCCCTATCAAGGCAAGATTACTAACGAAGCGGGTGAGGTGATTTCTACTTTTACCCTCAAACCTGACACAATCATTGATGAAGTGCGTGCGGGGGGGAGAATTCCCTTGCTTATTGGTCGTGCCTTAACTGATAAAACTAGGGCAGCCTTAAATTTGCCTGTCTCAGAAATCTTTACTCGTCCATCTCTACCAGAAGACACTGGCAAAGGCTTTACTCTAGCGCAAAAAATGGTCGGCAAAGCCTGTGGTTTACCTGGGGTTCGTCCTAATACATCCTGTGAACCAATGATGACTACCGTTGGTTCTCAAGATACAACAGGTCCAATGACTAGAGATGAATTAAAAGAGTTAGCTTGTCTTGGTTTCAATGCCGATTTAACTCTGCAAACTTTCTGTCACACCGCCGCCTATCCCAAGCCGGTGGATATCAATACTCACAAGAATTTACCAGATTTCTTTTCTACTCGTGGTGGTGTCGCCTTACGTCCAGGAGACGGAATCATTCATTCTTGGTTAAATAGAATGTTATTGCCTGACACAGTGGGGACTGGTGGCGACTCCCATACTCGCTTTCCTCTCGGGATCTCCTTCCCTGCTGGTTCTGGGTTAGTCGCCTTTGCCGCAGCATTAGGAGTAATGCCTCTGGATATGCCCGAATCTGTGCTAGTTCGCTTTACAGGGGAATTACAGCCAGGAATTACCCTCAGAGATATTGTTAATGCTATTCCCTGGGTAGCTATCCAACAAGGAAAACTAACCGTCTCCAAAGAGAATAAGCAAAATGTCTTTAATGGACGAGTCATGGAAATGGAAGGCTTACCCGATCTTAAGGTAGAACAAGCGTTTGAGCTTACCGATGCTACTGCCGAGCGTTCTTGTTCTGGTAGCACCATAAAACTGAGCGAAGCTACCGTTGCCGAATATCTGCGTTCTAATGTGGCGTTACTCAAAAATATGGTTGCCCGTGGTTATAGGGATGGTCGCACTTTAATGCGTCGGGTTGCCAAAATGGAGCAATGGCTTGCTAATCCTAAATTAATGTCTGCGGACAAAGATGCAGAATATGCTGACACTATTGAAATTAACCTCAGCCAAATCACTGAACCGATTGTTGCTGCACCCAACGATCCTGATAACGTCAAACTCATGTCAGAATGTGCGGGAGACAAAGTAGATGAAGTGTTTATTGGTTCTTGCATGACCAACATTGGACACTATCGTGCTGCTGCCAAAATTCTTGAAGGTGCAGGAGTCGTCAAAGGAAGACTTTGGGTATGTCCTCCTACTCGCATGGATGAAAAGCAACTTCGAGAAGAAGGAATATATGGCATCTTTGCTGCTGCTGGCGCACGAACTGAAATGCCTGGCTGCTCCCTCTGTATGGGTAATCAAGCCCGCGTGGAAGACAACGCCACTGTCTTTTCGACTTCTACCCGTAACTTCAACAACCGTATGGGTAAAGGCGCGCAGGTTTACTTGGGTTCGGCAGAATTAGCTGCCGTCTGTGCCTTATTGGGTAAGATTCCTACAGTAGATGAATATATGGCAGTAGTCAAAGAAAAAATTGCTCCTTTTGAAAGCGATTTATATCGCTATCTCAATTTTGACCAAATTGAAAATTTTGCCGATGAAGGTCGAGTAATTCCTTTGGAAGAAATGCCTAAAATTGAGGATATTTTGGGTATGCCTGTGTAATTTTTCCTGGTCTTGAGATCCCTTCTCTAGGGAGGGATCATCTTGATATTACTCAGCGATCTTTAACTGATCCAGATTCCAAAATGCACCACCCAAAGCCGAATATTCAACTCCTTCAATGTTATTGCGTACTGCTGCCATTGAATAGGGATTAACGAGATAAATTAGCGGTAGTTTTTCTGAGCCTAACTGTTGAACTTTGGCATAAATTGCTTTACGCTTTTCTATATCTAGCTCTTTTGCTCCTTCGATATAGAGTCTACCTATTTCTGCTTCCCAATCAGCAATTACTCTTCCTTCCAAACCTTCTACAGGCTGGTTAAACATATGAGAGTTACCGTCTGGCGACCAAAGGTTAAAGGCACTATTAGGTTCGTTTCCTCCTGTAAAACCTAACAAAATACATTCCCAATCAAGAGAACTATCTATCTTACCAATTAAAACATTAAAGTTAATGGTTTTAAAATTAACCTTCATGCCAATTTTGGCTAGGTCTTCTTCAATTTGATTCCCTATGGCTTCGGCAGTTGGACTACCAGTATTCGTATTCAGGGTAAATTTGACTCGATTCCCTTGAGCATCAAATAGTTGACCTTGTTCATTGTATGTAAATCCTGCTTCTAACAACAATTCTTTTGCTTTTCGGGGATTGTATGGATACCCAGCCAAACCATCGTAGTAATAAGGAGATTGTTTAGAAATATCAGATACTTGTGGCTCACCTAATCCTCGAAAGATATTCTTGATCATACGCTCGCGATTAATTCCGTAGGATACTGCTTGCCTGAAATTTACATCGTTAAACCAACGAGATTTAATCGGATTAACTACAGGTTTACCATTTTGCTTACCTTGATTGAGATTAAACGTGATAAAGTTTGTGCCATAAGCTGGTCCTCCATTGTAAATAGTAAAATTTCCCCTATCCTCCTCTTTTTTGAGCAGGGAAAAATTTTGTGCAGACACGGCCAGTGTATCTAGGCTACCAGAGCGAAATTGTAACAGAGCGTTGTCGGTAGATTCGACAATTTCCCAAACTACTTTTTTAATATGGGGAAGATCTTGAGCCTCAAGATCTTTTTTCCAGTAATAGGGATTGGCTTCAAAAACGAGTCTTTGAATAGTAGTATAACTTGCTATTTTATAAGCACTATTGGCAACAATTTTTTCTGGAGAGGTATCCACTGTCCAAGTAGAAAGAAATTGCAACTTTCCCTCTTGGTCTTTTTGTTCTACAGTTTTACGCAAAATATGAGCTGGTAAAATTGCTGCACTTGTAGCTCCCAGAAAGGGGGCAAAAGGTTCAGGAATAGAAAACTTGACCTGTCGATCATTGATTTTGGTTACTTTAGGTAAAGTTCCATTCTGACCAATTCTTAATACATCCCTTGTACCCGAAGGAATATCAGGATTCAAATAAAGCTGATTGTAAGTAAACAAGACATCGTCTACCGTTAAAAGATGACCATCAGACCACTTTAGATTTGGTCTTAAAGTATAAATAGTTCCCAGCTGATCATCTGAAATTTCCCAAGATTCGGCTAAAGCTGGCTCAATTTTTCCTGTAATTGGGTTTTCACTCACTAAACCATCAAATAGCATTGTACGTACGTCGGCACTAGTTTTATCGCCAGCTAATACAGGGTTAAAAGTTTTAGGA
>NZ_PVWF01000239.1 GCF_003003995.1 Pleurocapsa sp. CCALA 161 | reverse complement strand
TAGAAACATCAGATAGATCTGCATCGGCTAGATAGACTTTACCATCGCCTGAAAGATTGTTTTGAATCAGGTTTTTAAATTGAGTCAAAATCTCAACTCGTTCACTCGCACAGGTAGCAGAATTGAGCAGATGCCAAATTACCTGTTCTGCTTCATCAATGATTACTATTCCATCTTGCCAATTATCGGCATTAAATCTGGCACTAGATTTGGGATGTAGTGAATCGATACAGAGTCCGTAGCCGAGAATAGTTCCGTATTCAACGGTTTTGATTTCGGTTAGGTAAGGAAGTCCTACTCTTTGACATAATGCTTCTCCTAATTGGATACGGTGGGTTAATAGGAGTACCCACTTTCCTTCTTTAGTGGCTTGGTTCACTATTTGTTCGAGTAAATGGGTTTTGCCTGTGCCTTTGGGGGATTTTAAACAGATTAATTTGGCAGTATCGGCGATAGTTAGGGTGTCGGGTACAAGGTTTTGGTAAGCAAGCTCATCGTCTTTCCCTTTCCCCCTTCCCCTTTCCCCCTTTCCCTTTTTGCCCTCTGCCCCCCTTAAAGAACCTAAGTAGCGTCGATTAACCTGAATATTAGCTTTATAGGTTAATTGGACTTGTGTTTGAACCAACCAAGTAGAGAGAGATAATGCCTGAGCATAAGCTTGATGAAATGCCTCTGCACCGCTATTGACAATTAGATCGTCAACTCCTTTATTTTGTCCGTCTGACTCTTGCCGCGGAAGGCGGTCAAGCGCGATGCGAAGCGAGTCCTTTAGGGCAAGCCCTGCATCGGAGCGCGTTCCTTGGGCGACGAAACGTCGCCAGGGTCGCTCCTCCTTTTCAAGGCAGGGAACGCTTGACCAACGAATTACCTTAACATCAACTCCAGCTTTGGTAAAAAGTTTGCCTGTTTTGGCGATCGCGCAATTTACATTAGCGATTGTACTAGCTTTAGTGTCTCGATCAAAGGCAAAATAAACTGTACGTCCAGGGGTGGCAAAGACTTGAAGTTGAGGAATAAGTTTAGCCAGTCCTGTTTTTCTCCCAAATTCATCTTTAGGTTGGCGATAGCCATTAAAAATACCAGGTAAGGCGATCGCTGCATAACCTAAACTAATTAAAGCTGCTGCTTTTTTAGCCCCTTCGGTAACGATCAAAGGAACTTCAGAATTGTTTACTACCCATGACCAAAATGATAGCGAGGGATTTCTGTCTCGCAGTCTCAGGGCTAGAGGAGATAAAAATAACTTGATGTTATTTTGTTTTGCTACTTGATGCCAAAGAAGTTGAGAAACTTTCAGGGCAATGATCCCTGTCGGGTGTTTAGGAGGAGCTTCATATTTAATTATTTTCCCTTTGTCTGCCGATAATCTGGGCTGAAGTGGTTTAAATTGTCCCCAGATATCTTCAGAATAATTGTTATTGACATCTACTCCTGAAACCCACCAACCTCCTGCTTCAACATGGCGATAGCGTTTGAGGATGCTGTAGCTAATTGTGCCAGAGTTAGTTCTTTTAAGTGTTTCGGAAATAAACAGGCGGTCTAGTGCCACCTGTCCTTCTAGGTGGAAAAAGTTAAGTTTAATTAAATCGGGATGAATTCCGCTTCCTTGGTTAAGTTCGCGATATTCAGCAGATGTTAACTGGTTGGGTAGTTGTTTTTCACTCGATGTATCTGAAGCAGTACGTTGTTTAGGTAATTGTTGGGTCATTTAAAAGGACTCCTTAATTTTTAAAAGAAGCCTTAAAACGACGACACAGAAAGCATTGTAATTTTCCCATAGCGAACTAAGGCCAAACGAAGATTACCCATCTAGCAAGCTAAGCTCACTAGTATAGTCCTCAAATTTTGGCGCACCACAAAGCAGATCTTTTTAAGATCGCCAGTGCAACTTGGGAAAAATGGAGGTACAATATTATTAGCAATTAATATGTACTCCTTGGTTTTCCAAGGAATGGGGAAGAGCTGATACTTGTGCTTACTGCATCGGGTTTCGGCTCTTTTCTATTTATGGGTTGAATCGGAAATAGTCTGTACTAAATTATTTACTTAAGTAAGGTCATAGTTATTTATGAAATAGATGTTGCAACTCTTATTTTGGCAGAGCTTAAAAGAGATTAAAAGAGCTATAAATTTTAGTGTTTAGGAGTTCGCCTAAACACTATTTTTGTTGTTTAGGAGCTAGAATGCTTGCTAAATAAGACTTTTTAAATTAAAACGTTTCCGAATAACCCCAAAACGTTTCCGAATAACCCCGAAACGTTTCCGAATAACCCCCAAGTGTTTAGGAGCTAATATCATTGCTATATATGTTGTTTGGGATTTATTAAATTTTGTGACTGTTTAGGAGTTTATTCAATCCTCCTAAACACAAAAAAACCTTTATTCAAAGGCTTTTGAGCAAAGTAGATATGTTGTTTACTTATTTGGTTTGGTTATGTTTCTAAACCTAAATAAGTCAAAACTTGAACTTTAAGTTCAGGGGTAACTGGATGAGGATAGCAACCATTTTCAATTTGAGATAAGCGGGAAGGTGAAATATGAAGTTCTTTTGCCATTGTTCTTAGGCTTTCTTTATTAGCTATACGTGCTTTTCTAATTTGTTGACCAAATATTAATATATTTGTATTTAATGTGGTGTCAGATATTGCAAGTTGTTTTTTATTAGCTTGGAAGTCAGGTTGGAGAGCTTTTTGAGGTTTAGGCTTAAGCTTAATTTCAGGTTGGTTTAGAGTACCAAAACAGTGCAGCCATTGATCGAACCAATATCTTGGTTTTTTAATTTTACTATTTGAACGAGTCCATTCGGGAACGTCAGCGTCGTAGACAAAAGTATATGGATGCTCGAACTTAGCTAAAATTTTAATTCCTCGATCAAAGCTACGTTTTAAATTGAAGGCTGCACTTCCATCGATTCTTGCTGTCTCTATTTCCTTTCCATATCCAATACTGGTTAAAAGGGTTTCTATTTGAAAATAACCACTCTTACTCTGCTGTAATGCGAAAAGAGCAAAATAA
>NZ_PVWF01000238.1 GCF_003003995.1 Pleurocapsa sp. CCALA 161 | reverse complement strand
CGATTCTCTTCTACGGATTCAAATAACAATGTTGCTAAAATAAAATCTTTAACTGTCTCTAAACCTTCTCCAGTTTTACAGTTAGTGTAAATAATAGGTTTCCCTCTGCGGTGTTGTGGTGCTTGCTGGCGAATCAAATCCAAGTCTGCACCTACATAAGGTGCGATATCAATTTTATTGATGACTACCAAGTCGGCCTGAACGAAACCAGGACCATTTTTACGCGGAATATCATCCCCCGCACCGACATCGATCACAAAAATATAAGCATCTACTAGATCGTAACTAAAAGTAGAAGCCAAATTATCGCCACCGCTTTCAATAAAAATTAAATCCAACTGAGGATAAAGTAATTCTAAATCCTGTACTGCCAATAAATTCATCGTCGGATCTTCGCGGATTGCCGTATGGGGACAACTCCCAGTTTCGACACCGATAATTCTTTCAGATGCCAAAAATCCTTTACTCTTTAGACGATCTGCGTCTTCGGTGGTTAAAAGATCGTTGGTGACAACAGCCACTTCAATTCCTTGTTGCGTCAACATGGGGACTAAACATTCTAATAGCGCAGTCTTACCGCTACCAACTGGTCCCCCAATACCCAATCTTGCTACAGATTTATTCATTTAACATTTTATCTCCCTTCGAGGACGCAGTCGTTTGTCATGGAACATTGATTCAGCTAGACTTTGCCCTCAACTAAGGCATTAAAACCATATATTTCTTTACTTCCTGCCACCGTTACTAAAGTTACAGTTTTTTCATCCCCTGGTTCAAATCTTACTGCTGTACCTGCGGGAATATCGAGTCGCATTCCTTTAGTAGATTCGCGCTCAAACTGTAGTGCAGAATTTACCTCAAAAAAGTGGTAATGAGAGCCAATCTGAATCGGGCGATCGCCTGTATTACTAACCTCAATCGTAATAGTTTCTTTTCCTGCGTTTAGTTCAATTTCCCCTGGCTGGGTAATAATTTCACCTGGAATCATAATTGTCGTTTTGAATTTGATGCTTGAATTTGTTAATAATAATAATACTATTCGTAGCTTTTAGCTTTTAGCTTTTTAATTTGTCAATGTTCAATGATGAATGTTTACTGAATAGGATTATCTACCGTCACTAATTTGGTGCCGTCAGGGAAGGTTGCTTCTACTTGTATTTGATCGACCATTATTGGTATTCCTTCCATTACTTCATCAGATTTTAAGATAGTCTGACCGTAGCTCATCAATTCAGCTACCGCTCTTCCTTCTCTAGCACCTTCTAAAATAGCAGCAGAAATATACGCTACTGCTTCAGGATAGTTTAGTTTGATGCCTTTTTCTTTACGTCTTTCGGCGACTAGAGCAGCAGTGAAAATCAATAATTTGTCTTTTTCTTGAGGTGATAATCGCATAGATTTGTTCGTTTGGATTGTAATTGCGATCTTATCATTAGACAAACTGATTAACTGACAAAAGTTAGTCATGTTCAAATTCAAATGCGATTGCTTTGAACGGCGTTTTAAAAACTACGCCATTTATCAGCACCAACAAAAAAATCTTATATTAAGTATCGAGTCCTGCGGATATTGATTGAGTTTCTCTGACTGAACAAATAGTAGGGATGTCAACTCTTGAACAAATTGAAGCAGTAATTCTCACACTTCCACTTCTTGACTTCGAGAAACCGAGAAGGTGGTTTTTGGACTTAGATTATCAGCGTTGGGATAAATAGTTAGAGCAAGATGTTGCAAACGGAAAGTTAGAATCTCTAGGGTTAGAAGCGATCGCGCTCATTTGAAGCTGGTAACTGTCACATCATTTAGCATTTAGCATTAAACATCGATCGTTTATAGGTTTAATACTTCCATTTCGATCGAGATACAAGAGAAATCCTGTCAGAATAAACAGAAAACTCAACCCAGCGAGCGCAATATAACGCAACATTTCTGGCGTAATAATAAAAGCTTCGGGATTACGGGGAGTTCTGGTTATTACTTCAGGGTTTGGTGATTCGGTGGCTAAAGCCAGCGCAGCAAAGGTGTCCATGATTAAATTGACCCAAAGCATTTGGATAATGGTTAGAGGTATCGCTACGCCGATGAATGGCCCTAAGAAAACTATGCCCAAAGCAGCAACGTTAATAGTTAACTGAAAAAGAATGAATCGTTGGATGTTTTCGTAAAGAGAACGTCCCCAAATCACCGCATTGATAATACTACCGAAAGAATCGTCTAATAAGACAATATCACTGGCTTCAAGAGCGATCGCCTTTAAATTAATCTCGCTCTGCATATACTGTTACTTAATCAATAAAGCACTATCTGTAGTACTTGACTTTTTTCTTTTTTGCTTAACTTGTCACCAATGCTCTGTACCAAAATCAGGGGCTAATTTTATTACTCATAACTTCCTCAAAACATTTTCTTAATCTAAAGACAGATTAAGGAGGAAAATAAATGGTAGATTTATCCACAACATATCTAGGTAAGACATTGCGATCGCCTTTGGTGGTTGGTGCAGCAGCACCTCTAACCGAACTCCTGTTTTGATGTTGATCGGCAGCGATGGCGATCAACATCATAGTTGGCTAGCTACAGGAGAAGCTCTAGCACATTTACTCTTGAGAGCTAGAGTTGATGGTGTTTGGGCATCTTTCCTCAATCAACCAATTCAAGTCCCTCACTTGCGATCGCGCTTTTAAGCTCTATTTCCTGAAAATGGTCATCCTCAAATTCTACTTCGCCTGGGTTATGCAAAAACACCAAACTAACTACTAAAAGGAATGAATCATTCTAAAACTAAAATTGTCGCTACTATTGGTCCTGCGAGTAGTTCGCGAAGTACGATCTTGCAAATGGTACAGCGTGGCATGAATGTGGCACGGCTTAACTTTTCCCATGGAAGTTATGAAGACCATGCCCAGATGGTATCGCTGCTGCGAGGTGTGTCCCAGGAGTTAAACACCCCGATTACGATCTTGCAAGATCTTCAAGGACCAAAAATTCGTGTAGGTCAGTTGCCGAGTCAGGGATTGACATCCTCCCGCCACTAATCGGAGTACCGATATAGTGGGGGATTCCTAAGACTCACGACTTAGGTTTCTGTTTC
>NZ_PVWF01000237.1 GCF_003003995.1 Pleurocapsa sp. CCALA 161 | reverse complement strand
GCTTTCCAAAAAGCGATCGCCCTAGAAAATGATAATGCCAATTTTTACTATGGACTGGCATACAGCCTCGCCAATTCTAAAGCTTATGCTGAAGCTGCCAATGCTTACACTCAAACCATCAAACTCGATCCCAATTTGGTAAATGCTTCTTTAGGTTTGGGGGTGGTGCTGTTACGCCAACAAAACTACGATGGCGCATTGGATGCTTTCTTACGAGTAACTACCCTCGCACCAGATAATACCCTCGCTTATCGCACGATGGGAACAATTTTACTCCAGAAAGGACAGTTTACCAAAGCGATCGAGGTTTTACAGCAAGCAGTCAATCTCGCTCCTCAAGAAAGCACAATTCAACTAGATTTGGGAATCGCTTGGTTAAGTCTGAAAAATACTCCCAAAGCGATCGCTTCTTTTGAACGGGCTGCTGAGTTAAACCCTGAAAATGGCAAGATTCATTTTCAAGTTGGCAAAATTCTTCAGCTAGAAGGGGATACTGAAGCAGCTTTAGCCGAATATCGTAAAGCTGCCGACACAGAACCCAATTCGGTTGAAACCCGAAAAGCGATCGCCGATATTCTTTTAGAACAGCAAGATTACCTAACGGCGATCGTGGAACATCGCTACAGCATTGCTCTTGCGCCAAAAGATGCTCAATCCTATTACCATCTGGGACTGGCATTGAGAGAAAGACAACGCATTGAAGAAGCCATTACCGCTTTCAAACAAGCTTTAAACCTCTATCAACAACAGGGTAATACCGAGCAAGTACAAAAGATAAAAATTATTTTAGCTGAATTACAAGAATGATCGATGATACCAATCAAGAGCGATCGCTATAGCGAAATACCTTTAGAAGAATCTAAAACTCAACCACTGAAATTATTATGGATTGTTCTCTGTCTGCGAAGTGGATTATTTTTAGCCGAGTTAATTACAGGAATTCGGGTACATAGTTTATCTCTAATCGCTCTATCGGGACATCTTTTCGTCGATCTAATTGCGATCGCTATAGCTCTAGTTGCTGCTTGGTTAGTCGAGCATTCTACTCAAACTAAGTTAACTTTAAATCCTCCGCAAATTGAGGCTATAGCTGCTTTGCTGAACGGCTTGATTCTCTTAGCAGTGGCAGGATCGATTCTGTGGGGAATCTTACATAATTTCCAGACTTCTACTTCTGCATCTGAAGCTGGTTTGCCGATGCTAGCAATATCAGCATTGGGGCTTTTAGTTAAAGGAATAAATGCCAGTTTGCTTTATGAAGAAAGTCATCACAGTTTAAATATACGAGGCGTATTTTTCCATGCGATCGCCGATGGTGCGAGTTCGTTTGGTTTGTTAACAGCAGCGTTAGCTATTTTTTATTTAAATTGGCTTTGGGCAGATACAGCAGCTAGTTTTTTAGTAGTTAGTTTTATGCTAGTTAGTGCGTTTTTCTTGTTGAGAAATAGTTGCTCTCTTTTAGTTAGTTCTGATAGAAAGAACAGGGAATAACCTTAATTTATTCCAAACTTCACTTATTAATTGAAACTTATCTCAATTTGTCAATTTTGAAAGTCAACTTTACCAGAATTGCTAGTTATCCAGCACCATTAAGGCTGATAATTTTCTTTTTGTTCTCTTATTTTTCTAAATCAAATAATATTTACAATTAAGATTTTTTTAAATTATGAACAAACAATTATTTATTTTATGATATGAATATTTGGATTTGGGTTTTAGTTCTCATTGCTGCTGTCTGGGCAGCCGATTGGGGAGCAGAACAACTAGATAAACCCCTCAAGAAATTGCGAAGACAGTGGGGATTAACTCAGGTAGCTGGTGCAGCTTTTGTGGGGTTGGCTGCTGCTAGTCCTGAAATTGGTATTAATACGACGAGTGCGATTACAGGAGTGTCGGATATCGGTTTGGGAACAATGCTCGGTTCAAATATCATAGCTATTCCTCTGGTCGTTACTACTGCTTACTGGGCTTCCCGCCGAGAGCGATTGGCAGAAGAAGACGATCCAGAATCAGGAGAAGATTTTGAAACCCATACCCGTCACCGACAGCAAAGACTGTTGCGAGTGGAAAAAACAGCCGTAAGCGTCCAGGCTATTCCTTATTTAGCAATTATTGCCATAGTTGCTGCCTTGACTTTGCCTCGATCCGTGCGGGGACTTCAACCCATTGACGGTTTGGTAATGGCGATCGTTTATTTGGCTTATTTAGGTCAGGCGGTGTTTCGTGGTCGTCAGCAAGGAACAGAGGTACAGTGGACAAAGCAAGAAATGTTTAGGGCGATCGCGGGGGTAGTAGTTTTAGCTATAGGCGCATATTTTACGGTAAGGGCAACCGAAAATATTGTTAGTGCGATCGGTATTTCAGAAATTATTGGCGGACTATTTATCACCGCGCCAATGGCAATGTTACCAGAACTGTTTGCCACCTGGAGCGTTACCCGTAGCGGACAGGTAACTGCTGCTTTACTACTAGCGTGATTGGCGACCATGCTGTAACCATGAGCGTCGCTTTCGTTCCCCTGGCATTAGCAACCGCACCCGTCAACAACCTTCAGCTTTACTCGGTTAACCTCGCTTTTGTCGCTCTCATGCCAGCGTTATACGCTGCTTTCATCCACTGGGGAAGTAGAGAACACGGTTTTGGGCTTTGGCAGGTGTTAGCCCTCAACGGCGTTTACTTCGTTTATCTTGCCATCATGCTCTTTGGCGTACTGAATGTTTTGTGAGTTTAAGACCGTTTCTTTCTCAAATCAGGTTCAAGCAGTTCTTTTACATAAGTCTACTTGACTCTCTAGTTGGCTAGAGAGTTTAAGCTAGAAATCTAATAAACAATTAGTTATCAATTGAATTAATAATAGACCTCTTGCACGAATCAGGCGATCGCTAAATCAAGTCCACAGTTGTACAAACCAGAGATGAGATTAAAACGTAACCCAAATCGACGACAGCGATTACGATATGGTTGAGCCAAAATCCGAAAAATCTTTAAGCAACGAATGACGTGTTCTACGTAAATTCTTTGTTTTGCTAACTCTTTATTGTATTCTCTTTCTTTTGAAGTCAAAGATTTATTTTTTGGCTTTTTCCTTGGAGTATAACTTGACTTAT
>NZ_PVWF01000082.1 GCF_003003995.1 Pleurocapsa sp. CCALA 161 | reverse complement strand
AATCAACGGTTAATCTTGGACTAGATTAAATTAATTAAAAAAATGCTCTCCATTTATTTGGGGGGCATTTTTTTTGGTTTTTTTTAAGAAAAGCTAACACACGTCAATCATTTATGAAGGCTAACTCCCAGATCGAGGTTAGAGGTTATCTGAAAAAACTGATGTTATAAAGTAGAAGGTTTTGGAAAATTGAATCAACACTCTTAACTATTATTGGTTTTTATCTATGTCTACTATGTCCACGATTGAACAAATCAAGCCAGCCAGTAAAGCAGATGTAATTATTTATGTACCTTACTATTCAAAAAATAAACATAGTTGGCTACCTCATGCGATCGCTTTGTACCGTGAAGCATCTTTAGAAGGTGAACGTCAAATTGAAGGTGGAGAAGGCATCGCGTTTGTTGCTAGCTGGTATGTATCAAAATTACCCTCGGAGTTAACCCGTTGTCGTTTACAATTTGATGGACAAGCAGAGTTAAGCTATGAAGTAACTTTATCTAATTCAGAATTTATTGATTACCTAATTGATGTCATCATAAATTTTAAGCGTTCAAAGACAACTGATTTTCCTCAAAGTTTTTATCGCAAACTGCTGCGTTTTGAATAGAATCATATAAATACAAAATTAACAAGGAGTGAGGGCGTGGCTAAATCTGCTAAATATCTTCTAATAGCTTCTACCGAAGCCTACTGTGGTAAATCGGCGACTATTCTCGGTTTGAGCTATCTTGCTCAGGCAAAAGATATTGCAATTGGCTATGGGCAACCTTTCGCAACCGATTTTCGAGAAAATCTAGAGAATTTGGCATCTTCTACTGATGCCAAATTTTTAGCAACAGCTTTAGGTTTGTCTGCAAATCAAGTGAAATCGCCTTTGCTATCCGTAGACCAGACGATGATCAATCAACGACTGCAAGGAGCAGATCGTCAAGACTATAGTGAGGCAGTACGGGAGTATATAACGCAAATTGAGGGGGATTTAATTTTCCTCGAAGGATCTAGTAATCTTTGGGAAGGGAGTATTTTTAATCTTTCAGTGCCAGAAATTGCCGAATTAGTTGATGCTTCAATTCTGCTTGTTGCTCGTTATCAGCCTCAACTTTTGGTAGGTAGCTTATTATCAGCTAAGAAGTTTTTGGGAGATCGTTTGTTAGGGGTAGTCATCAACGATGTGCCAGCTGAAGAATTTAGCACTGCTTCAGAAATTATTAAACTTTATTTGGAAAATCAGCAGATTCCTGTTTTGGGAATGATTCCCAAGGATCGTATCCTCAACAGCGTTAGTGTCAAGGAAATTGCCAAGCGATTAAAGGCCGAAGTTTTATGTTGTTCAGAGCATTTAGACTGGATGATAGAAAGTTTGAGCATCGGGGCAATGAACGTTAATTCAGCTTTAGGATATTTCCGTCAAAGAGAAAATATGGCGGTGGTTACAGGAGGCGATCGCACAGAATTACAATTAGCAGCTTTAGAAACTTCAACTCACTGTCTGATTCTTACTGGTCGCATTCCCCCTAAAGAAATAATTATCGAGAGAGCCGAAAGTTTAGAAATTCCAGTGCTGTCTGTGGATACGGATACTTTAACTACGGTAGAAGTTGTTGATGGCGCATTTGGCAAAGTTCCGCTTCAGGAAGAAATAAAAGTTCGTCAAATTAAACGTTTGATTCAGCAAAATTTTGATTTTGAGCGACTGCTTAAATATCTAGGTTTAGAATTTGCTAAATCAATTTAATTTTGAATTAAGATTGTAATCTACCTGTAAATGGTCTAACCACCCAGAATTGTGTTGCTAATTCTCAGTCTGATGGTGTGTCAGGACAACATGATTATGAGCTTTATCGTTGTCATGATTGATCAAACACTTTCCCAGTTATACATCTCAAGTTAGAGGTATTTCTTGACCCCTGCCCATTAGCATTTAAGGACAGAGTGATGGACAATCGCCTTATAACTAAAGAGGATTTTTTGTGGTAGATAATAATCAACAAACTTTAACTAATGCTGCTGGTATTCCCATAGCTAGCAATACCGTCTCTAAAACTGTAGGCAAGCAAGGACCTCTATTACTAGAAGACTATACTCTTTTAGAGAAGATGGCGCATTTTAACCGTGAGCGGATTCCTGAGCGAGTAGTTCACGCGCTCGGTTCGGGTGCTTATGGGACTTTTACCGTCACCGAAGATATTACTAAATATACCAAAGCCAAAATGTTTTCAGAGGTAGGCAAGCAAACTGAACTATTTGCGCGTTTTTCTACCGTGGCAAAATCTAAAGGCGGTTCAGATATTTATCGTGACTTGAGAGGGTTTGCGCTTAAGTTTTATACCGAAGATGGTAATTGGGACATGGTGGGGAACAATACACCAATCTTTTTTATGCGCGATCCCATGAAATTCATGGACTTTATTCGCTCCCAGAAAGAACACCCCAAAGAACATTGGCGACAGGATCAAATGTGGTGGGATTTTTGGTCTTTAGTACCTGAAAGTATCCATCAAGTATTGTGGTTGATGGGCGATCGCGGTGCGCCCATGGGCTGGCGACACATGAATGGTTATGGTAGCCACACTTTTAGCTTGATTAATCAAGAAAATGAGCGTATTTGGGTAAAATTCCACTTTATTACCGATCAGGGTAATAAATTCTTTACCGATCAACAGTGGCGCAAGATGGAGGGAGTAGAACCTCGTTGGGCAACTAAAGATCTTTATCAAGCCATTGAAGAAGGCAACTATCCTTCTTGGACAATGAAGATTCAGCTAATGACCGATGAACAGGCACAAAACTTCCAGTGGAATCCTTTTGATCTCACTAAAGTATGGCCTCATGGTGATTTTCCCTTGCAGACAGTCGGTAAATTTGAATTAAATCGTAACCCCGAAAATTATTTTGCCGAAGTAGAACAGGCAGCATTTTCTCCTGGTAATGTTGTTCCTGGGATTTCTTGGTCACCAGATCGGATGTTGCAAGCGCGGATTATGTCCTATGCTGATGCTCACCGCCATCGTCTAAGCGTTAACTATGACACCATTCCCGTTAACAAACCCCATGCCACGGTTGCAAATACTCCTTATCGTGATGGGTTGATGCGTACTGACGATAATAATGGCTCACGGATTAACTACAATCCTTCTCACGAAAGCTATCCTCAACCCGACAAACGTGCAGAAGAACCTCCCTATCATGTTTCGGGAATGGCAGCACGGATCGAGTTAGACGAAGACGACCATTACGATCAGGCACGGATGTATTATGACATGCTGGATGACGGTGAAAAAGAGCGTCTTTATAGCAACATTGCTGGCAGTCTCGGTAAAGCGACTCCAGAAGTAATTGAAGACCAGATGGAGTTATTCCGCAAAGTATCCCCCATGTTAGCCGAACAGGTACAAAAAGCGATCGCTACTAGCGAACCACTAAAACCAGAACCAAAACCAGCAACAGTATAACTAAGATTGACGGACGAGGGATAGAGGATGAGGACAATTAAAAATCCACTCTATCTCTCATTTTCTGTGTTTTAGAGAGTAATTAATCAGTTAAATCAGGAATGAAAGAATGAACAAGCCCGATCTCGGCGAACAAGCAATTAGTAAAGCAGCAGAAGTCGGCATTAAGAGTCAACTAGATGAAGTAGAAGAACTAGATGTTGATGTTAGAGCTAATCCGTTAGATGTAGTTGGCGGAAAATTAGAGTCGGTCACTATTGACGGCAAAGGCATGGTGATGAAAAAAGAATTAAGGGCAGAGAGATTAATTCTGCAAACAGACGAGATCGCTGTCGATTCAGTTAAGGCTGCCTTGGGTAATATTAAATTGACTCAGGATACCAACGCTGAAGCTAAGATAGTTTTACTAGAAGCAGATCTACAGCGAGCCTTTAATTCTGAATATATCAAAGGTAAACTCCAAAACCAAAAGCTAGATCTTAATGGTGAAACAGTTACAGTTAATGCGCGTAATGTAAAATTTACCTTACCTGGAGAGCAAAAAATTGGCTTGGAAGCAGATATCGAGATAGCCGAATCACAAACCACCAAACACATTGCTTTGTCTGCAAAACCAAGCATAGATGCTGATGGCAACAAAATTGCGATCGCCGATGTAGAATATCACGATCGCGAAAATGCAGCCTTTGCTCAAACTCTATTGGACAGTACTAAGGAAATACTCGATCTACGTAATTTTGAATTAGATGCTATGTCCCTAAAAATCGACAAACTCGATGTTTGTCAGGGAAAAATAATTATGGCAGCTAGCGCTGTGATTCGCGATTTTCCTAATAGCTAAAGATTAGCTATCGGCACAACCCAAAACAGAATTCTACTACCTATATTTGCGTTAGAGCGATCGCCATAAATCAAATTATTAATTAATCAAAATGCGATCGCTATTTTTAGTTCACCAATAACTAGGCGGTAAACTTTTCTGTAATTCGCTTCATTGCCTCGTTAACATTATCTCGACTATTAAATGCAGAGATGCGGAAATAGCCTTCTCCTGCTGCCCCAAAGCCAGAACCAGGAGTGCCAACCACGTTGCAGTTAAACAACAATTTATCAAAGAAGTCCCAGCTAGATAAGCCATCGGCAGTTTTCACCCAGACATAAGGTGCATTTATTCCTCCGTATACGGCAATTCCTGCTGCAGTTAACTGTTCGCGGATGATTTTAGCATTTTCGAGGTAAAAACTAACTAACTCTTTGATTTGCGCCTGTCCAGCTTGAGAATAAACGGCTTCTGCACCCCGTTGCACAATGTAAGATACACCGTTAAATTTGGTACACTGACGACGATTCCATAGTTGCCAGATTTTGACTGCTGAACCATCTTGCGCTTTACCCATTAAATTTTGAGGAACTACAGTAAAGGCACAACGAGTCCCGGTAAAGCCAGCATTCTTGGAGAAAGAACGGAATTCGATCGCACAGTCTTTTGCTCCTTCTATTTCATAAATAGAGTGAGGTAAATCAGGATCGCTGATAAAGGCTTCATAAGCTGCATCAAACAAAATCAATGACCCGTGTTGCTGGGCGTAATCTACCCAAGCTTTTAAATGTTCTTTGGTAGCTGTTGCTCCTGTGGGATTATTAGGGAAACAAAGATAGATTAAATCTACTTTTTCGCGAGGAATTTCCGCAGTAAAGTTATTTTCCGCAGTGATGGGCAGGTAAACTAGACCTTTATACCTACCCTCTTGAAATTCTCCTGTATTTCCTGCCATAACGTTAGTATCGACATACACAGGATAGACAGGATCGGTCACGGCAATCTTATTATCATTGCCAAAAATATCGAGAATATTACCGCAATCGCACTTAGAACCGTCTGAGATAAAGATTTCCGACGCATCGATCTCACAACCACGGGATTGAAAGTCTTGTTGAGCAATTTTGTCTCTTAACCAGAGATATCCCTGTTCTGGTCCATATCCTTTGAAGGTACTGCGATCGCCCATTTCTTTAGTCGCTTCAATGATTGCATCACGACAGGCAGCAGGTAAGGGTTCGGTGACATCTCCAATACCTAGCTTAATAATTGGTGCATCAGGATGATCTGCTGCAAACGCACTAACTCGACGCGCAATTTCAGGGAACAAATACCCTGCTTTAAGTTTAAGATAATTATCGTTTATGGTTGCCATTGATTCTTTACTACAAACGCCATTGATTAAGCTTACTGTTATCTGGCAAGTTAAATCACGTTTTTAATTTAGCTTTAATCTGTATGCCTTAAGTTAAAATCTGCCCAAAAAAATAAGAGCGCTATTTTAAACGCTCTTTAGCATAATTACCCATAGATCGTGTTACAAAGATTCTTAGCGACGCAACCATTTTGCTGCAACTGCGCCCAATGCTGCACCCACCAAAGGATTACTAAAAAATTTAAGCAAAGCAGGCTGATCTGCCATTACTTCTTGAAAAATATCAGGATGAGAATGATAGGTGAAGTTAGCCAATTTGCTTACATCATCAGCGTTCATCCGACTAGCATGATGAGTAGATAGGCCGAGTTGACTGGCTAAATCTTTTTCCTTCAGTCCTCTTTTGTCTAGGTGCTTTAAAAACTCTCTAGCAACATCATCTCTTTCGTTTGGCTTGATTTGTGCGATCGCTTTTTGTAACTCTGGTTCCATTTGCTGTGGCGAAACATTGTCGTGATGAAAAGCATTGCGGAACAAACCATGTCTTTCGTCTCGGCTAGAACGATTAGCAAAATCATCAAAGTTATCGTAACTATCTTCGTTGATCGCTGAGTTATCGAGAGATTCAACCTTACCACCAGCAAGGTCATTCATAATTTGTTTTTTATATTGGTCACTGCTGGACATAATTATTGCTCCTATTAGAATTAACAAGTTTTGATTGTCAGTTGAGTAGATGGCAAATTCTGACTACCTAAGATTTGACCTTGAACTATCCTTGATATTCGATATTATTGTCTCGTGCATTATATTTAGCAGTCAGAACTTTTGCTTTGTCTGGTGCATACATCATGACGGTCAAATCTTGATTAGGAAAATTCTGATGAAATCCCATGGTTAAAGCTTTAGCTAAGGTCTTAACTTCTGTTGGCTTAACTTGCTCAGTAATTACTACACCGAGCTTGTTGTTGTCTCTTACATAGGCATCTTTAATCAACCCTTGGCTAGTACTAATTACCCAATCGCCAAACTTTTGCCCAGCAAGACTATTTCCTGTTTCTAACTGAGTATATGCTTGTCTTCTGTTTAATGTTGGATTAGGAACAGTTGCAGTTGAACTAGAGGCACAAGCTGTAGTAGTCGCAACTATTAAAACTAATAGTGTTGTCACTATAAAGTGGCGAATTTTGCTTAAACTTTTCATCATAAATATAGTTCTTGACGTTTACTAAATGTTGATAATCTTGACCAATAACAAAGCAGAAAAATCAATAGTTTTTCTCCAACAAAATCATAGATACAAACTATTAACTAGAACATAGTGTCTTTAGTAGTTTTGACTAATTTAGCTGAGTCTAAATATTGCTTATACTGTTACTATTGACTAGCCTCAACCTTACCTTACCTGATCTGATCAATAGCAATTGGCTGAGGATAATTTTCTGTATTATTTGTTACTAATTACCATAATTTAAATGTCCTTGGAAGTTCATCTATCCAAAGAAGTAAACCAGTAAAATTATGAGCAAACCTACCAACTTCTTTTGGTGCAAATACTGTCTCAGTGGTAGACCCGTTAGTTATCGTAGATGACTATTAATGAGAAAGCTAGTAAGTAGGTAGGGGAAATTAAAGTTAACTGTGACTTCCGTATAGCAGTACTAGTTAAGTATAATTCGTGCAAAAAACATGTTATCTGAAATACTTTAAAGTTGGCTACAGATGAAAAGTAGAGAGGTAGAGGAAGTAGAGGAGTAATTTGTAGCATTCATTTTTGGATTTCAGATTAACTTTCGATTTCAGCCAAAATACTATGACCTAATTTAGATAGATATTTTTCTCGCTCAATCATTGCTTGACTAGGTTTTAAATCAAAAGTACTCAGTATATCTCGCCAACGGTAAGACCAATCGTGCTTAAGTAAGCAATTAGCTACGTTGCGTCGACTGATCCGTTCTAGCCTTTCTGGCTGAGCATCCAATTCGGCGATCGCTTCCACCACATCTGTACCAGATAGATCGACCTTAATAATTGGTTCTGACCAATCAAAATAGCGAGGAAAAGCTTCTCCAGCAGGTGGCATACCGATCATTACCGTACCTGCTGCTGCCCCTTCAAAAAAGCGATAGCCAATTTCTTGAGTCCCTCCTGTTTCGGCGGTGGAGTTGAATTTGGCATAGTTGGTAATATTGTAGCGACTTCTTTGGAATAGATTAGCAAGCAAAATGCGATGTTCTCTAGCATTCTCAATTTCTAATTTTCCTTTGACCGTGTCGTGATAGTAAAAGAAGTTGTCTTGAGCGGCTCTTTTTATTAAAGCATCATGGATATTTGACGATCGTCTACCTACGTAAGAAACATCAATGGAACGTTGAGGTGGATTGGGATAGGGGGAAAAGCGTAAGGTGTCAACCGCAGGAGGAATATAGGTCACGGGTGGCTTAATCAACTTACTCAATCCCTCGACGCATTGGGTCACACCTAAAAAAACGCGATCAAAATTTGACCAAGGCTCCCTAAATAATCGCTTAATCTTTAAGTCAGGCTGCCACATCTCAGTGATGAAACAGGCTGTATACCGACATTTTTCCCGCCATCCTTTGATTGATTCCAAAAGATGAAACTGAAAGGGGTTGTCTAATACCGCGAAGAATAAATCATATTCATGCTCTAAAACCAATTCTGGGGGAAAAGGAGCAGCTTTTAAAGCAAGACTGTCAGAACCGCCAAGATATTTGACTCCACGATAGATCTTGCAAGCAATGTCAAAGTCGCGATTTGGATTTGCTACGTGTAGTTGTGCTAATTCTAAGTCGGTTAATAAGTCTTCAAACTCATAAATACAGCAGTTTGCTGCTTGAAAACGGAATCCACGCACAGAGAGAACCAAAATGCGTGGCGATCGATTGATATCAGAAGAAAAACTGTTGGACATAAGAGAAAAATTATAAAAGTTAGTAATATAAAGCTCGATAAATCAACATGTATTAATACATATTTTTAACCTATCGAGCTAGTGCCGCTAGGTGGAAGTCCTAAAGGACAAAGGCTTGGGCCACATGTATAGTCATTTCAAATAGCAACCAGTGGATCTTATAACGAAGTAACAAGTAACAAGTAACCCTTCGGGTTCGACAGTTTGCTCAACGGAGGAAACCTCCGCAACGCAACTGTCTCACAAGTAACAAGTAAAATTCACCATCATCATTAATACAAAGTAACCATAGGGAAATTAATTAAAATGACTATAGCTTCGCAAATCAGAAGTATTTAACCATAAGGTTTGTAGCATTTACTAATAATTACTAATAATTACTAATAATTACTTCATTCGACTTAAATTAGCGGTTTGATAGTAGTGTGCCAAAATTTGATGATAGTTAATTCCTTGTTTCGCTAAATAATAAGCACCCCATTGACTCAAGCCGAGTCCATGTCCAAAGCCACGCCCTTTAACCAGCAGATTATCGCCATCAGTAGAAACTCGAAATAAAGTGCTGCGGAGATCGAGAGCTTTCCTAAGATCGTTACCGCTAACAGTTGTACTGCCGCGATCGCCTGTGATGTTCATTGTCACTACTCGACCACGAGGAGTCATTGCTGTAGCCTGAAAAGCTTTAATTTTACCCACCCCAGCGACTAAACTTTGAATTTTACTTAGGGGAACTATTTGTTGCCATTGAAATACGGGAGCTTGCTGATCGTAGTCAACTACTCCTCTCAAATAAGGTAGGGGAGAAGTCCAGACATCCTCAACATTTTCCGTATATCCGCCAGAAGAAGAATGAAACGCAGCAAGAATGACTTGATTGTTATAGGTCATAATTTGACCTAGAGTACTGTTAACCGCCTGATGAGTGGTCGTATATTCGCTGTCTAGACCTTTATAAACCTGAGTTCCAGTTGTCGTATCCACATCATAAATACCGTTTGAGCCTGTTTTACGCTTGTAGAGAGCATAGGAACGAGCAGCGACAGCCTGAGCTTTAAGAGCTTCAATTGGCCAACTAGAGACTGCTTCAGCGCCAACTACGCTATACAAATATTGCTCTAAGTCAACTTTATTAATTGCTGTAATACCATTGTTTTGCCGAATCAAACGAGTTGTTCCTCGATACCAGCGATCGCCAATCCAAACATAGCCATTATTTTCTGGCTCAATCACCAATTCCCCCGCAGCGACTCGATTTGAAATTGTAATGCTGTTGCCGTCCAGTTTAGCTGCCAGAGACGACATGGGGTTAAGTTTCCCAAGCTGCCTTCCTGCACCATCTTTAACTATGGCAGCAGTAGAGCTACCTACTTTTAGACTCTCAACTTCTTTCTCTACAGCTACTTTCAAATCTACTGCTTGAGCGGGAAGGACAATTAACAGCCCAATCAGACAAGATAGCCAAGATAGTTTGTTTAAAAATAAGTATTGAATAAAATTAACCGATTTTAAGTTTTGAAAGATCATTTTGTTGATGTTGCTACGATGAAAGATCGCCATCAATATCTTGCGTTATTTTATAGGCGATGACAACAGGAGTTTTTACAGTAGTTTTCAATTGGCTGAAACATGCTGTTGCTCTGGCTAGTCTTTAACTATTGCCTCCTTAAATATGGCGATCGCCTCATACCTCCAGATGCCGAAAATTGCTGTTCTTCATGCGCTCCAAATGTTATTGGCGCGTTCAGTTGAAAATCTGAAAAAATACAAAGAAATGATAAATTCAATGTAAAGAAACAGTCAATTCGTTGCTTTTAAGCTATTAATTTCAGGAATTTTTTTTCTGAGGAAAACACTCTCTTGCTCGAAAACTTTTTGATGATTATTTATGATTATGTCTAATAAACTCAAAATTGGCGAATTAGCCAAACAAACAAGTCTGGCGGTGGGAACTTTACGCTACTATAGCGATCTGGGAATATTACAGCCAGTACACAGAGGTGATAACGGCTACCGCTATTACAGTCAGGATGCGCGCAAACAAGTTGAATTTATCAAAAAAGCTCAAGCCCTTGGATTTACCCTCGAAGAAATCAAACAAATCTTAGATGTGCGCGATCGCGGTGAAAAGCCCTGTTACTTGGTACAAAGTTTGCTCGATCACAAGATTGAGCAGTTAGGAATTCAAATCAAGAAAATGAGCTTATTTAAGCAGGAGTTGCAAGAATATCGTACCAGTTGGAGTAATAGCTTTAATCTCAAATCTGACCGCGTCAGGGAACGAATAACTGACTCCCAAGAGGTTTGTCCCCTAATTGAGAGTGTGTCTTTAAAGGATGTTTGAAAAGTATAGTCATTCCAATTAATTTCCTTATGGTAGTTTTGTATTGATAATAAGGTCAAATCTTATTTGCTACTTACTATAGTCATTTTAATTAATTTCCCTATGGTTACTTTGTATTAATGATGATGGTGAATTTTACTTGTTACTTGTGAGACAGTTGCGTTGCGGAGGTTTCCTCCGTTGAGCAAACTGTCGAACCCGAAGGGTTACTTGTTACTTGTTACTTCGTTATAAGATCCACTGGTTGCTATTTGAAATGACTATAAAAAGTGATGCTTAATTAAAAAATTGCTAAAGATTGACCACAGATTGACGAGATTCAGGTAGATCAATAGCTTCAGACTCGCCATTTAAGACATCAATTACCCCCAGCATTTCTCGTTCAAAGCTTACCTGCGCCCGATTGGTTTTTGCCCCAAAATAAAAGCTGCGCTCTTGTTCTAATGCCCAGATTTGAGAATGAGAAAAGTAGCTCATCACTACCCCAATCATCAGTAGAGCAAACCCTGTATAAACAATGGGAACACCAGGATCGGCTTTAATCTGTAAGCCAGTACTGCCGATAATATCAATTAGCTTTAGGTTAATACCGTCAATGTCTATACTTTGTCCAATACGTAGGGCGCTGGTCAAGTCTCCTTGCTGATTATAAATTAATGCCGTTCCCTGGAGATCTTTAATCAACATTGAAACCCCCGTACTCAGATCGGGCTTGGTAGGAATCCAAGTTCCCCAGATGTTACCTACCCCTAGGGTATCTAACTTCGCCACTGGTAGCTGAAAGATGGGGCTATTATTTAGCTGAACTTTAGCAGCAGCAATACTCCAGTTAGTTTGATAGAAAGTAACGCCGTCATACCGCAGGGGTTTATTGACGTGGATGGTTTCTCGTTTAATTTCTTCGTCGCGATCGCTGATCACAGACAAATCAGAGTAGAATTGGTCTATATCCCCGTTTTCTGTATAGTCAATCCAAAAGCGATTGACTTTAACTGACCAATCTGAAGGAAGCTGATTAGCCCCAAATGGCCCTAATTCAATAATATTTTTAATTTTAAAAGTATCCCCGCTGGCAACCATTTCTTGAGCAAAAAACCCTGTAAAAATACCCCACATGCCTCCTGCCAAGACAATTAACATCCCAGCATGAACGATAATTGGTCCAATCCGCCCGATAATTCCCTTACGGGCATATAGAGCATTATCCTGCTGCCAGACTTGATAGTTTTGCTGCTTAAGCAGAGGAATTAAAGACTTAATTGAACCTTGCTCTAATTCTGCACTGAGAGCTAGTTTTTCATACTGATGGGGCTTTTGATAATATTTCCACTTACGGGCAGCTTTGAGGGCGGGTAGCTGGCGAGTAAAGGTACAGGCGGTTAGACTTGCACCAAATAAAATTAGCAGAGAAAGATACCACCAGGTGCTATAAACATGATTGAGTCCCCAGGCGAGAATCACTTTCCAAGTTAAAAAACCGTATAAAGCAGGAGATTCAGGATAGTTTTGTTGATAAAAAGACAGGGTTTCTGCCTGTTCAATGACTGTACCTGAAATACTGACTACGGCGATCGCCAGTAATAAAGCGATCGCTAATTTTAAGTTAGCAATGATG
This sequence comes from Pleurocapsa sp. CCALA 161, assembly GCF_003003995.1. Taxonomy (GTDB): domain Bacteria; phylum Cyanobacteriota; class Cyanobacteriia; order Cyanobacteriales; family Xenococcaceae; genus Waterburya. Next base: position 10,260 of record NZ_PVWF01000082.1, on the reverse strand, counting down.
CCGACAAAGCGACGAAATATTGACCCTGGCTTAAAAATAAAATTCATTATTTATATATTATGAAGCAAAAATTAGACAAAAATTATTAGAGGTAACTAATTTCTTGAGGATGACTTTATTTGCTTGAGCGCCTCCAGACTCATTACTGCCTAAAGCGATAATTTAATTAAGATTATACTTAAGTACATAGAAAATCAGGATGAACCCGCAAGGTTAAAGCCGACGCTAACTAGCGATTCACCTACGCTAGAATCGTAGGATGCGCGTCGGAAAAATGCTCAATATGCTGTACTGGATTAGAAAACTTGACTACCCCACCCCCTTCGGTGATGGCAGAGACGATGCTATCGACTAGATGTTTGAAGTGATGTTGCGGGTAATATGCGCCTTCTGAATAATCCCAAACTAAAGATGTATGAGTAATCAGCGCGATTTCATTTGGAGGCAAACCATAGTCCCCACTCTGTCCAGCTAACAGATCTTGTAGATTGGGGGATAATCTCGCATGGTCATAAAGATCCTGTAATGTCCAGTTACGTCTGCTGAACAAATGCCAGTATTTCGGTAAAGAGAACCAATCTGACCACTCTAAATCGTACCAGTGTACTTTGTGGGTTAACTGCTTCAGTTCTTGATGTAGCTGTTTAATTTCATCACAGTAAAAATTGATGCCCTTAGTTTCTTCAGGGAAAGTAGCGTTCAGGCGATCGCGAAATTTTTCCCAATCTAATGGAATTCGAAAATCAACCTCTGGCGTAATCACCCTGTCAATACAGTCGGGATTGAGAGAATTAAAGGGGACATCGCGATCAATATAGTTTAAAAATTGCTTAACTGCTTGCCCTTCTCCACATTGATAGATGTAGTGGACATCAGCACAGAAGCTATAATCGCCATAGCTGAAAGTATGACAACAGCCTCCAGGTAAATAATGTTGTTCTAATACTGCAACTCGATATCCTTGACGAGTTAAGCAGGCTGCTGCGGATAGTCCACCCAAACCTGCCCCTAAAATTACATAATCAAAATTATTCATATCCTTATTCCATCATGTAGCGAGGGGCAAAAAAATCAACTAATTAATTTTCAACTTCCTAATCTTCTGACCATTCATCTTTGGCTAAAAGATCGCAGATACGATCTCTTAACAAATAATCGTTTCTTTCCAATTCATATTCAGCGCAAATCCATTCTTTTGGGGGAATAAAATTACAAAGAACGCAAATTGATTGATGGGGATCGATTTTGCCAGTTTCAACTAGATGGCGGGCTTCATCTTTAATTTCATCAAGAGAAAAATTAGCAAAATTTACTGTAGCAACCATGATTGACCTCACTAGTTAATTCAGTTCTCATATTTCGGCAATAGAATTTGTCATCAGGCAATAGCCATGAGACTCGATTTCACATTTAACCAATTCCCATTCTCCTGGTGAGAAAAATTGACTTAAGCTGTAAATTGCCTGTTGGGGATCTAAACTATGTAGCTCAATCAAATGACGAACTTCGTTTCTAATTTCTTTGATCGAAAAACTATTTTTGACAGTCATTACGTACTTCTCTAGTTAATTCGTTTCTAGGTTCAAGATATAAGCAAAGCTTGAAGAACTTGTGAGGATTTTGAATAGAGTTATTTGTTATTTATAAGTGATTGATTTTTGGTAGTTGATTATCATGTTTATTGTAAATTATATAAATTATGTAAATTTAGCTAACTGTGAATAATATATTGGCAGCGATCGATTTTTCTGATGTTACGCCCATGGTTGTAGATAAAGCAGCAGAACTAGCTAAAAGCTTTAATTGTAGACTTTGGCTAATTCATATTGCTGCCCCCGATCCTGATTTTGTTGGTTATGGTACAGGACCCCAATGCGAACGAGACTGGAGGGCAAAAACTTTGAGAAAAGAACATCGTTATCTTCAAGATAAGGCTTTAGAACTAGACCAAGATGGAGTAGCCGTAACCCCTTTGTTAGTTCAAGGCGCAACTATTAAAACGATTCTTCAAGAAGCCATAAAGCTAAAATCAGGCATGATTGTAATTGGGTCTCATGGTCATGGCGCATTATACAAAACGTTAGTTGGCAGTGTGAGCGAGGGAGTAATTCGCCAAGCATCTTGTCCTGTAGTGGTTATACCTGCACAAATCAAACGTTAAAAGCTAATAGCTATTAGCTTTTTGATAATTTCATTAATGTAGTCTATTCATTCGAAAAGCGCAGTAAATTATCCAAAATAATTGTCGTCTAACACCTCATCTAAGCTAATTGGCTGGTGATTAGGTAGCTCAAAAACTTTACTTTTTTGAAGTCCTTTGACAGACTTATCGTACCAAAACAGATAGTTTTCTGCTAAATACTTGTTCAAGCTGGGAGAATCTTCCAAAATACTCTTGATTTCCCTGCGAAAATTGGTAATTTCAAGCCGCCAATTATTTCTATTGCGATCGCGTTCACTCGTCCAATACTTTAGCTTAAAGATCTGTTCTATTAAACGATTCAGATAGCTCCGTAAAGCCCTTTTTTGACTCGCCCCCATATCTTCAATTTCTTCTAGGAGATTGTCCCAATCCATCTTGCTGACATCTCTGTTTTTAATGGCGATCGCTATTTCTTCGAGCCAAAGGTTAAAATCTTTTCCATATAACTTATTCATCAGTTAGTGAATTAACCTCCCGATCTCTAGTCTGGGGTGGCGATCGCTTTAATTACTTCGTTGAAAACGTGTCATACTCTTTAAGTTTTAACTGTCCGCCTTTTTTGAGGCTTTCCAAGCGTCCCTGGTTCTGCCGAGGTTTAGTTTAAATTCGCCTCCTCCCAAAGCACTACCAACGCGCTCCTCATCCCAGGATGCAGAAAACAGACCATAGCTCAACCCCAAGACTCCTAAGCCTAAAAAGCCAAAGGAAACGGCAAAAGCAGCATAGGGTGGAAGTTCGACAACTTCATTTGCTTTAAGCCAGTAAAAAACTAATAATGACAACATTCCCAAGGCTGAAGGAATACCGCAGAATATTGCCATACGACGTCCCATCCTCTTGCTCACAACATCAGGAATTGCTGAGAGGTTAGAGTTAGGTCGAGAATTTCTTGAAGTAGCTTTACGCTTCTGCTTGACGGTTGTTGCAGGAGCAGTTTTTTCGGGCTTTTCTTTTTTGTTATTGTTACGGGGTTCAAATGGTAAGCGACCCCGTTTAGAATCTGATGGCATAATGTCTAGTGATTAACGGCGAATGCCAAGACGACCAATCAATTTTTGGTAGCGTTCGTAATCTTGTTTCTGGATGTAGGCTAAAAGACCTTTGCGGCGACCAATCATTTTTAGCAATCCTCTTCTGGAGGAATGATCTTTTTTATTGGCTCTCAGGTGAGCAGTTAGCTGATTGATTCTTTCGGTTAAAACGGCAATTTGCAGATCGGCAGAACCAGTGTCGGTTTCATGAACTTGGTATTCTGCCATTAATTCTTGCTTGCGCTGTTGAGTCAGAGTCATAGTTAGTCTAGATTTGATTGTCTTGATATGTTTAAACTGCAAACTATTATATTATCATCGATTTTTTGAATCTTGCGCCTGAATAAAAACTAGTGGTGTAATTAAGACGTTCAAGAAAAATTAAATTAATACTGACGCTGCTTCGGCATCTAAAATTCCCCAAACCTTAGAAGTCAAAAGATCTAGCCCTGCACGGGTCACTGCGGAAACATGAACAATCGGCAGAGAAGTTAATTCTTGTAGCTCACAAGTAATCAACTCTAAAGTCTCATCATCTATCGCGTCAATTTTGTTTAAAGCAATAATCTGTGGTCGTTCAGGTAAACCATGTCCGTAAGCTACTAGCTCATCTTGAATGGTTTGATAGTCAGCAGGGGGATTATCTGCTGTCGCGTCAATTAAATGCAGCAAGACACGAGTTCGTTCAATATGACGTAAAAAATCATGACCTAAACCAACTCCCTCAGACGCACCTGAGATCAAGCCAGGAATGTCGGCAAACACCGTTCCATCTCCTGTGGGTTTACGCACCACGCCTAAATTGGGTACTAAGGTGGTAAAAGGATAGTCCGCCACCTTGGGTTTAGCAGAAGACAAAGAAGATATAAGCGTTGATTTGCCCGCGTTAGGTAAGCCGATAATGCCCACTTCGGCAATTAACTTCAGCTCTAGGCGCAAGCGTCTAATTTCTCCTTCTAAGCCAGGTAGAGCGTATTCTGGGGCGCGATTGCTGTTGCTCAAAAAGTGCTTATTACCCAAACCGCCTTTGCCTCCAACAGCAACACAAAGGGTTTCACCATCCACCGTCAAATCACCAAGATATTCTCCCGTATCCGCATCAGTAATGAGAGTACCACAAGGGATTTCAATTAGGCGATCGCTTCCTTTGGCTCCCGTACAGTTATTCGGCCCACCTTTTTTGCCGTCTTCTGCTTTAAAAATACGAGCATAGCGAAAATCTAGGAGCGTTTGGAGACGATTTGAGGCTACTAAAATTACTGAACCACCCCAGCCACCGTTTCCCCCTGCAGGACCTCCTGCGGGAACATATTTTTCTCGGCGGAATGCCACCATCCCGTCGCCACCCTTACCAGCGATTACTTCTACTTCTGCTAAATCGATAAACTGCATTAATTAGGCTCAAATAATTGATTATTTACGGGAATTGAAAACTTATAGCTATTGAACATATTTCGTCACATCTTCACCACACTCGTCAGCCAGATATGACAAGGAACGAAAACGCAGCATCGTAAACTGCTCGTAGAGAGGATTAAGTTTACACAGAGGTGGAATATGGGCAACTTTGCGTCCAAACAAATTTATGTCTCGTTCAAAAGGACATTGAGGTGGAATTACTTTACAAACAAACTTTGCTAATCGAGGATCTTTAATTTCCATTCCTTCCAGCCAATCTTTGACAGGATGAAGTACGTCCACACATGATTTGGGTTTCTGGGGTGGAGTCAATGTCGAAGTGGATGTCTCTGGTCGATAGAGATTATACTCTAAAGCCTTTAAAGCTTCTACTTCAATATCTAAAGCATCACTAAATTGATGCAGCAGTTCGTATTCGGGTGTTGAATAAATCCCGTCAGCCACGGCGACCAAAACTGCTGTACGCAGAAAATTTTCTGCTGTATCAGGTTCTTTGCCTAATTTTTCTGCTAGTTCTTCGGGAGTTATGGTCTCCAGACGATCTACCGCATTAATATCAACTAAATCTTGAGTTAATTGACCAATTAGTTCCTGTTCTTCGGGATCATAATGTCCATCTGCTAAAGCGATGGTGTATAAGCCCCTAAACCAAGCCTCAATTTGGCGATCGCTATATGCAGATTGAGTAATGCCAGTCATCAAAATTTATCTATCTTCTAACGATATGGACTAATAGTAATTTTTAGTTTGCGTTAAACCTAACTTATCTAAATCATAGCGAAAACTGCCACCAAAACTGTTTAGAATTAATTCAGCCTTGCTTAAAGATCCTAATTAACTCTCACCGTTAACTAAATTTAAATTTATTACCATTACCATTCAAGAAATTATCCTCCAGGCAACCGAAAACAGCGAACGTCTTGACCGTTGGCTTGCCAAACAACTACCTAATATTTCTCGTTCTCGCGTTCAAAAGCTGATTGATTCTGGTCATGTCCAGCTCAACAACCAAGTCTGCCTGAGCAAAAAAACTCAAGTAGCCTCAGGAGACTGTTTAAATGTTACTATTCCCGAACCTGAAAAACTCAATCTCACTCCCGAAAACATTCCTCTAGATATTCTCTACGAAGATGAGCATCTAATCATTGTCAATAAACCTGTGGGTATGGTAGTTCATCCAGCGCCAGGACACTATACAGGAACTTTAGTTCACGCTCTTTTATATCATTGTGATTTAGCGGGGATTGGCGGGGTAGAACGCCCTGGAATAGTCCACCGCATTGATAAAGACACGACAGGCGCAATTGTGGTAGCCAAAAGCGATCGCGTCCATCAACATCTACAAGAGCAAATTAAAGCCAAAACTGCCACAAGAGAATACTGGGGGATCATTTACGGTTCTTTTGCTGATGATGCGGGGACAATTGATTTGCCGATTGGTCGTCATCAGGGCGATCGCCAAAAAATGACGATAATTCCCGTTGACCACGGCGGTAGAGCAGCCGTTACCCACTGGCGAACATTAGAAAGAATTGGTAACTATAGCCTGATGCAATTTTTCCTAGAAACTGGGCGAACTCATCAAATTAGAGTCCATTGCGCTCATCACGGACATCCTTTGGTGGGAGACAGCACCTACGGCGCAAATCGCTCATTGAAAGTAAATCTCTCTGGTCAAGCGCTACATGCTAGACAATTATCCTTAGTTCATCCGATCTCTGAAGAATTGATTACAGCGATCGCTCCTTTACCTGAAGAGTTTATCAAGCTCTTACAAGTCCTACGTAATCGCAATTAGATTACCTGTGAAGAAATAATTTTTGAAATATTTTATTTAAATATAAAAAAGGGAGCATTGCCCCCAAACTCAATCAGAGTTAATAATTTTTTCTAACTTTGTACCATAAATATTATGCTAATCTAACGAACCCCAGCGGTAGTCTCATGAGATCTAAAAGATTCATTGGTAACACTATAAACAGTTCCCTTTATTCTAGTAGTAGTATCTTCTACAAATGTTCCAGTCAGCGAAGAACCCGATCTATGAATAGTCAAGCCATTAAAACTATTGGTATTGTTATAAACATCTGTATAATTATCGTCATTTAGATAAACATTAGACAATTTCAATACAGAATTATTATTAACAAATTCTTGTTGAAAATCATCATTTTGCGCTGATGATTGAGATTGATTAGTCTGTTTAATTAAATTGTCCTCAAAAAAAATTTTTTCAGAATAACTATTGTAATGCTCAGTTCTATTAGAGTTAGTTACAGTATCAATTTCTAATGAAGTTTCTGTGCGATTCGTTTTATAAACTGTGTCATTACGAACAAAGGTATCTCCTGCCCTAGTAGGAGATATGGTAAAAAGCGTAATAGTTATTGAAGTAAATGAAGCAAGAGTTTTGTTCATGAATTAATTTTCTCAATCTCGTATTTTTTTAATGATTAAAATATATTTTATTTTTCTGAGCTAGTTAAGGCTTTAAATCAGAAAAATTTTTGTTAATCAAAAGATTATCTTGAAATTCAAGAGTAAGATTCTCAGAAAAGTTTGGATTGCCTAACCTGTTAGAAGTACTATAGATGTTATTAGTTGAATAAACATCCTCTTTGTTCCACTGATAAACCTTTGTCTGAATTATTCTTTCGCCATTGTTAACTTCATTCTCATAGAGCAAAACACCATCCCAACCGATAATAGACCTGACTTCTTCGTAAGACATACCAGTGGAAATAGAATTATAAAGCTCAGATTGAATTTGATTTTGCAGATTATTTTCCTGAAGACTATTGTCCTCAATTCCTAAATTTCCACGAATACTAGGAGCAGGAGAGTTATTAAGGTCATTATTATTAATAGTATTTTCAGGCATTGCGGCAATCTGATCGAAGAAAAAACCTCGATCAAAAACAATAAAGATAATCCAGCCTAAAAGTAGTATTAGCGAAAAAACTAAACGGTTCATGGCAAATATATATTAAAAAAGGCAGATAACTCTGCCCTATGATGTTCTAATCGAGTTAAGAAAACTTGTATTTATCTAACTCCAGCAGAAGTTTCGTGAGCGTTAGATTTAAATTCTGAATAACTATTGATATGTCCCCCGACTTTTGTCTTGATAGTTTCTGTGAATTTACCTACAAGTAAAGATCCAGCAGTATGTTCACTATAGTCGTCGTAGCTAACTGTCAGAGGTTTACCCCAATAACCACCTTGTTGAGTAACATCGCCATCGGTATATTCTTTGTAAGCAAAAGAACCGTAAGCTTCATTTCTGGTGGAGTGGGTATCAGAATCGATTCTAAGATTGGTATGAGTGTTTCCCCAAGATTTGATTGACTCGTTACGGACGTAAGTTTCGCCAGCGAAAGCGGGAGCAGCGATAATTGATGCAGCGATCGCAAGACCTAATACTTTGATATTTTTCATGATTTTAATTATTCTAAGAATACTTATTGTTTTTATTTGATTCAGCTTCATTGCCATTTCAACTTTGAAGCTGGTTTAGTTTTCAAGAAGAATGTTGAGTTAAGAAAACTTATATTTATCTAACTCCAGCCGAAGTTTCGTGAGCGTTAGATTTAAATTCTGAATAACTATTGATATGTCCCCCGACTTCTGTCTCAATAGTTTCTGTGAATTTACCTACAAGTAAAGATCCAGCAGTATGCTCACTATAGTCGTCGTAGCTAACTGTCAGAGGTTTACCCCAATAACCACCTTGTTGAGTGACATCGCCATCGGTATATTCTTTGTAAGCAAAAGAACCGTAAGCTTCATTTCTGGTGGAGTGGGTATCAGAATCGATTCTAAGATTGGTATGAGTGTTTCCCCAAGATTTGATTGACTCGTTACGGACGTAAGTTTCGCCAGCGAAAGCGGGAGCAGCGATAATTGATGCAGCGATCGCAAGACCTAATACTTTGATATTTTTCATGATTTTAATTATCCTGATAGTAATTATTATTGATTTTCCTGGATTATCTTAATGACTTTAGAGCTTTTTTTGCTGAAATATTGAGTTAAGAAAATTGATTTCTAAAAATACTCATTATTTTCATCAGTTTCATCATCGCGTAATCTTATAGATTCAATCTTATTAAGATTATTTGATTCCTCATCATCAGTGTTTTTTGATAAAGACGAACTTTGAGGCTCTAGTTGAACAGAATCATTAGATTGATTTATATTGTTTTTAACTAGAGATACTCCATCACAAACTACTGATAAAGTTGGGAATTTTTCAGAATTTAAACTAATTCCAGCACTGATAAGTTCAGCACAAGAACGAGCATTAATAATCTCTAAATCATATTGAGCTTTACGAGCCAAAGCTTGACCCATTTCTTCACAAGCTTTGCCTAATTTTCCCCCTAGAGGAACAATAAAAGAAGCATTTATGGCATAAGAAGAGTTTTCTCCAAAATTAATTCCTTCCGCAGAGTTATAGCCACTTCCCACAATTAAGGAAGATTTGGGACAGACTACATTTCTGCCACCTAAATCTTGAATTTTATAAGTTGCAGCATCGCCAACGTTATAAATACCAGTTTGATTAATAGCCGCAGCATTATTTTGATCGTTATCTAGAGTTTGTTCCTGATTAGGTTGTGACTCTGAAGTAACTGTATTTTCAATTGTTTGTGCTTGGGCTTTAGTTCCAATACTAACTAATAATAAAAGACTAAAAAATCGTAAGGTATATTTAAACATTGTTCTCTTTTTATAAAGGACATTTTTTCTGGAAAAGTTCTTTTTTAACCATGTACGTAATATATAAGTTTTAATTTAAATACACAAGAGAATTTTTCGTACTTTAAAATCACTTAATGATAATTACTGATATTTATAAATCTGATATTATTTAGATGCTTTTTAAATAAACAAATACAGTTTCATCATGAAGTACAAATAAAGTCAATTAATTAGCAGCCTAATAAGAGCTAATTTATATAAAGAATCTAACAAGAAAAATTTTATTCAAACAGCAAAGTGTTTCTAGAGAAAAAATAGAGAATTTATCCATTTAATTTCTAGAAGCATTAATTTTTGATTTTGCTGAAAAAATTCTAAAAGCCTTGGAATGACTATAGTTTTAAAACTGAGGATATTTAGCTAGCATCAGCTCAATTTGCTCAGGCGCTAAGGGAATAGAAAACAAGTATCCTTGAGCAAATTCACACCCTAAACCTTTGAGTTGGTTTAGTTGGAGAGAAGTTTCAACGCCTTCAGAAATCGTCTTCATCCCCAAGGTTTTGGCTAAGGTAATAATTAGGCGCACAATTTCAAAATTCTCGGAATCAAAGTTCATTTGCTGAATAAAAGAACGATCTATCTTTAAATTGTCAATGGGGAAACGGCGTAAATAGCTTAAAGAAGAATATCCTGTCCCAAAATCATCAATACTCAACTTAATGTTTCTGTTTTTAATCTGCCTCAGGGTATCCTGGATGCTTCCTCCTGGTTCAATTAAGACACTTTCAGTAATCTCCAGCCTCAAAGAGCTACCATCTAACCCTGTATCTTCAAGAATTTGATCGAGTTTACTAATAAATTCAGGTTCTTGTAGCTGTTGACTAGCTAAATTAATACTCATCT
>NZ_PVWF01000081.1 GCF_003003995.1 Pleurocapsa sp. CCALA 161 | reverse complement strand
TGTTCATTGCTCATTGCTCATTGCTCATTGCTCATTGTTCATTGTTCACTGTTCATTGTTCACTGTTCATTGCTCATTGTTCACTGTTCATTGCTCACTGTTCATTGTTCACTGCTCATTGCTCACTGTTCATTGCTCATTGTTCATTGTTCACTGTTCATTGCTCACTGTTCATTGTTCACTGTTCATTGCTCATTGCTCATTGATAACCTCAAGCGCGAACTTGTTTAAGCAGCCAAGCAATAATTGCTACAGCAAACACCAGTAAAAGAAAAGTTACTACTACCAAGGCTGCACCATAGCCAAAATCCAGATAACGCATGACAGTCGAGTATATATAGATTGACACGGTTTCCGTTGAACCAGCTGGGCCACCACCGGTCATCACCTGTACTAAATCAAAGATGCCAAAAGACTGGGCAAAGCGAAAGAGCAAGGCAATCAGAATCTGAGGCATTAATAACGGTAGCGTAATTTGAATAAAACTCTGCCACGGACTAGCACCATCCAGACGATGCGCTTCGTAAAGATCTTCTGAGATCGACTGCAAGCCTGCTAATAATATAATGCTGATAAAAGGCGTGGTTTTCCAAACATCGGCAACAATCAGGGCAACCATTGCCAAACTTGGTGTACCTAGCCAGTTGATGCCTCGATCGATCAATCCTAATCTAAGTAAAAGATCGTTGACTACCCCATACTGATCGTTAAAGATCCAGGCCCATGCTAGCCCCATCACCGCTGTTGGTAAAGCCCAAGGAATGATCGCTGCTGTTCTTACCGCACCCCGTCCCCAAAAGGATTTATTTAAAACTAACGCCACCCCCAAACCCAACAACAATTCTAACAATACGCTGATTACAGTAAATGTTGCAGTATTTGAAAGACTTTGCCAAAATCTGCCGTCTCCTAGCATCCTTTGATAATTGCTCAAGCCTGCAAAAACTGGCTGCAACTGCGTCCCTAAATTCTCCGTAAACCAACTGAGCCAAAATGCCCTGACAATAGGATAAATAAATACTAAACCTAAGACTAATAGGGCAGGGATTAACATTACCCAGCCAGTCAATTTTTCTTGTCGATTAAGTGTCATTTTTCACCTCTTAACTCTTAACTCTTAACTCTTACTTCGTATCCCTCTTTTGTTACTTGGCAAGAAAGCTTCTTTAAGATGTTTTAATCTGCTTAGTTCTATAACAGCAGCGAGTGTATGAGTTGAATTAATATTGAATTATTTTGTAATTGGCGATCGCCTGATTAGTCTGATTAGTCTGTGTTTAAATTGGTCAACACTGTTTGGATCTCGGCTCTATCCCTTTTGGGCGAAGCCCCAATCTGGTAAATATACTGTAAATTATGATGTTGAGGAAATAGTTTGGCGTTTAAACATCTCCTTAAGTACCAAAGCAGGATCTACGTAACCGCCATTGTATCTAAGTACCCAGTGTAAATGTGGTCCTGTAGTGCGTCCACTCATTCCAATACGGCCAATTCTAGCACCTGCGGGAATTGTTTGACCCAAAGTGAGCTGAAGCCCTCCTTCGCGATCAATTAGAGATTGACCATTACTAGTTTCATCTACATAACCTTCCATATGACAATAAGCATGTTGCCATGCGCCAGACTGAATTGTAATTGATGTACCACAGGCGGTATTGTCTGACAAGCTGGTAACTTTTCCACTCCACCAGCTACGAATATAGCTACCACGGGGCGCTGCTAAATCTAATCCATTGTGGAATTGGCGTTCGCCAGTTACGGGGGAAATACGATAGCCAAACGGTGAAGTATAAGACTGAAAGTTTTCGACAGGGAAAGAACCCTTTGCCCAAATTGCAGCAACATTTTGAGAGATTAATAAATCATTAGTAGATAGATCTGATGCTTGTAATGGAATGTTTCCCCAGCCATTAGTTTGCATGATCAACAGACAAGTTGCTACAGCTATAGCAAGCCAGTGACTGAATCGAAGTCTAAATCTATAGGTCATGTATGATGGCTCAACTTAATATAATAATTTATACTCAACAGGAATTGTTAATCCTGTAAAGGGAATTTCAATATAAAATGATGTTTCTTAGTTTACAGTTAAGCAAAAAATAAATAATTTTTGAGTAATAACCAGAGACTAAATTAATTGAATTGAAAATATCTGATTAGCTGCTCTTACGCACTCATCAATAGATAAGGATTGGCAAAGGGTTAAAGGATTAATTGATCTATTTCATACCTCATTGAAACTATTAATTTCTCGTTGTTATGGGTAACGTAAGTTAATAAATATTAAACCGCTTTGCCCTCAGCTAATAGCTCGAAACTGTAAAGCAATTAAAAGCGGTCCAAATCTACTTTTAATTGAAAATTCTTCATCTTAAAAAGATAGAAAAAGAGACTGCAACCCAAGCTTATAGCTAGTTGCTTGTAGCTACAAACGAAGTTTATTAAATATCCCTATCAAAATATACCGTTGAATTTTACAACTAGCAAGATCGAGACTCAGTATTTATAGTAAAAAATATCATAGCTTTTAATAGTACACCATTAAAAGCATGGTGTACTATTTATTGAAATTTTTAGATTCAGCTTGCCTAAGCTATATTTAAAATAAGTGCTTAAAAATACTATGCAGATCAACATTATTCCTTTTTCTTTTGAAATAAATTCAGTAAGCCTTGCCAGTAGCTGTATTTGGTCTCTTGCTCTTTATCTAGGTCTTGATTCAAGCAAAACTTGGATTGCGCATCAATTAGAGCGATGGCTTAATTTTGCAGATGGATGGTTGTATACTTCTACTAAAGAATTTGAAGAAACTCGTGTGGCGAGGGAATCACAAAATGCTTTTTATGCGTCTGTGTTTAGCATTATTCCTTTTTTAATTGCAGGAGCAATAGCTAATTGGGTTATCGATCTTAGCTTTGGCGGAAGTAGTTGGGCGATCGCTTTAGGAATTATGACCTGTATTATATGCGGTTTATTTGCCCTGGCTAATCAAGACTACGACAAAAATAGAGAAGAGGACTAAAATCAGAAAATTATCATTTCAGATAATTTAGTTTGCTCAATCCTCTATTTTTAATATTTTTAATCTACTCTGTTAATTTATTCGTAGAGCCAAGATTTTCTGACAGGCTCCCAATCTACTAATTCTGATTCATCAAACCAAAGTGCAACTTCTGCACTAGCCGTTTCAGGAGCATCAGAGCCATGAATCAAGTTACGTCCAATACTCACGCCAAGATCGCCACGAATTGAACCAGGGGCAGCGGAAACAGGGTTAGTTGCGCCAATAATGTTTCTGGCAGAAGCAATTACATCTTCACCTTCCCACACCATGGCAATTACTGGAGCGGAGACAATAAAATCAACTAAACCTTTGAAAAAAGGTCTTTCTTTGTGAACATCATAGTGTTTTTCAGCTAGTTCACGGTCAACCTGCATCATCTTCATCCCTACCATGGTAAATCCCTTGGATTCAAAACGGTGAATGATGTCTCCTGTAAGATGACGCTGTACACCATCAGGCTTGATCATAATAAAAGTGCGTTCCATAATTTCCTCAATACTTCGGTTACAAAATGTCACAAATTTTAGAGTAACCTAGATTGCTGTTGTTTTTAATTTTTTGTTTAGGTATTGAAAAACTAGAGGAAACTTACGGAAAACAGAGTCCTAAATTTAAACCAGAATAAATGAAAGATCTTAAACCGCACCAAAGAGTAAATGATATTCTTTTAGCTTCTTTAGAAAAACCTGCTTTACAATGGCTTGTAGCCCATATGCCTGAATGGATTAATCCAGATATCCTAACAGTCATCGGTATTTTAGGAGCAGTATTAACCTTTGGTGGTTACTGTCTTTCCAACCAAAATTCAGCATTTCTTTGGATTGCTAGTCTAGGATTTGTGATCAATTGGCTGGGTGATAGCCTCGACGGTAATTTAGCTCGTTATCGCCAAATTGAACGACCAAAATATGGTTTTTTTGTCGATCATGCCGTGGACTCATTTAATGAAGTATTGATTGTCTGTGGTCTTGGTCTTTCCCCTTATGTTAGTTTTAATATTGCTTGTCTGGGATTGATTGGTTATTTATTGATGTCGATCTTGGTCTATATTCGCACTTATGTAAGTGGAGTTTTTCAGCTTTCCTACGGTAAATTGGGCCCGACTGAAGTGAGAGTAATTTTGATCTTGCTTAACACAATTATGTATTTCTGGGGTATCCCAGATTTTAAGCTTCCTTTGGGATTAAACACTATCTATGACATACCGATCGCAATTATTGCCATAGTCTTAGGCATCCTCTACACTTTTGGCTCAATCAAAGAAGCGATCGCCTTAGCTAAATTGGGAGAGTAAAATAAGTCACAAGTCAGAACTTATCCTTGTTAACTTTTTTTTTACTTGTGCAACCAGTCTTTCTAATTCCTCGATTCTAGTTTGCAGGGGAGCAATTATTTCTACTACTTCTGTTTCGGAATAGCGAATTGGAATGTGTTGGGGGCAATTCCAGCTACAGGCTTCAATATGAAATACAATCGCCCTTTCAACTTAACTCTCCATCTGGGTAGTCAATTGATAATCTAAAATTTTTTTGAATGAGCAAAGAAAAATTAATTTTGCAATTGTTAGAGTTATTTCGACGGTATGGATACGAAGGTGCAACACTGTCAAAAATCTCTCAATTTACAGGTTTGGGCAAAGCTAGCCTTTACCATCACTTTCCAGGTGGAAAAGAAGATATGGTCAATGCCGTATTAGAGTATTTAGAAAATTGGTCAGAAACAAATATCCTCAAACCAATGTGCGCTCAAAATAATCCCAGCGATCGCCTTAAGGCAATGTGCGATCGAGTTAACGAGTTATATCAAGGGGGAGAACAATCCTGTCTCTTTGGCGTGTTGTTGTTGGGAGAAGCAAGAGGCTTATTTCACGAGAAAATTAATAATAGCTTAAAATTATGGATTGAAGCGATCGCCGAAGTTTTAGTGGCAGCAGGAATCGAGGAAAAGATTGCCAGAGAGCAAGCAGAAGATGCGATCGCCAGCATTCAAGGCGCTTTAATTTTGGCACGTGGTTTAGTCGGCGGAAATGCTGCTTCGCAAGCAGCATATTCCACGCCGAGTGTTTCACACAATCTCGAACCATTTCAGCGCACTCTCAGACAAATAAAAAATTTAATCCCACCTATAAATTAATTAATATTTGCTTCTCGATAACGCTCTACAGCTAAGTTAATCAAGCGATCAACTAATTGAGGAAATGCCACTCCGTCATGGGACCAAAGTCTGGGATACATACTAGTGGAGGTAAAACCAGGAAAGGTATTGATTTCGTTGATTAAGACTTCTCCTGTGTCTTCAACATAAAAGAAATCGACTCTGGCTAATCCTGCTGCATCTACAGCTAAAAAGGCTTGAATTGCCATTTCTTGGATTTTAGTCACCACGTCACGAGGAAGATCGGCGGGAATATGTAACTGGGCTGCACCTTCGGTATATTTAGTTTCGTAATCATAAAAATCGCTATCAAAGGTAATTTCGCCCACTACCGAAGCTTTGGGATGATCGTTACCTAAGACGGCGCATTCGACTTCTCTTGCAGTGACACCAGCTTCTACTACGATACGACGATCATAACTAGCTGCGTTATCTAAAGCTGCTTCCAATTCTGAGCGGGATCGCACTTTTGCAATTCCTACCGATGAACCAAGATTAGCAGGTTTAACAAAACAGGGATAATCCAACTGCGCTTCAATATCATCACAGAGTTTGGGGAAAACACAGGGACTAGAATAAACTTGCGATCGATTTACCGCTACATATTTTACTTGGGGTAAGCCTGCTTGAGTAAATGCCATTTTCATCGCGATCTTATCCATTCCCAAAGCCGATCCTAGTACCCCTGAACCAACAAAAGGAACTTTCATTAAGCTCAGTAAACCTTGCACAGTACCATCTTCACCATTTGGGCCATGCAAAATCGGAAACCAGACATCTATTTCCGAATAGCTAAAATTTTGTCCTGTAGGAGTTAAAGAAGAGAAACCTGTAGCTGTCAGTTTGCTATTGTCTTGGTTGCTGAGATTAGTTTCTTGTTCTGCTTCTAATAACAAAGGCTCGCCTGATTCTAATACCTGTTGAGCAAGATTACTAGGTTGCCATGTACCACTTTTATCTATGTATACAGGCAGAATCTCATATTTAGCTTGATTATTCCCTTGTTGCAAGGCAGATGCGATCGCTCTTGCGGAAGTAATAGATACTTCATGTTCTCCCGAACAACCACCGAATAGTAAACCGACTTTTTGCTTCACCATGTTTATATCCCCAAAATCTCACCAGTAATGCTACATCATCTTTTAAAATTTTGGTTAAGTCGTATTTGATAGCTAAAAACTATATATTGCTCTAATCTCTTAATAGATTTAATAGATTCGGTGAGTGATTTACTCAATATGTTTGAGGTAATTAGGATCACAGCCTGTTGATTGCAAGCAAATTATTATTTGAATATAAATACAGATATAAATACCGCCAGCCAAATAATTTATATAATCGCTGGCAGATAAAATCACTTTAAACACTTTTAAGCATAATTATTATGAGGGATGTTGTTCACAGCATCCCTTTTGTTCTGTTTTACAGTAATTACGCTAAATTGCTTGTAATATATAGATTTTGGAGGTCGTCACCCCGTCAGAATAATTTGTTAATCATTTGCTGTATCAATCGACCTATTACTATCTAGAACAAACCAGCCAATCGCTATTGATAAAATACCTGCACCAATAAACCCTAAATCATAAGCAAGTTGATGTGTTCCAGGTTTGACATGATGAATCTGCAAAACATGATGACTGAGTATACCTTCAACAACGTTGAACATACCTGCGCCCATGCAAAATGCACCAATAAAAACTGAAGTAGAAAGCTCTACCTCATCTCGGCTGACAGTTAGCCACAGCAAAACCAAGCCCGCAAGAGTTAGAAGCCAGTCTACCAAATGAAACAAACCATCCCCTAAAGTATTTAATTCTAAACCAGAAACAGTATCAGTACTTTCTATGTTGGTAAACATATGATGCCATTGCAGCAGTTGATGGAAAACAATTCCATCAAAGAAACCAGCCTGTCCTAAGCCTAGTAAGATAGCTGCAACAATCAATTGACGATTTAAGGGAGGGATTTTGGTTCTCATTTTATAGTTTGAAGTGCGCAAATGCTTGGGTTTCCCCAGCTTATTCCACGCACTTGTTGAAACCCGTAGATTTACAGTTAACTATTTTAAGTAACGAGTCCTAAATGACAAAGGCTTGCCCTAAAGGGTACACTCAATGCGATCTCCTCATTGGCTTAAGGACAAGAGTGCAAGCCCTAACCCTAAAGGGTACACTCAATGCGATAAGTGCAAGCCGCTTCGCATAAGGATTAGCTTTTTACGTCCTAAAGGATTCCTAAAGGATTAGCTTCGCGTCACCGCTCCGCATATCGCGTCCCGCTGCGCATAAGCCGCATGTAGTTCGCAAATAACAAGTTTTGATTAAAAAAACTTTTGTTTTTAATGCGGATGGGGTTTAAGTAGTAAAAAAGCAAGCGATCGCAATTATCCAACAATCATATATATGGTGCGCACTTGTATTAGGACAATCATTACTCGTTACTTGCTACTTGTGAATATGTCCTAACTTAATGTTGTACGGCTATATGTGGCGCGATCGCCTTAAATATTATTAGGCACTAATTTGGTCTGTTGGTACTTCTGAATCTTTCCCTAGGAAACCATAGTAAGCAGCAATCGTGCCTGACAAAGCATTGAACCAGACGTTGTTTCCGAAGATAGGCATAATCCCAAAAGTAGTTTGAGTTAATGGTAATAAGCCCATGACTGCGATCGCAATATAACTGATAGCAAAAGCTTTGTTATATAAACGTGCTTTGCCCGTAGTGGCTGCTGCAATACCTAATACTCCAACTGATAGATGAACCAGATTATGTATGAAGTTGGTAGGAAATGCGCCAAATAGTAAGCTAAAACCCTTTGAGTAAGTACCCTCAGCATCTAAAGGAAGACCAGAATCAAAAGTTGTGCTAGGTAAAGTGGTAAAAGCTGGAATAAAACCAGCTATACCTAAAAGTAGAAAAATAATGCCTAAAGCTAATGCACAGTTGCGTTGCATAATGTTTACCTCTGTTGTGTTTGCTATTGATTAGTAAAATGTTTAACTAGCTAAATTAATTGACCGTATTGAATAACCAATAAGTAAGCAATAACTGAATAAGAATTTTAAGAAGAATGGCGTTAATGATCGAACCAACGCCAAACTGCTTTAAAAAGATTCATTCCAGCTTTTAGTCATCATCATCATCATCATCGTCGTCGCGTCGGCGGTAGCTGCGATCATTGTCGTAGTCATAGTCGCGTCGGCGGTGGCTACGGCGTTCATCGTCATCATCGTCGCGTCGGCGATAATCTCGGTCGTTGTCTTTGTCGTAGTCGCGATCGCGGTAGCTACGGCGTTCATCGTCATCATCATCGCGGTAGCTGCGATCATAGTCATAGTCGCGATCGCGGTAACTACGGCGTTCATCATCATCGTCATCCCGTCGGCGGTAATCTCGGTCGTTGTCGTAGTCGCGATCGCGATCGCCTTTAACTCTTCTTTCTATATCGCGTTTAACTCCTTTGAACATATCATCTATTCCCATTTCAATCCTCCTTTGATTACTACAAGTATTTTTAAAATTTGTTTGCTTTTTTATAGCTTCGCAAATCGCTTAAATAGTTGTGTCGTCTAACAGTTAGATCTAATTCTCAGTCTTTAGAGATATATTCTCAAAAATTACTGTAAACAATATTCATCTAAGGTTTGAGAACTACTTTGGTACAGTTATCTTCCTTGTTGCGGAACATCTTGTAACCTTTAGGTGCATCGTCAATAT
Source organism: Pleurocapsa sp. CCALA 161 (assembly GCF_003003995.1). Taxonomy (GTDB): domain Bacteria; phylum Cyanobacteriota; class Cyanobacteriia; order Cyanobacteriales; family Xenococcaceae; genus Waterburya. The sequence continues at coordinate 13,905 of NZ_PVWF01000081.1, read as the reverse complement.
TCAGGTGGTGGGAGATCACATAAGAAGGGTCAATTTCTCCCTGCTGAATGCGATTTAGTAAAGGCTGAAGATACTTGTGTACATGAGTTTGTCCCGATCGCAAAGTCAATGCTTTATTGACAATTGCCCCTAGCGGAACTTTATCAACAAAGCCACCATAGACCCCAGGAATAGAAACCGTTCCACCTTTACGACATGCCACTATTGCCTGTCTGAGTGCCGTAGGTCTGCCTGTTTCTAACTTAACTCCCTGTTTAATCTTATCGTAGGCTGCCATCGCATCTGTTCCGTGAGCTTCCATTCCCACCGCATCGATACAGCGATCTGGGCCTCGACCACCAGTCATTTCTTTTAACGCTTCTCCTGGATCTATTTCTTCGTAGTTGATAATTTCGGCATTACCCTGTTCTTTTGCCATCTGTAACCGTTCGGGAAAGCGATCGATAGCGATGACTCTGGCTGCACCTAACATGTAGGCACTCTTAATCGCAAATTGTCCCACAGGACCACAGCCCCAAACAGCTACAGTATCTCCTGGTTCAATATCAGCATTTTCGGCTGCCATATAGCCAGTGGGAAAGATATCAGTTAAAAATAAAACCCGATCGTCTTCTAAGCCATCGGGTACTTTTAATGGGCCGATATCAGCAAAAGGAATCCGTACGTATTCAGCCTGTCCTCCTGCATATCCCCCAAGTAAATGAGAATAGCCATAGATACCTGAAGGAGAATGTCCGTACAATTTTTCCGCCATCCAAGCATTAGGATTAGAATTATCGCATAGCGACCATAAATCTTTGTTGCAAAAGAAACAGCCACCACAGGCAATGGTAAAAGGAACAACGACGCGATCGCCTGGATTGAGATTCTTTACTTCCTTCCCAGTTTCGACTATTTCTCCCATAAATTCGTGACCCAGAATATCTCCAGATTCCATGGTGGGAATATTGCCTTCATATAGATGCAAATCTGAACCGCAAATAGCAGTAGATGTTACTTTGATAATGGCATCACGCGGATTGAGAATCTTGGGATCAGGTACGGTTTCAACTCTGACATCTTGTGCGCCATGCCAACATACAGCTTTCATTATTTTTGAGTTAATTGTTAATTGTTAGTAGCTAATCAATAATCAATAGAGAATCGCAGTTATTTTTACTCTTCGATTAGAGATTAGATGTAAGACTGATATTTAAAATCGAAATGCTGAAAATTCCAGCAACAACTGGAAAGTTAAATCCCGTCTACACAGAAAACCATGGTTTTTCAACTTAAACAGGAGTTCGCTGCGACGGCGCGTTTCCACCCGCGTAGCAGCGAACAGTTAACTTAAAAACTCGTGGTTTCAGACTAGATGCGGTTTAAATACTGCTAAATTTATCCCTATATTTCTAGCTGGTGTTACTTATACGGCTAATGTAAGCAACTAGAAATAATGAGATGAAAATCACGAGAACACTAATTTATTGGTTGTCTCGCGGTTCTATGATGATTACATCAGCATCGCTCCCCGTAGTTGTGCGATCGCTAGTAATTCTTGGTTTGGTGGCTTCGGTACGAGTATTTATGACCTTGTCTGTAGTATTCGTAGTGTTAGGCTCAATTACTCCAGAGCGATCTATATCGCCCATAGTAGTTACAGACTGATTGGTATTTACACGATTGACACTTGAAGTTCTGCCGTAAGTGTCATCGTTAACATCGTTAGCGTCATAAACGTTATATTCTTCAATACCACTATTGTGGAGAATTCTTTCAGCACGGCTGATGTCATCATTAGTACCGTTGACCATAACTAAATAACTACCGCTACCGACGCGATCGCTATAGATTTTGGCTTTATCTTCAGGAATACCCAAACCTACTAGACCACCAATAATACCGCCTGCTGCTGCACCAATACCAGCACCAGCTAGAGTAGTTGCAATAGCAGTGGCTGCTTCTCCAGCGACAATAATCGGTCCAACACCAGGAATTGCCAGAGTACCCAAGCCAACTAATAAGCCTGTAATACCTCCTAACACTGCACCAGAGCTAGCTCCAGCACCAGCACCCTCGGCAGCATTATTACCTTCATCGTAAGCTGTATCTAAACCTACTGATTGACTGACTTGATCGGCATCTTTGGCAATGACATTAACTCTGTTCATATCAAAACCATCGTCTTTGAGAGCGCGTAAAGCCGCCTCTGCTTCATCACGACTATAAAATAAACCTACTGAACGCTTATACTGATTCATTGTTTGCTATTGATAAACGACACTTACATTCTTTGCTGCATCTGTTGTTTATTCATCACCCAAAAGTTATAGGTATAAATGAACTTTTGAAGATTAAAAAATGTCTACGGGCATACTTCATAATTCATGAGTAGATGCCTTATGAACCCTTAGGCTGTCCTTTGGTAGTGGCAATTTCACCAGTTTCCATAAGCTGTTTAAAGCGATTTAATTCATCCCCAATTTGTTCTTGAGGTGATTCACCAAACAGTTTGGCGATCGCATGAGTTAACGCACCTCCTGGTGGCTGATATTCTAAAACTACCTTGACTTGAGTACCACGATTTCCCGTGGCGGGTTGAAAGCGTACAAAACCACAATTAGAGATATCTGCGTTATCTAGAGAATTCCAAGCAATTAAATGGTCGGGTTCATCTTTAATAATTTCGGCATCCCATTCTACCTTCAGATCTAGAGGTGCGTTAGCTACCCAATGAGAGACTGTACCTGCTTCATTTTTATTGGTTACTGACTTCAAATGCCCCATAAAATTGGGTAATTTAGTAAAGTCGCGCCAATAGCTATATAATTCCGATTCAGGACGAGCGATCGTCACAGTTTTTTCCACCTGAATATTGGGGGTCAAACCAATAGCTTCACTAGCACGCTCAACTAAATTAGTTTGAGCAAGCTGGCTGCGGTTGCTATAGTCGGCTAAAACTTCCTTAAGCGAATGCTGCTGTAAATTTTTAATTACCAAAGAGCTATTAATAATTGCTTCACTGGTAGGTGAATGATCAATGTTAGTGCGATCAATTTCCATAATGATGTGATTGCCAATGTTAACAATCTATTGCGGTCTGGCTAAGTTTAAATAAGACCACAATAGCTATAAAACTATCTTTAGATAATTTGCCTAATTTTGCTTCAACCTAAAGACAGAGTAGTAACTTTTGGCATTGCTGAAAAGTAATAAAGTAATATCGCACCAAAACATCAAGTTACCACTTCTTATAGGGTAAAAACTTCCCACACATTACTATCTGAACGCGATCGCCTTGGGGATCTTCTACTTTTTCTACTTCTACGGAAAAGTTGATCGCACTCATGATCCCATCCCCAAATTTTTCGTGAACAACCGCTTTGATTGGCATACCGTATACCTGCATGATTTCATAAAAACGATAGATTAATGGATCGGTAGGAATTTGAGGCTCTAAAGAACCTTTTAAGGGTGGGACTGTCAGGGGTTCTGCCATTGATTCTGGTAAACCTAAAGTGGTGACAATTTTGGTAGCTTCTTCTATACTGGCGCTAGCTTGACGATAAATAACCGAGGCGATCCAGGTTTCGTCTAAGCCGACTGCTTTTTCTAGATCTTCAAAAGTGATTCCCTTGGATTTCTTGGCTGCTAATAGTTTTTCGGTAATTTCTGAAATAGGCATAATTCTCGATCCTTGTTTTAATATTGCCTAATAGACAAGTCTAATGTAAAAAATGGCGAGTACCGCTTAGTACCATAATAATTCCTAACTCATTGGCCGCAGCAATGGAATCTCGATCCCGCATTGACCCCCCTGGTTGAATGATAGCGCTGATTCCCGCAGCAGCAGCAGTACGTACCGAGTCATCAAAAGGAAAGAAACCATCACTGGCTAATACACCTCCTTGAGCCTTATTTTTTGCTTGTTCGAGAGCAATTTTGACAGCACCCACGCGATTCATTTGTCCTGCGCCGATCCCCAAGGTAGTGCGATCGCGACTAACTAATATGGCATTAGACTTAACGTGCTTGACTAATTTTTGGGCAAATAACATCTCGGCAATTTGTGCGGGGGTAGGCTGTTTTTCTGTCACTATTTGCCAGTTATCGGGGTTTTCAATTTGGTCATCGCTCGCCTGAACTAAAAACCCCCCAGCGATCGCTTTAATGGTTTCTGGTTGTCCCGCTGTTAAGTCAGGGAGTAACAGAATTCTTAATTTAGATTTAGCCGTGAGGATTGCTTGCGCCTCTCGATCGCACCCTGGCGCTACCACGCATTCGAGAAATGTTTTAATTAAAGCTTCTGCTGTAGCTACATCAATCGGTTGATTTAAGGCTACAATACCCCCGAAAGCCGAGATGGAGTCCGCATTAAAAGCTTTTTCATAAGCCTCTGCTAAAGTGCTACCTACGGCTGCACCACAAGGATTAGTGTGCTTTAGCACTGCTGCTGCTGGTTCGGCAGGATCAAATTCAAGAATGATGCGTCGCGCTGCTTCTAAATCCACTAGGTTATTATAGCTCAACTCTTTGCCCTGAAGCTTTTGTGCTGCTGTCCAGCCCGATCTAGCTCCAGTTTGATACCAGGCTGCGGGTTGATGAGGGTTTTCACCGTAACGCAGAGACTGCACCTTAGTGCCAGAAATACTATAGCTATTCCCTAAAGCTTCTTCTTGATTGAGTCTGCTGAAGTAAGCTGAGATGGCGCGATCGTAACTATTAGTATGGGCAAAGGCCTCTCCTGCTCTTTGCTGCCGAAATTCGAGAGATATTTCCCCCTGAGACTGCTCGTATTCAGCCAGATAGGGTTGATACTGTTCGGGGTTACATAATACCGTTAAATATTGATAATTTTTGGCTGCTGCTCGAATTAAAGTAGGACCACCAATATCAATTTTTTCAATTGCTTCGGCTACGCTTACATTAGGTTGAGCGATCGTCTGTTGAAAGGGATAAAGATTGACCACGACTAAATTAAACGGACGAATATGATTAGCTTTCAACTCCGCTAGATCCTCTGACAAATCCTGGCGAGCTAGGATACCGCCATGAATGCGAGGATGCAGAGTCTTAACTCTTCCGCCTAAAATCTCTGGCGATCCCGTATAATCGCTAACCTTGATGACGCTAATACCAGCATCCTGTAAAGCCTTAGCTGTCCCACCGCTACTGATAATCTCAAACTTATGAGCTATTAATTTATGGGCTAATTCAACAATCCCAGTTTTATCGGACACGCTCAATAGTGCTAGAAGGCTCATAGGTTGCTCTTGCTTCAAAGGATGGTAATGTTTACCTTATGATATTTTCGAGATTTTAAAAATAGTTTATGAGTTTTTCTATGAGCTTTATGAATTATAGACCCATCAAATTACGTTAACATCAGGCATGAGTAGTCAAAAAATGGCTAAATCCCCCAGATAATGAATATTCAATGCTTAGAAATCAAATTTATGTTTATGAAAGTCTATGAAAATAACCAAGTAACTAAACACAGCGGAGCAGAATAAATGTCTATCCCAGGAGGGGGATTTATGGTAGATCAAAAGCGATTAGGCTCCGCCTAGCCGAAGGATCGCTTGACCCCTAGTTATTTTGAAATATCTGCTCTCTTCACAAAATCTTCACGTAAAAATTGTAGTTTTGCATTGATGTTGATTTAGATTTTAATAATTGAAACTGCAAAAAACACTAAAAAACACCAAATTAACTAGCTAAACAGTAAATTTGTATTATGAAAGAGTCTATTTAGCACAGAGCAAATTGTAAAATCAATCACCTAGCCAAAATTATTTAAAATATTTTGCTGCCTCCTTAAAACAAACATAAAACAACAAAAGTCCTTTTGCATCAAGCAATGTTACAAAAAGATGATGAATTTATTTAATCAGCTCAATCTTGTATAGAGTGAAAGGAAAGGATAGAAATTTAAATCTTAATATAAGCTGCTTTTTTGCCATTTATTTCATTTTTAATGCATATAAAAGCCTGGATGCTCGTAATTTAATAAAGAGTTATCAGTTTTAAACTCATGAAAATATTGCCAAAAGTAAAGCTAGCTAAGTTCCTAAGCGGTAATTCTCACCAAGAGACTAAAAATGTCTCCAATCATACCCCAGAGAATAATTCTCAACTCTTAAGGAATACGCCAGAATCTGAAGAATCTCAGCTAGCCATCGTCAAAACCGAACAACAATCTTCTGCTATAACTGTCGCGAGTAGTCATAGTCAAGCAGAACTAGTTCAATGGTCTCCAGCGATGCAATCTTTACTGGAAGAACCTCCATCTAACTTGCCCCTGCAATTAATTGCAGGCGGAGTTGTATTTTGCTTAACTTTTTTTGCCTGGGCTTGGTTTGGTCAAATCGATCAGATAGGTAAAGCTCAAGGGAAGTTAGTCCCCAAAGGAGAAGCATACAAAATCGAATCCCTCGAAGCAGCCAAGATCAGCACTATTGAGGTTAAAGAAGGAGAAAAAGTCAAGGCTGGACAACTAATCGCGACTTTAGATTCGGGACAAGAAACGAAAGAGGTTGAAAGACTTAAAGAAATTTTGGCTTCTAGTCAGGTTGAACTGCGCCAAAAACTTAATTTATTAGAGCAAGTTAAAATTGAAGTCGAAACCCAACGCAGAATTGGTCAAGCTGAGATACGCTCGCAACAATTAGCTATTGAATCGGCAATCTCAAAAGCACAGATCACTAGTGATTTGTTGGCACAACAACAGTCTGAACTTGCAGCCAATATAGCCAGACAGGGACAAACAGCGCAATTGCCAGGGTTGGATAAAGCTAAATTTAATCAGATTAGTGCTGAATTAAAAGAACATCAACAAAGATTAGCAAAGCTCAAAGAACTTGCCGAACAAGGCGCAATCTCACAAGAATATATTTTTCAGGCTCAACAGGCACAACGCCAAATTGAACAACAGTTGATTGATAGCAAGCTGCAAGGGATTAGTAGTATTAATGAGCAAGTATATCAATCGCAGCAGTCTACTAGGAACATGAGATCTAGTATCACTGAGAATCAAGGAGCATTGGCTGAGGCTCAAAAAGAAGCAGAACGCCTGCAAACAGAGCTGGAATCGAAAAAAGCCGATAGTCTTCGACTGGAGGTAACAGCTAAACAAAAAGCTCAGCAGCTAGAGCTAGAAATTAATCAAGCTAGGAGTAAAATTGCTGAAACTAAAAATCTTCTAGCTAGTGCCCAAAGTCAGTTAGAAAAAAAATCACTTAAAGCTCCCGTAGCTGGAACAGTTCTAGCCTTTAATGTAGTCAATACAGGTAAAGTAATCCAGCCAGGAGAAACTGTAGCTGAAATCGCGCCCAATCAATCTCCTTTAGTACTTTCGGCTATATTACCAGATCGAGATGCTGGCTTTATTAAAAAAGGAATGACTGCCCAGGTCAAATTTGATGCTTATTCCTATCAAGATTATGGAATAATTCCTGGAAAAGTAATTTCCATCTCGGCAAATAGTCAAACCGATGAGAAGCTAGGGGAAGTGTATCGAGTCAGAATTGAACTCGAACGCAACTATGTGACTGACAATTTGAAAAAGATTTCGTTCAAACCAGGGCAAACAGCTAGTGCTGATATTGTAATTCGCCACCGTCGCATTATTGATGTGCTGCTAGATCCAGTTAAAAAAATGCAGCAAGATGGCGTTAATTTATAAAACCAAAATCCTCACAATTTAACTCTATTTAATTAAACGAAGTATCATGTACAACAAATCTTATTCTTCTAATTCGCAGCTCAATAGAACAATGACTAATGAGCAATTTAACCAAGTAGTTGATGCTATTTTATCGGGAAAATATTCCTGGGCATGTCTTTTAATTTTGCGTTTTTCTGGATACAATCCCTTACACTATATTCCTTATCGGACATATAACCGATTGATGAAAAGCAATCGCGAACCAATACAGATATCACAGCATACTGCTAAGGTAAGCCATCTTAGCGAAGCTAAAAACAACCAGAAATCCGCTCAAATTAAAGATCTAGATTTATACTGCTTAGAAGATGTAGAGCATCAATCTAATAAAGTAAAAGGAGGTCAAAAAAGCTTACCCATGAGAATTTTATCTCGTCTGTTTGTTGCCTAATGTTTAACAAGCTGTTTATGCACAAGGGTGTTATTTGCATCTTCATAAATAACACCCATTTTTAGATTGTCGAAATAATTAAATTTTATATATTTTAATTTTAGTAGCTTGTTGCGGAGCCAGAAAAAGTGGATATTATTAAAGCCCAATCGTCATCTACTAATAACCAAGTGGAAAAGCGATCGCTAATTTTAAATTTGTTGTCAAGCCAAAGTCAATTTTCTTCAGAGAAAATACCCATACTGGAATTGCTCAGCCAAGAGTTTGCAATTCAAGAATATGAATTGGGAGAGCAGATTACAATTCAGCCTGATGCATTTAATTCAAATTCATCATCGGACAATGAGCAACATTTTTTTTTAGTCTGCGAAGGCAGAGCCAGATTATTGGGCTTCGATACTGATAAAAAACGAGAAGCTTCAACCAGCTTATTGTTGGAAGGAGAAATTTTTGGCGCTCACTCTTTTTGGTATGAAAGTCCTTTATCATATAAAGTGCAAGCAGCAAGTAAGGTTCAAATTGCTCGCATTACTTTAGAAAAACTCAAGCCTTTTCTCAAAAAGCTGCCAGAACTTGCTTTAAAATGGCGAATTGTCATTCATGAACAGCAAAAATTAATTTTTTTTAAAACTCAGACTGAGTTACGTTTTCTCTCTAGTCTTCGTCTCAGGCAATTATTACCCTATCTAACCGAAAAAAAAATTAGAGCAGGTACTAAAGTAGTAGCTAAAGAGAAAAACATTCGGTTTTGGCTCCGAAACGGTCAGGTTAAAGACCAAACCTTGAAGATCGGCGATTCTTGGGGCTATCCATCGACAACGCCCGACTGGACATCTCAAACTGTCCTGCTATTTTATGAATTGTCCCCAGCAAACTGGAAAAATTTTACAGAATTAGCTCCTGAATTAATAACTTCTTGGCAAACTAACTCCCCACCTTCAGCTAATCGGTCAATATTACCTAATCCTAGAGTCTCCAGTAATATCAATGCTCTGACAGTAGTTAATAAACCAGTTAATTCACCGAGTTTGGCAGTTAACTACCAAGCTGAAGCAGCCCCAGAAGAACAGCTTGCCACAGTAGACCCAGAGCAGGAAATTAATTATCCCAAACCCACAAAACGTCGCGGTCTTTGGCAAACTTATCCCCATATTGAACAACAAAGTTCTTCTGACTGCGGTGCAGCTTGCCTGGCAATGATTAGCCGATATTGGGGCAAATCGATAGGTATCAATTATTTACGTGAGCTGATTGGGATTGGACGTTCTGGGGCATCTCTCAAAAATTTAGCCGTTGCTGCCGAAAAGTTGGGCTATCATGCTCGCCCTGTAAGAGCTAGTTTGAGTCGTATCGTCGAGCAAAAAAATCCTTGGATTGCTCATTGGCAAGGGGATCATTATGTAGTCGTTTATCGCGTCAAAGGAGACAAAGTTCTTGTTGCCGACCCAGCAGCAGGGAAGTCTGAACAGGCTCGTTCGGAGTTTCTTAATTCTTGGACGGGATTTGCTTTATTGCTCGAACCAACCAGTGCTTTAGCCAATGCCCCAACCCAAAAGCGCACCTTGGGTCGGTTTTTCTCGCTACTGTTGCCATATCGTTCGATTAGCATAACGATTATTATTGCCTCTATTTTAATTCAGCTGATTGGTTTGGTATCGCCTCTATTTACTCAGATCATTCTCGATCAGGTGGTAGTCAATCGAAGTCAATCTACTTTGAATGCTTTAGTGGTTGGAATGCTGCTATTTGGGGCTTTGGGAGGTGGCTTAACTTCAATACGTACCTATTTATTGAGCTATTTATCCAACCGTCTCGACTTAACCATGATTAGTGGATTTATTAATCATGCTCTAAACCTGCCCCTCAAGTTTTTTGAATCCCGTCGGGTGGGAGATATTATTACTCGGGTTCAAGAAAATCAAAAGATTCAACAGTTCTTGATTGGGAACGTGTTGCTTTCTTGGTTAGATTTTTTCACTGGATTTGTCTATCTGGGTTTGATGCTTTATTACAATTGGAAGCTAACAGCCTTAATCTTATGTTTGATTCCGCCCATTGTCATCTTGACCCTGACTGCTACTCCACTGTTGCGAAAAGTTTCGCGAGAAAGATTCAATGCTACTGCCGACCAAAATTCTTCTTTAGTAGAAATGATGACGGGAATCTCTACCGTCAAATCTGTCACAGCCGAAAAAGATTTACGCTGGCGTTGGGAGGAGCTGTTAACCCGTCAGTTAAACGTGCAGTTCAAGGGGCAAAAACTGGCAATTAATCTTGGCTTTTTAAGCAACATGATTAATACTATTGGTGGAGCTGCGTTGCTTTGGTATGGCGCGACTTTAGTAATTAGAGGAGAACTAAGTATTGGTCAGTATGTCGCCTTCAATATGATGAAAGGCTATATTATTAGTCCTGTTCTGGTGTTGGTGGGAGTATGGGATGAATTACAGGAAGTATTTATTTCAGTAGAAAGACTTAATGATGTCTTTGATGCCAAAACCGAAGAACCGCTTCAATCTGATAAACTAGTCCTGCCCAAACTAAACGGCGATATTTATCTGGATAATGTTACCTTCCGCTACGAAAGTGATGAAGAAAGAAATATATTACAAAACATCACTTTGAAGGTACGAGCAGGGCAGACGATCGCGATTGTTGGTCGGAGTGGATCGGGAAAAAGCACGCTAGTGAAGCTGATCCAGGGAATGTATCAACCCGTAAATGGGAATATATCAGTTGATGGACACAATCTTAAGCATATTTCTTTACAATCTTTGCGATCGCAAATGGGAGTTGTGCCACAAAGCTGCTATCTATTTTCAGGCACTATTTTAGAAAATATTACTTTATACCGATCTGAATTTACCCTAGAGCAAGTAATTGCTACTGCCAAACTAGCAGAAGCTCATGCTTTTATTCAGTCTTTACCATTGGGATACAACACCAAAGTTGGTGAGCGGGGAGATAATCTTTCTGGTGGTCAACGTCAACGAATTGCGATCGCTCGCGCCTTTTTAGGAGATCCGCCGATTTTAATCTTAGATGAAGCAACTAGTTCTCTCGACACAGAGTCTGAAAGGCGTTTTCAAGACAATCTAGCTCGTCTTTCTCGACACCGTACTACTTTTATTATTGCCCATCGTCTTTCCACAGTCCGTAATGCAGACTGCATTGTGGTCTTAGATCGAGGTCTAGTAGTTGAACAAGGAACTCATGAAGAACTGTTTGCCCTCAATGGACTTTACTATGAACTAGCTAAACAGCAGTTGAGTCTATAGCCTGAATCTTGACTTGACTGATCACACATTATTTTTGCTATTGAGTCAATTGTTCCTTGCTAGGGGCGAGTTGATTGTGAATTAGGTAACTTAATTCACTATTAAGCCACTGCTCAAATAGTCGCTCAATAATCTCTTGTCTTATTTTTGGCGTCAGCTGTGCGGGCAAGTAATCTTCAATTTTAAACAGATGGTAGCCCTGATTAGATTTAATCGGATGGATTAGTTCTCCAATCATAACTGGCGTTTTGAAGATGATAGCAGCAATGTCAGGAGGATAGTTCCAGCGGTGTACTTCCCCTTCAAAACCACATACATTGCGACGTTGGCGATCAATATCATAGAGGTGAGCCGCCTGGTAAAAACTAATTTCTTCTTCTTCTATTTGATAGAAAAGTTCTTGAGCTAGTTTTTCATAGGGAACAACTAACTGATAAAGCACAAATCGGTCAAAATCTAGGCGATTCTGGGCAAAATATGCTTCCACTTGAGAATCAAACAAATGCTGTGCTAGTTTCTGTCGCATCAGATGATTGTTAATCGCAATTTCCCACTGTTCTGGATCGAGTAAATTATCCTTTAACCAAGCTAAGGTGTCTGCTGCCTTTTCCAAACGCAGAGAACTGCGAACTTTATTGGCTTCGGCTTCAATTTCAGCTTCGCTGACGCTAATATTTCTACTAGAAGCAGCTTCGCTAATAATTTTCTGATGTAAAATTTCGCTACATATTTGTCCTAGCTTGAACCCCTGCTGAAGATAAACACTGATTTCATCTGGTGCTATTTCTATGTTGTTAAATTTGACCATCTTTGACTTATACGTAGGTTATTTTTTTGATGTGTAAGTATCTAGCTAGTGCAGATAGCTAAAAATCAAAATTGGCTGAATTGCTCTGAGGAATATTTAGCAGTATTAAAACTAAGTAGTAAATTAAATTACTCAAATAGTCCAGAACTTCCCTCTGTCTATAGGCAAAAGCTACCTATCTATTATGATTATGCGAATAAGCAAAATATAAATGCCAAATTGGCAACATCTAGAATTTTAATCAAGTTATCTTACTTACATAGAAACAAAACAAACAGTTTATTGTTTCTGCCAACCAAAATATAAAACTACAAGAGGCAAGAAGACATGATTATTTCTGATTTACAATACATCGAATCCGCTAACGAAACTGAAGTACAAGCTACTGGTGGTGCTTTCAACCAAGCGGGAGCTGAAGGATTAGCTGAAGCATTTGGTAAAAACACTAAAGCTTTCTCCTATACAAGTACTTTGACTATTCAAGGTCAATTCAGTGGAGCTTCTTCCAGTTCCTACTCCGAGTCTTACTAGATAGTTACTAGATAATTAATTCTAAATCGCAGTGACGTAATAATTTTCCTAATTAATTTCTCTCACTGCATAAAATCTCAAACACAAACGTAAACACAACAAGAAACAATAAAGAGGTAAAACAACATGATTATTTCTGATCTACAGTACATCGAATCCGCTAACGAAACTGAAGTACAAGCTACTGGTGGTGCTTTCAACCAAGCGGGAGCTAATGGACTAGCTGAAGCATTTGGTAAAAACACTAAAGCTTTCTCCTATACAAGTACTTTAACTATTCAAGGTCAATTCAGTGGAGCTGCTTCCAGTTCCTACTCCGAGTCTTACTAGATAGTTAATTTTAAATCGCAGTGAATTCATCTTGATGTAGTTCACTGCACTCAAGCTCTGATAAATTCTGCAACCACAGGAGGTAAAATAACATGATTATTTCCGATTTACAATACATCGAATCCGCTACTGAAACTGAAGTAAAAGGCGGCGTACGTCCTGCTTTCAACCAAGCGGGAGCTGATGCATTAGCTGAAGCATTTGGTAAAAACACTAAAGCTTTTACTTACTCACGTACTTTGGTTATTGAAGGTAACTACAGTGGAGCAGGTTCTAGTTCCTACTCCGAGTCTTACTAGATAGTTAATTTTAAATCGCAGTGAATTCATCTTGATGTAGTTCACTGCACTCAAGCTCTGATAAATTCTGCAACCACAGGAGGTAAAATAACATGATTATTTCCGATTTACAATACATCGAATCCGCTACTGAAACTGAAGTAAAAGGCGGCGTACGTCCTGCTTTCAACCAAGCGGGAGCTGATGCATTAGCTGAAGCATTTGGTAAAAACACTAAAGCTTTTACTTACTCACGTACTTTGGTTATTGAAGGTAACTACAGTGGAGCAGGTTCTAGTTCCTACTCTGAGTCTTACTAGATAGTTAATTTTAAATCGCAGTGAATTCATCTTGATGTAGTTCACTGCACTCAAGCTCTGATTAACCCTGCAACCACAGGAGGTAAAATAACATGATTATTTCCGATCTACAATACATCGAATCCGCTAATGAAACTGAAGTAAAAGGCGGACATGACTGGAGTTGCTACAAACGCGCTTACAACGTAGCGGGAGCTGATGCATTAGCTGAAGCATTTGGTAAAAACACTAAAGCTTTTACTTACTCACGTACTTTGGTTATTG
>NZ_PVWF01000236.1 GCF_003003995.1 Pleurocapsa sp. CCALA 161 | reverse complement strand
TTTGGCGGATTCGTTGATAGAAAAGCCAGATTGTCATTGTTATTTAAATGAGAGCTAGTAGCGGTTAGTGCGATCGCAACTGAAGTATCAATCATAGTTAAGCTAGGTAATGTTGAATATGGATGGGTAATGGCAGCATTCGGTATTGGGGCAACGATCGCTTCGGTGATGTTTGGCAACTTGAGTCAAAAATTAGAATGGACGACTTTAGTTAGAGTTGGCGCGATCGCGATCGCCGTTGCCCTCTTACCTGCCAACTTTGTTAATTTACCTTGGTTACTGCTGCTGTGGTCGATCGCTGGGGCGGGACAATCTTTAGTAGATTTGCCAACTCAGATGCTAATTGCCGATCGCATTCCCACACAAGCGCAGGGAAAAGTTTATGGCGCTCACTTTGCCTGGAGTCATCTATGGTGGGGTTTTTCTTATCCTCTTGCAGGTTGGCTGGGCAGTCATTTAACAGAATATAACTTTTTTGGGTGTGCTGCGATCATAATAGTTTTGTTAGTAGTTTTAGAGACTGTATTCAAACCTAAAAATTTAACCGCAGGATTCTGGCACGAACACGAACACATTCACGACGAATATCATCAGCACGATCAAGCTTTGGAGAGATTAATGCAGCAACCTCACAGCCATTTGCACTTCCATTCTGTACTATCTTCTTGCATGGTCAGTTGACTATTAATTTTTCTGAAGATATACTCGCGCATTCCCTTGCACCAAACTATGCGGTGTAAACGTCTTACGCCGTCCTAAAGGACGTTGTACCCTTGTGGTATACCGCTACGCATAACGCGGGGTCGCTCGTGAAGATACCGATTAAACCTAATCAAATGGTTACGGCTTCGGTGCTGGGAAGTAGTTTGAAGTTGAATTATTGTGGATTAGAACGGGCGATTATATTTCTTAATGAACAATATGCTGTTGGTACGCTAGAAGTAAAGGTAGTGCATCCCTTACCAAAGTATGATGTCTAGAAAATTTCTGGCTCAATACCACTAAAGAACAATTCTGGATATCATGACCTATAGGGTGGATATACAGAAAGTCTCCGCATAATAAATAGTTGCCCGTTTTGCCTTGTGTGTCTGTATTCTGGCGACAAAACGGTTAGAGAGGTGTCTTATGAGTCTTGTAGACAAAATTGTAGCACAATTCGCCCGTCCCACAGGATTTTTTGGGAATATCGCTGGCTTCATCATGGCACATAGACCCTCAAATCTTGAACGCAATGAGTGGACAATTTCCCTGCTTAACCTGCAACCCTCCGACCGCCTCCTGGAAATCGGTTTCGGGCCTGGAGTAACGATCCAAAAGATAAGTGAAATTGCGATCTACGGTGTTATTTGGGGTATCGATCATTCTGAAGTGATGTTCAGGCAAGCTTCAAAAAGAAATCAACGCGCTATTTCGGCTGGAAGAGTGCGATTGGTTCTCACTTCGGTATCGCAATTGCCCTCCTTCGATGACCCATTTGACAAGATTCTGGCTGTTAATAACTTTCATAACTGGGATAACAAGACTGACGTGCTGAGAAAGCTAAGAGAGCAGTTGCGCAAGGGAGGAATCATAGCCCTCGTTCACCAGCCCAG
This sequence comes from Pleurocapsa sp. CCALA 161, assembly GCF_003003995.1. Taxonomy (GTDB): domain Bacteria; phylum Cyanobacteriota; class Cyanobacteriia; order Cyanobacteriales; family Xenococcaceae; genus Waterburya. The sequence continues at coordinate 1,595 of NZ_PVWF01000236.1, read as the reverse complement.
AATTCCTGGTGCTACAGAAGATGATGCGACTGAAGCGGGAGAAAGGTTCGCACGCTATCTGGAAATGGCGGGATTTAAAGATATCAAAGTGGAACGGAAAATGATGAAGCCTATTTCGACGGTGTACGTACAAGGAAGAAATGTTCAATAATGGATGGCGAGGAATAATTCCTTACTTGGTACGAGAAATGTTAGCAAATCTCAAAGCCCTCAGCGAAGTTCATATCACTCGTCCCCGTCCCACTTTTTTGTAATCTGTTATCGAACAAGACAAGTTTTATTTAAAAATTATTTTGTCACGAATTTGCAGTTTTATTCGTCTTAGTTATTAAATAAGTTTCGATTTTAAAGAATAGCGATGATTAAATTAACCGAAGCACTCAACCGTTTTGATCGAGTTCTAGAGCAAACTACATCTAAAGAAGTTGCAAATCGTTTACAATCGGGTTTGACTCGTACAGAGATCGATAAATTGAACGCAGGTTTCCCAACACTTCCCAATGATGTGTACGATTTATATCAATGGCATAATGGGCTATCTGGTCAACCAACAAATATAAGCTTTACAGATAGACTAATCAGATTGAAGAACAAATGGCACGGTGAATTATCTGGTAGAGAAAATGAACTTCATCTGCAATATGGCGAACGCCTAATTATTGCTAAGTTTTTACCTCTAAACTATGCTTGGGCAGGGCATCGTCATCTTAAGTTAGGTCGTTGTCTCATCGATTTGCTGCCAATTTTTATTGTAAATGATGGTAAAGATAAATATTACGGCATGATTCGTTTAGATGCACGACAACCTGTTGTTTATTATGCCAAAGGTACGGCAGTTCCACCAATGCGCGTAAGCGAAGAATTTTTGTCGGTACAAATTCAGTTCGGCAACTTGACCGAGTTTGTCTTGTTTTTAACAGATTGTTGTTATCAGGCAATTCAACCTAGAGTGGGAGATATTAATGGGAAACTAATGGATACAGTAGATTACGAAATTGATTCAATAACGATTTGAGCAAATCTGTCAGCAATTGTTATAAAGTTTATAGCCGATCGAACCATTACAACCATAATTCTTTTTTAAGGGATATCCGCTCGCTCGATAATCGGACAAATTGTTTCTTCAGGCTGTTCGGGAATTTTTTGCCAACCAGATAAAAGTCCCTTTAACTCTTGCTTGAGAATTTGGAGTTGTTGAATGTGCTGCTCGATCGCGAGCAGTTTCTCTTCCAGCTTTAGTTTAATATGGTCGCAAGGTAAGTTTCCTCGATCATGTACTTCTAAAAACTCTTTAATCTCCGACAAACTCAATCCTAAATTTTGTGCGCGTTTGATGAATTTCAAACGAACAAAGACATCCGAGTCGAACAAACGATAGCCGCCTTCAGTTCTACCATTAGTCTTGAGTAAACCCAAATCATCGTAATAGCGAATGGTTCTAATGGGAATATCACTTTGCTTGGCGATCGCACCAATTAGTTTTGGTTTTTCTTGAGTTAACATAGTAAATCTCCTAATGATTATAAAACCTCAACGACTCCCCGAAACATATTCATCCCGCAAGTAAACTCGTATTTGCCTGCTTTTTCGGGTGT